>NZ_ANPE02000001.1 GCF_000328305.2 Arthrobacter crystallopoietes BAB-32 | reverse complement strand
TGATCTTCAACTACCTGCCAACGTACCTGTCAAAATCCCTCAACTTTGCGGCATCAACAAGCTTCATCATCACCTCGATCGGGCTCGCCATGCTGTGCCTTTCCATCCCATTCGCCGGCATGGCGGCCGACAAACTGGGCCGGCGGAAAGTCCTCCTCAGCTCGGCGCTCCTCATGGCACTGCTGACCTACCCGGCCTATCTGCTGATGCAGAACGGCAGCATTGCATGGGCCATCGGCGGAATCATTCTCCTGGCGGTCCTGTTCTCCGGTCAGGCCGGCGTCATCCATACGTCGCTGCTGGAACTATTCCCAGTCTCGGTGAGGACAACCGGATACTCGTTCGGCTACAACATTGGCCTCGCCATCTTCGGCGGAGCCGGCCCGCTGATCGTCACAAGCATCATCGCCAGCACGGGCAATCAAGATGTGCCTGCCTACTACGTCATCGGCGCGGCACTGTGCACGTTCCTGAGCGCGCTTGTCATCACCGAGTCAAAAGCACGGTCACTGCACGACTAGACCACACTCAGATTCCCAGCACGGCAAGGGCGGGTCCAGCTTCACGACGGGACCCGCCCTTGCCCCTGTAGCGCCTCAAGGGGAGAGCCAACGGTCCAGCTTCACGGGAAGGATGACTCTTCGTTGACGCGGCGACCAGGCCGAGTCCGGCGACGGCACCGGCGCCCAGCATGGCGCGCCGGGTCGTGCCGCGCTGCGGGCT
>NZ_ANPE02000002.1 GCF_000328305.2 Arthrobacter crystallopoietes BAB-32 | reverse complement strand
AGCAGAAGCTCTCCCGCGACGAGGTCTGGGCCATCAACGAAGAGACCTCGTTCGCTGACCTGAACATCCGCTACCTGCGGCCGTTCCTGGAAGAAGCTGCCAAGACGCTGCCGGCCAAGCATCCCGCCGCGAAGGACGTCCGACTGCTCACCGAGTGGAACGGCCAGCGCCGGGACCGCGACGGCGACGGCAGCCTCGACGGCCCGCAGCCGGCCATCATGGACGCCTGGTTGCCGATCCTTTTCGAGGAGGTCCTCAAGGACGACCTGCCGGCAGGAGTCTTCGCCAATTACGCAGCGGGCACCGGTCTGGCACGGCCGGCCAACGGCACCAAGCTGGTCTACAACGCACTGCTGGGACCCGACGCCGGTGTCGAACAGAGCATCGACTTCTTCAACGGAGCGGACAAGGAACAACTCCTGCTCGACACCTACGCGGAGGCACTCGAAACGCTTGAAGCCAAGCACGGCGGGGATCGCTCACAGTGGCAAGCACCGACGTCGTACCACTCCTTCGACCACAAGAACTTCATCGGCGTTCCCCAAGCGGACCCGGATGAAGCGCTCACCGGACCGCACTACATGAACCGCGGCACGCAGAACGACCTGGTCGCGCTCTCGGACGAGGGAGCGCAGATGTGCACCGTCGCGCCGCCCGGCCAAAGCGGGTTCATCGCGCCGGACGGCACCAAGTCCCCGCACTATGCCGACCAGCTGCAGATGTACGCGGACTTCGAGTGCAAGACCGAGAACCTCTATCCGGACCAGCTCGACGCCAATCTGGAGAGCGTGCAGGAACTCCCCTAGCTCCATCCCTTTTTGCGCGTACGACGCCGGGGGCGGCCACCTTTCACGGTGGCGCCCCCCGGGCGTTTCCTGCTCGTAGTCGGCCAGACGGAAATCGGCGTCGTACCTCTTGACCGGGTCCCGGCAGCGGAGTATCTTCGTTGTCAACCGCAAGGTTGATAAACAAGAAGGTTGACTACATGGCAAGCGACGACGGCCTCCTGGACCAGGCCTTCATGGCCCTGGCCGATACGGTCCGCCGCCGCATCATCGCCCGGCTGAGCCGGGGTCCGGCCACGGTCAACGAGCTGGCGGAACCCTTCGAGATCACGAAGCAGGCGGTGTCGAAGCACATCCAGGTCCTCGAGCAGGCGCAGCTCGTCACGCGTACCCGCGAGGCGCAGCGCCGGCCCGTCCACCTGAATCCCGCACGGCTGGAGGCGCTCACCGCGTGGATCGACCAGTACCGGCTGGTCCGCGAGGCTCAGTTCCGCAACCTCGACGCCGTGCTCCAAGCCCAGGCCGCAGGACGCGGCCCGCAGCCCAAGGACAGATCATGAGCCACGACCTCAAACTCGACCTCCCGGCCGGACTGCCGTTCATCGACTACGAGCGCGAGTTCGATTACCCGGTCGCCGACGTCTTCCGCGCGCACAAGGATCCAGAGCTCCTCAAGCAATGGCTCGGCCCGCGGCGGCTGCAGATGGAGGTGCAGAACTATGAGTTCCGCACGGGCGGCAGCTACCACTACCTCCACACCAGTCCCGACGGCGACCCCTACTCATTCAGCGGCATCTTCCACACCGTGCGCGAGAACGACTGCATCATCCAGACCTTCGAGTTCGGCGGCTATCCCGACGTTGTGAGCCTCGAATTCATGACCTTCAAGGATTTGGGCGAAGGCCGCTGCCGGCTGGTCGGCCACTCCGTCTACCCGACCCTCGAAGCCCGGGATGGCATGGCGGAGTCCGGCATGGAGTCGGGCATGAGCGAAGGTTACGAGCGCCTCGACGAGCTGCTGGAGTCGGAGCGGGTTTCCTGAAATGACGACGCCGGCGCCTTGCCTCGGCGCCGGACGGCACCTTGGACAGGAGCACACCATGAGCAACGCACTGAAAGTCACCAATCCCGAAGGCCTGCCGTACACCGAGTACGAGCGTGAGTTCGACGTCCCGGCTTCGGCGGTCTTCCGTGCACACATTGACCCGGAGCTTTACCGGCAGTGGATCGGGCCGCGCGGCCTGACCACGCGGATCGAGGAGCACGACTACCGGGCCGGCGGATCCTTCCGCTTCATCCAGCAGGGAAACGACCATGTGGAGTATGCCTTCCGCGGCAGCGTCCACACGGTCCGCGAGAACGAGTTCATCCTCAACACCTTCGAGTACGAGGGGTGGCCGGAGGTGGTCACCCTCGAATACACCCGGTTCGAGGACCTGCCGGGCGGCCGTTCCCGGCTCACCGGGCGCTCCGTCTACCCGACCCTCGATGCCCGGGAGCGCTACCTGGCTGACGGGATGGAGCAAGGCATGACCGAAGGCTACGATCGACTCGACGAACTGCTGGCCGCCGACCGCTAACGGACCGCGCGACGCTGACCGAAAGGAATCCCGATGGACTGGACCTTGGAAGTAGTAATAGTGCCGGTGGAGGACATCGACCGGTCCATCGCGTTCTACCGCGACCAGGCCGGCTTCGCTCTCGACCACCACACAGTCAACGGCGGGATGAACTTCGCCCAGCTGACCCCGCGCGGCTCCGGCTGTTCCATCGTCATCGGGAACCTGCCGGGCCAGAACGACATGGCCCCCGGCTCGCTGCGCGGCCTGCAGCTGGTGGTGGCCGACGCTGCCGCGGCCCGCGAAGAACTGCTCGGCCGCGGCGTTGACTGCAGCGGGATTACCGTTTTCGACGAGCGCGACGGCGGCACGTTCTTCGGCTTCAGCGACCCGGACGGCAATACCTGGGCGGTCCAGCAGATCAAGGCCCGTGCGGACAAGCCGCTCATTCCGCACGAAGCCCGCGGCTGACGAGAGCCGCGGGCTTCGGCGGACCGGCCGGTCCTTGAGGATATTCGGTCCTACCGGCCGGTCTCGTCGGTCAAGCCGGTGGTGCCGGCCGTGCCCGTGGTGCCGGTCGTGCCGGTGGTCCGGGTCGTGCCGAGATTCGGATCGTTGCCCTCGATGACGGTTGTCTCCGTCTCCACGACGATCGCGTCCTCCGGGGTCAGCTGTTCATCATCCTTTTTGCCCGAGGCTGCTGCTGCCACACCGGCGGCCGCAGCACCTGCGGCGGCCACGCCGGCGGCAGCGGCCTTGCCCGAGATGCCCGCCTTGCCCGAATCGCCGCGCGAGGCTGCGGCATCCTCCGTGCCCGGCGTCCCGACCTGGGCGCCTTCATTGACGGTGCCCCGCCAGGCGCCGGTGGCGTAACCCTCGGACTCGATGAACTCCTTGAACCGCTCCAGGTCCCCCTCGGCCTGCTTCTCGACGATATGGAGCTTGTCGCCGACCTTTTCGACCAGGCCCTCGGGTTCATATTCAAGGGACAGCCGGATCGAGGTCTGGCCGCCGCCCACGTCCTCGAACTCGACGGCGCCGGCGTTCGTGGCGCCCTCGGTCGCAGCCCAGGCAACCTTCCGGTCCGGAACCTGTTCCAGAATCTTCGCTTCCCAGCGCCGCTTGACCCCGGCGATCTCGGCAACCCATTCCAGACGGTCGTCGCTGAGCTGGGTCACGCTCTTGACCCCTCCCATGAAGTGGGGAAACTCCTCAAACTGCGTCCACTGGTTGTAGGCAGTGCTGACCGGGACGTTGACGAGGATGCGCTTCTCGACCTTGGTACTCATTGCTTCTCCTCCGAACGGGGTTGGTGCTGACATTGGTTCTCCAATTAGTCAGGTTGCTTACGATACCGGCGCACCAACCGCCCGGCCAGAGGTTCCCCGCAATCCGGAAGTGTCCGGCTTAGCGCCCGAGACGCCCCTGCAGCGCCGCCACCGCTGCCTTGACCCCGGTGGACAGCGTCGGCTCCATGACCGGCGCGAAGAACGGAGAATGGTTCATCGGGACCGGGCTGTCGCCGTCGATCACCTCATCCGAGTGGCCGCCGAACATCCAGTACACAGCCGGCACACCGATCGCCGAGGCCAGGTGGCCGAAGTCCTCGCTGCCCATCAGCGGCGGCACCACGGAAACGGCATCCGGCCCGATCGCGTCACGAAACGCCCCGGCGAGCGCCTCGGCCTCGGCGGGCTCGTTGTAGCAGGCGGGGAAGGTGTAGAGCTCCTCGATCTCCGGCTCCGGCGCCCCGGACGCCGCCGCCTCGGCACTAATGATGCGCCGCACCGCGGCCAGCACGCGCTCCCGCACACCGTTGTCGAAAGTGCGGATGTTCAGCGTGAACTCCGCCGACGCGGGGATGATGTTCTCCTTCAGCCCGCCGTGGAAGGTGCCCACGGTGACGACGGCGGCCTGCCGCGGGTCCAGCTCGCGCGAGACGATGGTCTGCAGCCGCACCACCATGTGGGCGCCGAGCACCACCGGGTCGATGGAGTCCTGCGGCTGCGAGCCGTGCGACTGGCGGCCATGCACGGTCACCTTCAGCGAGTCCGCCATCGCCATGGCGCTGCCGACCGACAGCGAAACCGTCCCGGCGCGGCCGGGCATGACGTGCTGGCCGTAGATGATTTCCGGCTTCGGCGCGCGGTCCCACAGCCCGTCGGCGACCATCGCGGCGGCGCCGGCGGCGGTCTCCTCGCCCGGCTGGAAGATCAGCACCAAGGTGCCGGCCCAGGCCTCGCGGGCCTCCGCGAACATGCGCGCGACGGTCAGCAGCACCGCCGTGTGGGTGTCGTGGCCGCAGCCGTGCATGACCGGAACCTCCGTTCCGTCCGGCAGCGTCCCGGTGGCGGTGCTGGCATAGTCCAGGCCGGTGTCTTCCTGGATGGGCAGCCCGTCGGTGTCGGCACGGAAGCCGACCACGGGGCCGTCCCCGTTACGCAGCACGCCGACCACGCCGGTGCCGCCGCAGCGGAAATTCTCGATGCCGAGGCCGTCCAGTTGCCGCTCGATCAGCTCCGCCGTGTGGTGCTCCTGCATGGACAGTTCCGGGTGGGCGTGCAGGTGCCGGTAGAGCTCGTGCAGCCCGGCCCGCTGGCCGTCGGTCAGGGCCAGCCCGGTGGCGGTGTCGAGGGCAGCGAAGGTATCGGTCATGGTCTCTCCTGTGGTTCTATGCTTTCGATCTGCTGCCGCCTGGCGTCGAATTTTCGACGGCGGCGCCGAGCCTAGTTTTCGACGGCGGCCGGCTGCTTCCGGTCGCGGGCCACCCATGAGATGGCGATGGTCGCGATGACCACGATGCCCGTGGTCAGGAAGGCGATAGCCGGGGCCAGCGGCAGCAGGACGAACTGGACCAGCAGCGTCACCACAATGGCGATTGCGGTGATCCGAGGCTGCTTGATGGCCAAAATCGCCTGCACGATCACGGCTCCCAGCACCGAGGGCAGGATGTAGAGCCGGACCACGTCGATCACGTCGGCCGGGATGAGGCTGATCAGCCACGTGCCCAGGATGCCGACGAACACCGCCAGCGACAGCAGGTGGATGGCCGCGGCGCCGCAGATCGCTGCCACCGCCGCGAAGTCGCCCCGGCGGGTGCCCGGCTTGGCGCCGATCCGGTTCTGCGCCACCAGGCCGAGGGCAGC
>NZ_ANPE02000003.1 GCF_000328305.2 Arthrobacter crystallopoietes BAB-32 | reverse complement strand
GGGGACTGGGCTGCCGCACCCACTGGAAGGACTGCGAACTCGACCATACCCTGGCCTGGGAGCACGGCGGCAAGACCGAACTGAATAATCTTGCACTTCGCTGCAAATCCGATCATCTGTCAAAGCACGCCGACGGCGGCCGCGTCTGGCAAGGCGACAACGGCGTCCTCCACCACCAAACCAGATCCCGCCACGCCTACACCGGCTACCCCGACGGATCCTGGATCTCCCACGGCGTCCAACCACCACCCCCGCCACCACCAGACCCCTTCGACAACCCCGAACCACCACCCTTCTGACCCTCGCGTGCCCGAGGCGTGGCAAAAAAATTGTGACGTGAGCCTTGGACGCGAAACGCCGCGGTGACTAGCAGGGATGGCTAACGGTGCAGGAGAAGGGCGTGACGGAAGTCCCGGACGGAAATAGTAAGCATGCTTGCAAAGGTGCTTTCAGGTGTGTTTACGGTGGATGTGTTGGACCGGACGGTGGCAGCCAGCCACCGGATGGACACAGGGAATCTCCCCAACCTGTTCACCAGTGAAAGGAGAACGACATGATCACCATGGAGCATTTCAACCGCCTTGCCGACAGCCGCGCCGACGTCATGGACTCGGAGGGGAAGAAGATTGGCACTCTGGGTGAGCTCTACCTGGATGACCATACTGAACAGCCGAGCTGGGCCACTGTGAATACGGGCCTGTTCGGGATGTCTGAATTTTTCGTCCCGCTGCGGGAAGCGACGGCGGACGGGCAGGACATCCGCGTCCCCTACACGAAGGACAGGGTTAAGGACGCTCCCCGGATCGAACCGGGCAGCCATATGAGCGAGTCTGAAGAGGATCGGCTCTACGAGTACTACGGTCTCGGTACGAATGCTTACGGCACTGCCGGTACCGGCACTACTGGTACGGGCATCTCCGGCACAGGAGCCCGGGACGCGGATCGCGCTGTCTCGGGAACCTCTGCAGACGCCGACACCGCGGGACGTGGAACGGCCGGACGGGACAGGGACGACGCCATGACCCGCTCGGAGGAGCGCCTTCGGGTCGGCACCGAGTCGCAGGAAACCGGCCGTGCCCGGCTGCGTAAGTACGTCGTGACGGAGAACGTCACCCGTACGGTGCCGGTAACGCACGAGGAGGTCCGGGTTGAGCGCGAGCCGATCACGGACGCCAACCGTGATGAGGCACTGGCTGGCCCCGACATCAGCGAGGCTGAGCACGAGGTCACCTTGCACGAAGAGCGTCCGGTCGTAGAAAAGGAAACCGTGCCGGTCGAGCGGGTGCGCTTGGAGAAGGACACCGTGACAGACCAAGAGACGGTCGATGAAGATGTGCGCAAGGAACGCATCGAGACCGACGGCGACACTGGGACGGGGCGTATCTAGCGTCCTTTTCCTAAGGTGCTTTCCCCGGCGCCATTCAAAGGCCCCGTCGGCTGCAGCCTGGTCTGTAGCCGACGGGCCTTTGCCGTGCCGGGTCGGTGGAGCACCTACCGTGCCGGGCCGGTGGAGCACCTGGCGTGTCGGCTTGGTGGAGGCATTGCCTTGCCGGGCCGGGTTGGGGGAAAGGTGGCGGGGAACTGGGGGAGCTGGGGGATCTTCAGAATGACAGTCTTGGGCGGCGGGCCCAGCGGGCGGCCTTGAGTGCGAGGTGGAGCTCCAGCCGGGTGCTGCCCTTCAGGGGATCGGCGCCGACGATGGAGCGGACTTTGGCCAGCCGGTTGTAGACGCTGCTGCGGTGCAGGTGCAGGCTGGCGGCAGCCTCTGCCACGGAGCCGTCGGTGTCGTAGAGCAGTTCGAGCACCGTTAGCAGTTCCCCATTCGGGTCGCGGTCGGCCAGTTCCTGGTAGCGGACGGAGCCGGTGGGGAGTAGTCCGCGGGCCTGGGCGAGGAGCTGGTAGACGCCGGTGTTGCGGAAGTCGGCAAGCGGGCCGATGCGCGGATCAACGGAAGCCGCCTGCACGGCCGTCGTCGCTTCCCGGTAGGCCTCCGGCAGCCGGCGCAGGTCGGCGAAGGGTTCGCTCAGGCCGAGCATGTCCGGCCGTTCCGGGTGGCCGCCGCGCCGCGAGATTTCCGTGCCGTAGCGCTGCAGCACCTCGGCGTGCTCGCTCCGGCCGGCCATGTCGCGGAACAGCAGGACCGCATGCTGCGGGGCGCCGGCGCTGAAGAGGGCGGGCCGGATGCCGACGGTGGCCTGCAGGGCGGACACGCGCTGCAGCAGCACGGCCGCCTCCGGATCCGCGAGTTCGGCCATGGCCACGTCCGGGTCGTCGATCCGCTCCATGATCACTCCGACCGCCCATGGTGCCCGTCCGCTCACTTCCGGCCAGCCAGCCACGTCCTCCACAGCGGCATTGTCTCCGGTGCAGGCGGCGAGGAACTGGGCTTCCCGGCGGCGGCGGGCCTCGGATTCAGGGGTGTTGGTGTCCAGCAGTTCCGCGGCCAGGCCGTCCAGCAGCGGCCGGACCGCCGGAAGCGCGGCGAGGATGCCGTCCGCTTCTTCGCCGGGCTGCTGCAGTACCCAGAGATAGCCCACGCGGAAGCCGCGCACCAGCAGCGGCACGCAGACCCGGCCGAGCATGCCGAGCGACTCGTTCGCCCCGACCACCACGGGACGGACCGCCGTTGCGATGCCGTGGCTCAGCTGCCAGGCACTGACATCGGCGGGCACCTTCTTGGTCAGCAGGAAATTCACCCGCACCGGGTCCGCGGAGGCCTGGTGGCTGCTGTAGGCAATCAAGTCGCCGTCGAGGTCCTCTACCGACACGCCGTGATCGAGGGCGCGGGCAATCTCCTCCACCGCCTGCTCCGGGCTGGACTTCTGCACGCCGCTCCTCACTGGACAACGGGCGACAATTGCCGCACTGCAACTCGACATTTGTCGATTGCTGGCTCCAGTCTACTTGTGATAGCCGTCACGCTAGTCCCGCTGCTGGCGGGCCACCGGCAGTCCGTTTCTTCCGCGCCATTCCGCGGATCGGGAGATTCTTGACGGGTACGACGGCGAGTGCCTGCCTGGCGCTGGCCGTGACCGTGGCGCGGTACCGGCGAAAGGGGAGCGGCCGGCGTCGTAATTTCCACCCCTACAGTGGATGCACGGCCGGTTCGGGCCAGTTCTACACCTCACAGAGACGGAGGCGCCCCGATGATCATCGGTGTTCCCAAGGAAATCAAGAACAACGAATTCCGTGTGGCCATCACGGCCTCCGGGGTGCATGAGCTGCGCGGACGCGGGCACCAGGTGCTGGTCGAGGCCGGCGCGGGTGTGGGGTCGCGGATCGAGGACGCCGAATATGCTGCCGCCGGCGCCGAGATTGTTGCCAGCGCCGACGAGGTGTGGTCCCGTGCCGAGATGGTGATGAAGGTGAAGGAGCCGATCGCCGCCGAGTACCGCCACTTCCGCGAGGGCCTGGTGCTGTTCACCTACCTGCATCTGGCCGCGGAGCCGGAGCTGACCCGCGCGCTGCTGGATTCCGGCGTCACCGCGATCGCCTACGAAACCGTCCAGACCGCCAACGGTGCGCTGCCGCTGCTCGCGCCGATGAGCGAGGTGGCCGGACGGCTCTCCGTGCAGGTCGGCGCCAATGCCCTGGCGAAGCCTGCCGGCGGCCCGGGCATCCTGCTCGGCGGCGTGCCGGGCGTGCGTCCGGCCAAGGTTACCGTGCTCGGCGCGGGCGTGGCCGGCACGAACGCAGCCGCGATGGCCCTCGGCCTCGGCGCGGACGTCACCATCCTGGACATCAACGTCAACCGGCTGCGCGAACTGGATGCCCAGTACGCCGGCAGGCTCAAGACCGTTGCCTCGAACAGCCTCGAGGTTGAGCGTTCCGTGGTGGAATCCGACCTAGTGATCGGCTCCGTCCTGATTCCCGGCGCGAAGGCCCCGAAGCTGGTCAGCAACGAGCTGGTGGCCAAGATGAAGCCGGGCAGCGTGCTGGTGGACATCGCGGTGGACCAGGGCGGCTGCTTCGCCGACAGCCGTCCCACCACGCACGAAGAGCCGACGTTCACGGTGCACAACTCGATCTTCTACTGCGTGGCCAACATGCCCGGCGCCGTGCCGAACACCTCCACTTACGCGCTGACCAACGTCACGCTGCGGTACGCCGCGATGCTTGCCGACCTCGGTGTCGAGGCAGCGCTGGCGAAGGATCCGGCGCTCGCAGCCGGCCTGAACATCTCGGGCGGCCAGGTCCGGCACCGCTCGGTGGCCGAGGCATTCGGCCTGGAGCTCGCCGCGGAAGGGGAGCTGGTCAGCGCCTGAACGGAGCTTGCCGCGCGAGCACTGCGTGGCGGGCCGAGACAGCCCTTTGCACCTAGGCAACGCCGCGGGGCGGGTGCGCTGGATTCCAGTGCGTCCGCTCCGCGGTTTTTTGCTGGCCGGGTGGTCGGGGCGGTTGTAAGATTGTCGGCAATAGTACAGGCGGTGCCCCTTCCGGCGCCTGCCAAGCAGTTACTGCCGAAAGCAAGGAAGCCATGGCGCAGAGATTCATCGAACCGCTGGTCCAGGAGTCCACGCCTGCCATCATCGCCCGGAAGCTGCGCTACGCCATCGGGCACGGCGAGCTGCAGCCCGGCCAGCAGCTGGGCGAAGCCGAACTGGCCCGCGAACTGGGTGTCAGCCGCGGGCCGCTGCGCGAGGCGATGCAGCGGCTGACCCAGGAAGGACTGCTGGTCAGCATCCGCAACCGCGGGATTTTCGTGATGGAACTCGGCCCCGACGATGTCTCCGATATGTACTTGGCGCGCACCGCCGTCGAACGTGCCGCCGGGCTGAAGGTCATTGAGGTAGTCGGCATCCATGCCGAGGTTGCCGCTGCGCTGCGCCTGGTGACGGACCGGATGGCGCAGGCGATCGCAGCCGGCGAGCGGGGCAGCGTCCTGAGCGACCTGGACATTGAGTTCCATGAGCTGCTGGTCAGCATGGCCGACAGCGGCCGGCTCTCGCGCATGCACCAGACGCTGATGACCGAAACCCGGATGTGCATGGCGGCACTCGAGGACACCGGCTACACCCCGGAGGACCGGCTGGCGGAGCATGAGGCGATCGCGGATGCCATCGGTGCCGCGAACGTGCCGCTCTTCCACAAGCTGCTGGCGCACCACATGGATGACGCGGTGGAGAAGATTTCCAGCCGCATGCGGGCGCAGGAGAACGACGGCGGCAATGTGCGGGCGGCGGCAGGCGAAGGGGCGGCTGCGGAGCCGGTAGCGTAACGGCCGGGTGCCGGTGGACAGCCGAGGACCTGGAGACGACCGGAGGCCGGTGGGCCTGATGGGCGATGCAGCTGAGGAATACAAGCGGCGGCTGGAGCGTGCGGCCGAGGCCCGCGCCGTGCGCGCCTCGGGCGGCAGTGCTGCGGAGGCGCAGGCAGCGGCGGCCCAGGAGGAGTTGGAGGAGAAGCGGCGCAAGGTCGACAGTGCCGCCCGGGCGGACTACCTGGTCCGGGAGGCCATCGCGCGCGGCGAGTTCGACAACCTCAAGTACGCGGGCAAGCCGATTCCTGGGCTGGGCCAAGGGAACGACCCGGACTGGTGGGTCAAGGGCCTGATCCAGCGCGAGAACATCACCGGGTTGGGGCCGCGCGCGATCCTGCTGCGGACCGAGGATGCCGAACTCGATGCCACGTTGGACAAGGTCTACACAGAAAAGCAGGTCCGCGAGATCGTCGAGGACTTCAATGCGCGGGTCATCGATGCCCGGCGCCAGTTGCAGGGCGGACCTCCGGTGATCACCAAAACCCGCGACGTCGATGGCGAAGTGCGCCGCTGGCAGGAACGCCGTGAAGCACGCCGGGCTGCGGCGCCGCCGCCGGAACCAGAGCCCAAGGCGTCCTGGTGGCGGCGGCTGCGAGGCTCCCGCTAAGCCAGATCGTCCATCAGCCTGGCCAGGATGTCGTTCATGGCCAGCAGCCCGGCCAGCTGGTTTCCTTCCACCACGACGAGCCGGCTGAGGTGGTAGCGGCTCATGAGCGCTGCCGCCTGACGCACGGACAGGTCCTCATTGACCGTGATGGAGGGGATCGTGGCGGCGTCGTACACATTGAGTAGGTCCACGTCGCCTTCTTCGGCGACGACGGTCTGCAGCAGTTCGCGGTAGCTCAGCATCCCGTAGGCATCGTGGGCATGCTGGCGCTCCACGACAAGGCTCTTGACCTGGCGCTCCTTCATCATGGACAACGCCTCGCGCAGGCTGCTGTAGGGGGAGATCGTGACGACCTCGGACACCATGACGTCTTTAACGGTGAGCATCATTTCCTCCTCGTTGGAGTGCGGTCAGCCGTCTTCACGGCGCAAGGCCTCCTCGAACTTGCCGACCTGGCGCATGTCGATGCCGG
>NZ_ANPE02000004.1 GCF_000328305.2 Arthrobacter crystallopoietes BAB-32 | reverse complement strand
TGGAGATCCCGCGTTCGGCGATGACCGCCTCGGCGGCCTGATAGGCATCCAAGGGATCGGATTTGCCCTTCAAGCGGCGAATCTGCCGGTTGGGTCGGTTCACCTCCAGCACCTTCAGGCCCTCCCGGGTCAGGACCCGGGCCAGCTCGGCGCCGTAGCTGCCGGTGCCTTCCACGCCCACGCCGAGCACCGGCCCGAAGCCGGTGATGAAATCGACGATCTTCCGATAGCCCGAGCCGACGGCCAGGAACTCCTTATCGGCCACGGGACGACCGTACTCGGTAATGATCGCGACATGGTGGGTGTCCGCGTGGGTGTCGATGCCTGCAATGACATTGAATGGCTCATCCGTCATGCTGGAAGTGCCTTTCCTTTCGTTGACCGATTGGGAAGCGACACGCCGGCCGGGTGGACAGACAAGACGGTAATGGGACTCTTTCGACAGGCTCCTATGAAGTCAT
>NZ_ANPE02000005.1 GCF_000328305.2 Arthrobacter crystallopoietes BAB-32 | reverse complement strand
CCTCGGCGGCGGCAAAAAGTACGTAGTGCTCCAGCATCAATTGCTCCTAGTCCTGGTTCCGCGGGATGCCGTTGAACGAACCGAAGCCGCCCTTGAAGAAGAGCAGCGGCTCCCCCGGCCCCTTCTCGCCGAGGTCGCGCACCCGGCCGAGGACCATGTAGTGGTCGCCCGCTTCGTAGACGTGCTCGATGCTGCACCCGATGAAGGCGAGGGCGCCGTCGAGCACCGGCGCTCCGGTCAGCCCGGGCTGCCAGTTGACGCCGGCGAACTTGTCTGTGCCGCTCTTGGCGAACCGCAGCCCCAGGTCCCGCCGGTCGGCGGGCAGGATGTTCGCGCAGAAGCTTCCCGTACGTTCGATCTGCGGCCAGGTCTTCGACGTCTTCTGGGGGCTGAACATCACCAGCGGCGGCTCCAGCGAGATGCTCACCAGGGACTGCGCGGTCATGCCCACAGGTCCTTCGGCGGTCTGCGCGGTCATCACCGCGACGCCGGTGCAGAAATTCCCCAGCACCGAGCGCATGGCCTTGGCCATCTGCTCCGGGTCGGCCTGCTCAATGGTCTTTTCTATGGTCAAAGTGCTGTTCATGATGTCCTCCTTGCGGGGATCAAAGGTGCGCTCTAGACGTGGACAGTGACGCCGCCGTCGGCCCCCAGCAGCAGGCGTCCGTAGACTTCCTTGCCCACCTGAGGAGTGGCGTGGGCATGGCTGCCGCCGGTGAGGGCATCCTGGTAGATGCGGTGCAGCGGGCTGGAGGCTAGGTAGCTGCCGGAGCCCGCGGCCTTCATAAGCTGATCGAGCGCGTCGCCGACCAGGGTGACGATGGTGCCGGTGTCGTTGCGGACCCGGGCGCGGATGACCTCGTCCAGCAGCTCACCCGCGGCTGCGGACTCGTCGATATCGCGGCACGCGCGGTGCATCAGCAACTCGGCGAGGTCGATCTTGGTCTGCGCGTCGGCAGCAGCCAACTGGTGGACCGGCGAATTGCGGGACTCGGTGTAAACGGTGCCCGTCACACCCTTGGTACGCATCCGCTCCAGTGCCAGGTCCAATGCTGCCTTGCCCAGGCCCACCTGGATAGCACCGAAGATGATCGTGCCCTTGGGAAGGAACGGAGCGCGAGTGGCTGGTTCGAGATCCTTCAATTCGGTGAGCAGTTCGCCGTCAACCATGTCTTCGAAGTACTGGACGCGGTGCTCCGGAATGAAAACGTCGTTGACGACGACGGTGTCGCTGCCCGAGCCCTTCAGGCCCATCGGGTACCAGCTGCGTTCGATCCCCCAGTCGCCCGGATGCACGATCGCCAGCGCGTGGCGCAGGCTCCCGTCCGGCTGCGGGGCCAGGAACCCGAGCATCGCGTGGGTGGCCACGTAGGAACCGGAGGCGAAGGCCCACTTGCCGGACATCCGGAAACCGCCCTCGGCTCGTTCCGCGGTGGTCATGGGGTTGAGGATGACGCACATCTTGGCCGACGCGTTATCTGCCCAGACCTCGTCCTGGGCCTGAACCGGCCAGGTGGTCGTGAACCAGTTGCCGATGTTGATCAGCATGGCGGACCAGGCTGCGGAACCGTCGCCCCGGGCCAGCTCGACCAGTACGTCGGCCAGCGTCCGGGTGGTGGCCTCGAAGCCGTCGTAGCGGCGCGGGATCGTCAGACGCAGCAGGCCTTCGGCTTCCATGCGTTCGACGGCGGCCGCAGCGACCTGCCCCTGGTCACCGTCAGCAGCGTGCTGGCGCAGGACCTCGCGCAGCGATGCCGCCCGTGCAACAAGGTCGGGCGCCGGCAGGTCGATGGTGGCGTCAGCCGTGGGAATAGCGGTCGTGGTCATGGGGATCTCCTGATGTTCGGAGGGTGTCCGGTGGTTTCAGTCACTCCATCCTGCGGAAGGCTCCCGGGTCCCACTACGTGCCGGAAGGTCAACGTTGCGCCGCTCACTGTGCGTTAGCTACCAGCCCGGCAACGGAAGGCGACCGGGTTGTGCACGTAGCACAAATCGTCCCTGTGTGTTTGGCGGCGGTAGACAAAGCGTTTGTCCGGAGAAGTGACATGGACCAAACTCAAGGGACCGCGAGGACGCGAGTTTCCGGAGGATTGATGAAACACACTTGGGTGTCCCTGTTGACGGCGGCAGAGCCCGCCCGCTTCTACAGTTCGCTCGGCTGCCGCAAGCGGGCCGAAGCGGCAGTGGGTCGAAGCGCAGTCATGTGGGCAGCAAGTATCGGGCAGCGCATGGCTGACAACATCCTCCAGGAGCTCACGGACTGGACCGGCGACCGGGATGACGAGGAGTTCGAAAGCCTTCGC
Organism: Arthrobacter crystallopoietes BAB-32; assembly: GCF_000328305.2. Taxonomy (GTDB): domain Bacteria; phylum Actinomycetota; class Actinomycetes; order Actinomycetales; family Micrococcaceae; genus Crystallibacter; species Crystallibacter crystallopoietes_A. Next base: position 3,035 of record NZ_ANPE02000005.1, on the reverse strand, counting down.
CGGGCGACGGAAGCCAGCACCATCGATACTGTCGCTGCCCTATACACCGGAGACAAGAACTGGCTGGCCCAATCGACGGAACCCAGCGAAAACGTGGCCTTCTACGTGGCGCGAAGCATTCCCCTCGATCAAGTCGTCAGGAATGTCCACGCAGGCCAAACCTTTATTACCGATGAGCTGATGAATGCCTTGGAGCAGGCCGTGCCCGAGCATGAACGGCTAGCAACGGCGAAGCAACTGACCCGCGATGTTTCCGCCTGCTGGTCCAACTTTGTCCAAGCGCTATCGAAGCGTTACGCAGAAGAAACCGAGCGCCGCCTCAACAGCCAGAGCGGCCGCATTTCAGAAGCCATCCGCACCATCCTCCGCGACGAGGGCCCGCTCCCTGACGACGTCGCCGGGCGGCTTCCCTACAACCTCGGGCAGTTGCACACGGCCTTGGTGGTGTGGCTTGAAGGTGCTGATCCTGACACCTTCCGGCATTTCGCCTTCGAACAAGTCGCCGGCCAACTCGCACGGCTGACGCAGTCGAATGGAGGAACCCTGATTCACAACGAGGGCGTTCGACACGTCTTGATCTGGCTCGGTTCCCGTACGGCGTTCGACACCTCTCAGCTGGAGCTTTCGGGTACATGGCCGCCACACCTGAGGATTGCCGTCGGCAGCACGGGAAGAGGGGTGGCAGGATTCCGTCAAAGTCACCGCGAGGCGCTGGCCGCAGAGCGGGTCGCCCGGTTGGCCGGACCGGCAAGGACCGTTACCCGCTACGAAGACGTTGAGCTGCTCTCGCTCCTGCTCGCTGATCCCCGACAGAGCGCTGCCTTCGTTCGCCGTACCCTAGGACCCAAGCTCGCCACCGATGACGACCGCGCCCGGGAGCTACGCCGCACTCTTCTCAACTATCTGGACAACAAAGGCAGCCTCGCACTCACCGCCGCTGCCCTGCACACGCACCGCAATACCGTGGCCTACCGAATTCGGCAGATCAACGATGCGCTCCCTCCGACCGCACCCTCCTACCAGGTTCGGTGCGCCCTGGAACTCGCCGAAGTAGTCCCCGACATCGTCCTCAGCGACGAGATCCCGGATTTTTCCAGTGATGAAGCACAATCACGCAGCGTCTTCCGTCCACGATCCGCAACATCACGCTCCCGCGGCTCCCGCGACTCGCTTCCGATGACGCCTCCCAAAACAACAGCTTTCCGCCAGTAACGCGGACAATCCCTGTTGCCGAGACAGCACGTCATCCCGATGCTGTTTGTCGTTACGCAACAATTTTTGGGAGGAAATAAGCGACGAAGGAGCGCCGGAGAAAAATCCCGGGCCCGCAGCCGGGCGCAGCCCGGTTGACGGTGCGCAGCGGGCACGTACGATCCGAAGGACAGCAGCCAAAAACGAATGCTCTTAACAGTCCGAGCGCAGCGAGGCCCGCTCCCCGATGCGAGCAAACGAGTATCGGACCCCTCGTCCGGGCCGGCTCCGTCCGGCCCGGACAGCACTCTGCCGGAAGAAACCCGCCCATGACTGGTGCGTTCACTCCTGTGCGGTGAGTAGATACACGCCGCAGTTGGACGGGTGGGCAGTGCCCGGCCGCTCGGCCGGAGCACTGCCCCGCTCCCCTACTCTGTGGTGCCGATGATGATGGCCTCGACGTCGCTGGGCGTGTAACCCCACGTGACGAGCTGGTTCAGGTAGTCCCGGTGAACGTCACCGGGCCGGCGCCAGGAGTCCTTGTGGATCTGCTTTTCGTACCCTGCGCAGATCAGGGCCAGCAGGGCTGCCTCGGGGCGGGCATCGGTCCTGGCCACGTGGGCGCGGAGCGGGTTCCAGTCATCGTTTTTGACGCCGGCCATCTCGGCGGCGGTCTTGCTGTCGTAGCCGCTGGCCGTTTCGGGGTGATGGGTCAGGGCGTGGACGGTGAAGTACTGCCAGCCCTTTGGGGAGCTCTTGCGGGCCAGCAGGGTTTTGACCCATTCCCTGCGGACCTTGGTGGCCGATTCCATGGCCTTGTTGTTGGCGATCAGGGTTCGCCGCTCGGCCTTCTGTTCCTCGGTCATGGGGCCTTTCCGGGCCTGCCCGCCGCCGTCGTACCGCTCGTACTTCGGGGTGAAGCCAAGGTCCTTCCACCCGGTGATTACGGGCACGGCGCGGTGCCCGCCCCGGTAGTCGGTGACGATCTGGACGGCGTTGGCGTCATCCTCGGTAGCCGGTCCGCCGTCGGCCCGGTTCAGTGCGTCGACCCGGATGGCCTCGCTGTCGGCGTAGTGTCCCGCCTCCTCCACAATGGTGGTTCCCTGTGCCTGCAGTTCGGCGGTCAGCCGGGCCAGGTCCTGCTTGGATCCGCGGTCATCGCGCAGGCGTTGGGCGATGTGCTCCAGGTACTGCGGCTCGTCCCGGATCACGGATTCCAGTTCCTCGGTGGCGTCCTGATCGCCGTCGAACTCTGCCAGCACCAGGGCCTGCCCGATGGTGTAGCCGTTGTGGAGGGCCTGCGCTCCGGCGGTGCTGGAGCGGGCCTTGAGCGCGCTTTCCACGATGGCCTTGGTCTTGCCGGTCTTCCGGGCGATGTCGGCGGCCGGGACGCCGATCAGCGACAGCTGGTGGTACGCATCGGCTTCATCGGCCTCGCTCAGCTCGGCCCGCTGGACGTTCTCGACAACCTGCGTGACGATCCGGTCGGCTTCATCGGGGCTGGAGACGATCATGACCGGAATGGTCCCGAGCCCGGCCTCGACGGCCGCGAGGGTCCGGCGCTGGCCCATCAGCACATGAACCGTGCCCTCGTCCCGGCGGTGGGCGATGACGGGTTCGAGCACACCGAGGTCCCGGATGCTCTCCACGAATTCGGGCGTCAGGGCGGCGATCTTGCGGACATTCACGTCGATCGTCAGCGATGCCGGGTCAAGCAGCTCCAGTACAGGGGTTGCGTTCATGGTTTATGTGCTCTTTTGGCGAGGTGGCGGGGAGTCGGGCAGCGGATCTGTACCAGCCGGCTTGTGCCCTTTCCCTCCCCCGTTGTTTTTTGCCTGCTTGGC
>NZ_ANPE02000006.1 GCF_000328305.2 Arthrobacter crystallopoietes BAB-32 | reverse complement strand
GGAACNGTTACAGGAGGGGTTGTCGAGACGCCACAACGGCGGCTGGCGCTCCAGCACCACACATGGACAGCTCATGTCCTTCCGGTTTACTGGCCTTGACCACCGCCCCGTTGCCTGGGAGATCACTGAAGGAGCTCCCCGTATGGCCGGCCGGGATTGCTTGGACTGCTTGTTTAAAGAAGGTCTTTCACTGCAGGGCAGGCAGGTCTGGGGGACGGACGTCGGCTGGGTCGAGTTCCGGACGGGGCAGCAACTATGGCAGTGCGTGGAGTCCGTGGGCTGATCGCGGCCGACGCGTCCGCCGCTATTTCATTAGTTGAATAGTGTCCCCGTGCTCAGCGATGTCGCCGGGTTCGATGATCACGTGCTCTGCATCATGATTGCGCGCTGCTGCCTGGCCCAGGACTAGGGCCTGGGCACGGGAGCCCCCGTACGCAAAGTGCCAGTCAGCGCCGCGGTGGCGGCTCTTCCACACGCCGTCTTCCCAGTAGGTCTCGACAGTCCTAGCGCTCAATGGCCACCTCCTCAACAGAAACGTGATGCACGTCTCATTCTAGCCTGCCTCAAACTCCCAAGGGAGAAATGCCCCGCTGGCACGAGCAAGCGCCGATAACGGCGCATATGACAGCACGGAGGACAAGTGGCGTGGGATCCCACCTCCCAGAAGGCGGCCTAGGGCCCTGGTTTGGCCCGGGTTGCGCCGTGCCGGCGCAACCCGGGCCAAACCAGACTCGGTAAACTGGCCAAAGTTTCACCAGTTTCACCACTTTCACCAGCTTTCACCTGGAGGCCAACGTGCAGAATCCGTTCAAGCCGACCGCTGGAGCCACGCCGCCTGACCTGATCGGGCGAGCCGGCCTCTTGGACGAGTTCGAATACGGACTGCAGCAAGGGTCGGGAGCCCCGGACTTCTGACCATCATTACCGGCTCAAGGGGCATCGGCAAGACTGTCATGTTGAGTGCAGCGGAAGCGATCGCCAGGAACCATGGCTGGGCGGTGGTTTCCCGGACTGCCACCCCTGGCTTCCTGGCCAGGATCGGCGACGACATGCTCCGCCTGCTGGATGAGCTTGGGGACGGTCCGCCGACGCGTAAGATCACCGGCTTTTCCGCGGCAGGGTTCGGATTGACAACCCAGCTCCCCCGGGAACGCATTCCAGACTGGCGCCGGACCGGGGAGGAACTGCTACGGCTGCTGGAAGGGAAAGGCACAGGCCTCGTCATCACCATTGATGAAATCCACGCTGTCGACCGGACCGAAATCTCCCAACTGGCCGCCGATGTGCAGCACTTCATCCGCGACGGACTGCCCATCGGCCTGATCTTCGCCGGCCTCCCATCGGCAGTGTCCGATCTGCTCAATGAAGGCGTAGCCACCTTCCTGCGGCGAGCCGACAGGATCAACCTTCACGAGGCAAGAATCGTCGAAGTCTCAGCCTCCTACCGGGAGCTTTTCCGTGAAGGCGGCATCGATGTCTCCCCGGAGCTTCTCAGCGAGGCGGCGGAGGCCACCGAAGGCTACCCGTTCCTCATCCAGCTCGTCGGCTACTACCTCTGGATGGCAGCCGGCAAAGCCGGCTGGGCCTTGGACCTAAACAGCGTCCGTGGAGCTATTGCGGCCGCGCAACGACGGAACACGCTGGTCGTCGTCGAATCCGCGCTTTCTGACATCTCCGCTAAAGATCGTGAATTCCTCGATGCCATGGCCGAACAGGACGGCCCATCGGCCGCTGCCCAAATCGGCCAGATCATCAAATCCAAGCCCAATGTCGTATCGAAATACCGCAACCGGCTCATTGCGGCCGGCCTGATTGAATCAGCCGGCTACGGCAAGGTCGACTTCGCCATCCCCGGACTTCGCCAATACCTTCGCAGATAGCCGCCATTTATAAAGAGAGCGCTTGCCCGATTCAACCGCTCAAGGCCGACAGATCCCAACGACTGCTCAACGCCCACACGCCGATAACGGCGCATATGACAGAAGGCGTCCGCGGCCGCATAGGGCGCCCCGGGGCACCTATTGACGGTGTATTGTCCGTACGCGCCTTTGCCCAGGTCTGGTCGGTGAGTCCGCGGCCGTCTCGGGTTGGGGGTGCCGGCGGGTTGCTGGACGAAGTCCTTCGGCCCAGCAGCGCTGGCCGATCGCGCCGCCGGCAATACCCGGTTTCCAGTTGTTATCGACGATCCCGTTCAGTTTCCGCTCCCATTCCGGCGCGGGCCGCGGCGATGACGGCTGCGGCGACGGCCGGTGCGACGCGTTCATCGAAGGGGCTGGGGACGATGTAGTCCGCGCCGAGTTCCTCGGCGGCGATGGCCGCGATCGCGTCCGCGGCGGCCACCTTCATCTCGGAGGTGATCCGCTTTGCGCCGGCGTCCAGCGCGCCGCGGAAGATGCCGGGGAAGGCCAGCACGTTGTTGATCTGGTTGGGGAAGTCGCTGCGCCCGGTGGCCACGACCTTGGCGAACTTGTGCGCGACGTCCGGGTGCACCTCCGGGTCCGGGTTGGAGAGCGCGAAGATGATCGCATCCTCGGACATCTTCGCCAGCGTCTCTTCCGGGACGGTGCCGGAGGAAACACCGATGAACACGTCGGCGCCGTCCAGGGCCTGGGCGCTGCCGCCGGTGAGACCGCGCGGGTTGGACCGAGCGGCGTAGGCCGCCTTGATGTCGGTCAGGTACCTGCGGTCCTTGTGAATGACACCGCGTGAATCCAGCAGCGTCACGTCGGCGATCCCGGCCGCCAGCAGGATCTCGGCGACGGCGATCCCGGCCGCGCCGGCGCCGGAAATGACCACCTTGAGCGAGAACAGCTCACGTCTCACTACTCGGGCGGCGTTCTTCAGGGCGGCGAGGACGACGACGGCCGTGCCGTGTTGGTCATCGTGCATCACGGGCATGTCCAAGGCCTCAATCAACCGGGACTCAAGCTCGAAGCAGCGCGGCGCGGAGATATCCTCCAGGTTCACGGCGCCGAAGCTCGAACGCAGGTGCACCAACGTCTCGATGATTTGGTCCACGTCGTTGGTTTCCAGCACCAGCGGGATGGAGTCCAGGCCGGCGAACCGCTTGAACAGGGCGGACTTGCCTTCCATGACCGGCAGCGACGCGGCGGCCCCGATGTTCCCGAGGCCGAGCACGGCTGTTCCGTCGCTGACGACCGCGACCAGGCGGGAAGCCCACGTGTACTTCTCTGCCAGTTCGGGATCAGTGTGAATCGCGCGGCTGACCTGCGCGACGCCTGGCGTGTAGGCGATGGACAAGTCCCGCTTGTCGTTCAGCGGCGCGGTCAGCCCGATATGGAGTTTCCCGCCCTCGTGGGCCTCGAAGGTTTCCTCGGTCGTCAAGTCGATGCCGGTGGGTTTCATTATTTCGGTACTCATAATCAGATCCCGGCGGGGGCGAGGACGATGTCGAAGCGGGCCTTCGCCCAGTCCTGCCCGTTGAGGTCGCGTCCGTCGGGGGTGGGGGTGCCGGCGGGCTGCTGGTCGAAGTCCTTGATGAGGGAGTCTTTGACCCCGAAGACGCTGTCGCCGATTTCCAGCTGCGGGTCGCCGGTGACGAAGATGTGGGTGACGAGGGTGCGGAGGTTTTCTGCGGTGACCATGAAGTGCAGGTGCGCGGCCCGGACCGGGGAGCGTCCGACTTTTTCAAGCATCTGGCCCACGGGCCCGTCGTGCGGGATCGGGTACGGGGTCGGGGTCAGCCCCCAGAACGCGTACCTGCCGTTCTCGTCGGTGTAGAGGTGGGCGCGGCCGGCGATTCGTCCGTCGGTGTACTGCACGTCGTAGAACCCGTCGTCGTCGGCCTCCCAGACCTCGATCCGCGCGTTCGGTACGGGGTTGCCGTCGGTGTCGGTGACGGTGCCTTCGACCCAGCAGGGCTGGCCCGTCGCGCCGCCGGCGATGTCCCCGCCGTGCGGGATTTCCGGGGCGTCTTCGGTGAAGAACGGGCCGAACACGGTGGCCTCGGTGGCGCCCTTGTAGGCCTGGTTGTTCACCGCGATGGTCTGCATGGACGCGCCAAGCACGTCGGAAAGCAGGACGAATTCCTGCCGCTTGTCATCGGTGATGTGCCCGGCGGCGGTGAGGAACCCGATCGCGGCGTTCCATTCCTCCTCGGTGAGCCGGACCTCGCGGATGAACGCGTGCAGGTGCCGGGTGAGCGATTGCATCAGTTCCTTCAGCCGCGCGTCCTCGCAGCGCTCGAACGAGGCAACGACCCGGTCGATGAGGGTCTGCTCGACCTCTGCCTGCTCGGCGCTGACCATGGTGGGGCCGGTGTTGGTGGTTTCGGTGTTCATCGTGCGGCTCCTTCCAGGAGGGCCTGGTCGGTCAGGGTTGCCGGGTCAGCGCCGGTGAGGGCGGCGTCCAGCAGGGCGGTGAGGTTCTCGGCGGTGACTGGGCGGGGGTTGTTGCCGGGGATCACCGGCAGCGCGACTTCGACGGCCTCGGCGATTCCGGCGGCGGTGAATCCGTAGTCGGCCAAGGCCTTTGGCGCGTCCAGCCGGGTCCGCAGTTCCTGCAGTCCCTCAAGCGCGGTCGAGGCTCCGAACGCGGCGGCCATCCGGGCCTCGGCTTCCGGAACGCAGGGCGCGTTGAACGCGAGCACGTAGGGCAGCACGGTCGCGTGGGTCTGGGCGTGCGGGAGGTTGAACGTCCCTCCGAGGACGTGGCAGATCTTGTGGTGCATCCCGGATCCGGCCGAAGCGAAGGACACCGCGGCCAGGTACGCGCCGTAAAGCGCCTGTTCCCGGCCCTTCAAACCGGACGGGTCGGCCTTGATTGCCGGCAGCCCGGCCGCCAGCGCCCGGATCCCTTCCGCGGCCAGGGCCGCGTTGATCGGGTCCACGCGCGGGCCCCAGAGCGAGTCGACGCAGTGCGCCATCCCGTTCAGGCCGGAGGCCACTGACATTTCCACCGGCAGCGAGAGCGTCAGCTCGGCGTCGTAGATGACCGTGACCGGAAGGACCTTGTCATCGACTCCGGTGGTCTTGCGGGCGGCCTCGGTCAGCCCCCACACGTTGGTCGCTTCCGAGCCCGCATATGTTGTGGGCACCGCGACGATCGGGATCCCCGTGGTCATCGCCACGGCCTTGGCCAGCCCTGTGGTCGATCCCCCGCCGACGCACACGATCAGGTCGATGCCGTTTTCGGTTGCCGCGGTGCGGGCGCGTTCGGCGACTTCGAGGGGCACGTGCATGACGACCTCGTCGTGCCACAAGGCGGCCTCGATGCCGGCGGTAACCTTCCGGGCGATCTCGGCTTCGAACTCGGAGGCGATCACCATCACCCGTTTGGCGCCCAGCCGGGCGGTCTCCGCGGCGAGGTTCTCCGCGGCCTTCCCGGAACCGAACAGGACCCGCTGGCCCAGGGTGGTGTGTTCAAACGTCAGCATCGTGTTGTTTTCCTTCACTTCGTGGTCGTGGTGGCGGGGACGGGGATCCGGAGTCCTGCGAGGATCGTGTCGAGGTGGGCGCGCAGTTCCTGCGGCGTGGAGGCGGTGGCTGCTACGTAGAAGTCGGGGCGCAGGATGGCGAACTCGGCGCCGATGGCATCGAACCAGTTCCCGTAGGTTCCGTCGAGGTCGATGACGTCGCTGCCGCCGTCTGCCGGACCGATTCCGGCGCTGTGTCCGCCCAGGGAATCCAGCAGCTGGCGCTGTTCCTCGCTGAGCAGGGCCGCCGGGTTGGTTCCGCGGCCGAGGATGGTCCAGCCGCGGCCGACGACGTCGTCGAATCTTCCGGTGCGGCCGTTGGCCTCAACGATGCCCTGCACGGAGAGTTCGCCGGCGTGCGGCGTGCCTTCGATCCAGAGGCCGGGGCCGAGGGCGGCGATGTCGGTGTCCACGGGGGTGCCGTCGGAGGACTCGAGTTCGGCGATCATCCGGCGGTCGCGTTCGGCGGCCTCTTCCGGGTCGGTGATGCAGATGATTTTGCCCAGGTCCATGGAGAAGTTGATGTAGTGCTGGACATGTCCGGCGCGTTCGGTTCCGTAGGAGTCCAGCAGCGCCTCGCCGGCCGTGCCGGAGAGCACGAGGTCCAGCCGCCAGGCCAGGGCCAGGGAGTCGCGCAGCCCGGCGCACATGCCTTCTCCGGCGAACGGGGGCATGAGGTGGGCGGCGTCCCCTGCGATCAGGCCGCGGCCGTTGCGCCAGGACGAGGCCCACCGTGCCTGGAAACGGTAGACCGCGGATCGCTCGAGCTGGCAGTTGTCCGGGGTGGCGCCCCACGGTTTGAGCAGGTCCCACGCCGATTCAGTGGAAGCCAGTTCGGCCGGGTTCTCGCCGGGGAGCACCATGAACTCCCAGCGCCGTCGGCCGGGGCCGCCGGGGACGATGGTGGTGGGACGGGCCGGATCGCACAGCTGCCAGTGGGTCGGGTCGCTGGGCATCGGCTCGTTGGGGATGATATCCAGGATCAGCCAGTCGAAGAAGAAGCCGTGGTCCTCAAAGCCCAGACCGAGGGCCTCGCGGACAAAGCTGTTGGCGCCGTCGGCCCCGACCACGTACTTCGCGCGCAGCGTCTCGGTGGTCACCGCGCCGTCCGCGGAGGTCACGGTGCCGGTCAGCACCGCGCCGTCCTCGTCCTGCTGCAGGCCGGTGGCCTGCCAGCCGCAGCGCGTGATGACTCCGGGCAGTTCCGCGGCGAGCCCGCGCAGCCGCTTCTCGAGCGCCGGCTGGGAGAACCAGTACCGGGTGTGCCAGCCGGAGGCGGCGGTGCTGGCCCAATCGACTTCCAGGAGGGTACGGCCTTCAGCGTTCTTCCAGTAGTAGATGTCGTTGTGATAGTCGATCGCCGGATCGTTGTCCGAGTCGATCCCGAGAATGTTCAGGATGCGGGCGATCTCGTGATCAAACGTGATGGCACGC
>NZ_ANPE02000007.1 GCF_000328305.2 Arthrobacter crystallopoietes BAB-32 | reverse complement strand
GCAGGGCTTCGTCTATCTGGCCACGGTGATCGACTGCTATTCGAAGAAGGTCGTGGGCTGGTCCATCGCCGATCACATGCGTTCGGAGCTGGTCGAGACGGCTCTCAGGAACGCCGCGGCGACGACCGTGATCGAGCCCGGCGCCATCTGGCATTCGGACCGTGGCAGTCAGTACACTGCGGCCTCGTTCCGTGCCCTGGTCCAGGATCTGGGCATGCGTTCTTCGATGGGTCGAACGGGTGTGTGCTGGGATAACGCGGCCGCTGAATCGTTCTTCTCCGCGCTGAAGAACGAGCGAGTGCACCGCACTGTCTACGCGACGAAGAAGCAGGCCCGCCGGGACGTCATCCGCTATATCGAAGGGTTTTACAACGCCCGCCGCAGGCACTCGGCCCTGGATTACCGGTACCCCAACGACGTCCACTACAGTTACCAACAGCCCGCCAAGGCAGCATAGGAAAAACCATCAATTCCGCTGTCCGAAATTCGCGAAGCAGCCCAGTGAGCATAGGTGCGGCTCGTGCGGAGACCAGCGCGAAGGATGCTCAAATTCGCCAACGCGCTGCCGAAAGTAGCGATAATGCGTGAATCAACTTGCAATTGAGAACTATGCTGTTATCCCCTAATCTGCCTACATCGTAAGAGTCCGGCGCCCTCTCTCTAAGTCCTGCACCTGCCTCCGGCGGAGTTCCAAGCGAACGGCAGATGCGAACATGTCTCTTGCTGGATTATCTATACCTTTGAGCCAAGTCATGGATAAAGGAGTAAAGGCCCAGGGTTCCTCCAGTGGAACGAACCGTACGCCTGGGATTTCGAGACTAGAAGATACAAGTGGCATTAGTGACATACCTACACCGCAGGCTATTGTGCTCAACATGGCCAAATCGTTCTTGGCGGTCATGGGGACCCTAGGGTGAAATCCAGCGCGGATACAACTTATGAGGATGCGGTCGTAGGCTTCAGGGGCATCATTTCTCTCAAAAGTCACAAAATCGTCGTCTGCGAGCTCTGAAAGACGGATTGAGTTTCGGTGGGCAAGGCGATGCGCTATCGGCAAAACCGCTATAAGCGGTTCATCACAGAGAAACTCCGACTCAAAACCTTCGGAAGTCTCACCGGCTCTCGTAAAACCTATATCCAGGGAACCTGAACGAAGTTCAGATCGAACATCGACTTCTTCGCTTTCCGCCACCAGAACACGGATTTCCGGATGCGCTTCCGTGAACGAGCGCACAACGCTAGGCATCAATCCTGAATGAACGCTGCTGATGCTGCCGACCCGCAGCAGACGCTTCTTCTTCTTCGTATGCCGTAAGAGGGATTCAGCGACTTCTACTCCCTTGAGGATACGGCGGGCCTCGGCATAAAGTACGGTGCCACTCTCCGTTAGGCGTGGTGATTGCCGGGCTTCCCGTTCAAACAGCCTCACACCGAGCTCTTTCTCCAAGCGCGCAATGGCTTGGCTAAGAGGAGGCTGAGTCATCTGCAGCCGTTGTGCTGCTTTGGTGAAAGAAAGGTTTTCTGCCACGGCCACGAAGTACTTCAGCTCCCGGATTTCCATATGAGGAACCTAGTCTCATATGCGCCGTGTATCAAGACAAGGGGTTTTGATATTTAGCGCGCGCATCGCCGCCTACCTACAGTGATACACACCTACTAGGGAAAGGACGGCGAAGGAATGGAATATGATGCCGAAGTCGCTGTGGTGGGAACCGGGAGCATGGGAGCGCTGAGTGCATGGCAACTGGCGCGTCGCGGAATTAGGCCGATGTGCTTCGAACAGTTCGCCCCTGGCCATGACCGAGGAAGTGCAGGGGGAGAAAGCCGGCTATTTCGCACGGCGTACGCTGAAGGGTCGCGCTATGTCCCTCTTCTCCGCGAAGCCCGCAAGCAGTGGCGAGAACTCGAAGCGGAGTCAGGCGTCCCTCTCCTCACGATCAATTCAGGCCTAATGATAGGTAGCCGGGGCGGAGATTTCCTGGCAGGTGTTCGAACCTCCATCGAGGATCACGGCATCGATCATGAAGTCTTGGATTCCGACGAATTGCAGAAACGGTTCCCACAGCACTCCATCGGCGATGATGAGGAGGCCATCCTCGATCACGAAAGCGGCTACCTCCGACCCGAATTGGCAGTGGCGATAGCAGCCGAAGAGGCTGAACGAAGCGGCGCCAAAATCCACACCCATACACCCGTACGTCGTCTGAGACGGGAATCGGACTCCATAGTCGTAGTGACAGATGAGCGCGAATACCGCTTTCCACGGATAATCGTCACCACGGGAGCCTGGACCAATAAGCTTCTTCCCGGTTTAACTCCAGCACTCAACGTTCAGCGGCTGATCATGACGTGGTTCCCCACGCGATACCCGGAGCAGTTCCGAAGTAACGTCTTCCCGATTTTTGTCCGTCGCGCAAACGGATACGACATCTCGGGATGGCCAACCTTGGACGGAACGAGCGTGAAGGTGTGTATCAATTACGGCTGGGACCATGTGGCAGATGTCGACACGGTGAATCGGACGGTGGATGACCGCCTTTTCGCTCCCATCTCGGAAGCGGTCACGCGCTTTCTGCCCAGCCTGATCCCGGAGCCAGCACGGGTCGGTGTCTATTTTGACGGCTACACCAATGACCACCATCCCTTTGTAGGCCTATTGCCAGCGGACGAACGCATTGTGGTCATGGGAGGGTTCAGCGGTCACGGCTTCAAAATGGCCAGCGCTTTGGGACTGGCTGCCGCAGAGCTGATAGACCAAGGCAAAACTCGTCTGCCGATCGACCACTTGACTCCCTCACGCTTCAGTTCGACACCCACGGTAGAGGATCAATGTCCCGATCGTCAGCCAAGACAACTTCAACCCGCACCGACAAGCAGGAGGTTTTAACGCATGAATCCGCTTCCCTCAGTAACTACCGACGTTGTCGTTGTTGGATTAGGTGCATGGGGATCCCAAGCATTGTGGCGGTTAGCTGCACGGGGCATCAACGTCGTTGGTGTTGAACGATTCGGGATCGGGCACCACCTTGGCTCGACACACGGATCCACTCGCCTGTTCCGGGTAGCGTGCATGGAACATCCCGGCTTGACCCGCGTTGCGGAAAGAGCGAGGGACCTGTGGTACGAGTTGGGCGACTCCACCGATCAGGTTCTGCTCCGCCAGACCGGAGGGCTCATGGTGGGCCCGCCCGACGGACACATCGTCAGTGGAACACTCGCCGCCGCATCCATTTCAGGCTCCAAGGTCGAGGTTATAGAGCACGACAACTTGATACGGCGCTATCCCACTTATGCTGGCTTCGGACCCGAAGACGTCGGAGTATGGGACCCCGCTGCCGGTATCACCTATCCGGAAAAGGGGGTCCGGTCCGCAATTCAGGCAGCGCAAGCATTGGGGGCCACCGTGCTGACAGACTCCCGCGTCACCGACATCTCCTTCGACAACGATGGCGCGATCATCTCTATAGGCGACACGGTCTACAGGGCGCAGCAAGTCGTTCTCACGGCAGGGCCATGGATGCCTCACTTTGTCCAACGACAGCTGGTTGCCCGCCGAACGCCGATGTTCTGGTTTGAAGGAGCCGACACCGACGACACGGAGCCGGATGGAGAGTTTGACCTAAGCTCTTTCCCGGTTTTTATCCGCGAGCTACCGGGCGGAAAAACTCTCTGGGGGCATGGGGCCCGTAAGGCAGAAGGCGATAACTACGGGGTCAAGATCGGCATGGAAGATCTCGGCTACAACTTCTCGGATGCGGATGCTGACGATGTTGACCGATACATTCATCCGGTCGCAGATTACGGGGAACTGTCGGAGCTCGTAAGCAAGGCATTTTTGGTGGCTGGACCGCGCAGCCGGCAAGGCTTACGATGAAACGAAAGAAACGAAAACGTCCAATCAAACTTGGGTCAAGCTAGAAGCGAGAGCAATCATGGGTACGAGCACAGCGATGAAGGAAACCTTTTTCGCCCCTGGAACACCCCAAGCTGGCGAAATATACGACTTTATAGCGGCGCACACCACCAGAAAAGGGGCGCCCCCGCAGCCGCAATTCTTCCTGTCCGGCTCCGAGCCGGGTGACCAGGTGGAAATCCCCCACGAGATCTACCAGGTACTCGTCAAGGCCGTGGAAGCGATGCGTAAGGGCTTGGCCGTGACGCTCACTCCCAGCTCCATGACGATGACAACCCAACAGGCCGCCGAGCTTTTAGGGGTAACCCGCCCTACGTTCGTTCGGCTCCTCGACACCGGGAAGATCCCGTTTGAAAAGCCGGGCACGCACCGGCGCGTCAAGCTCGCCGATGTACTGGCGTACAAGGAAGCACGAAGGACCGAACAGTATGACGCTCTGGCGTCCATGGGCGATATTGATGACGAACCCGTAGAGGCCGCCACTGAGCGGATGAAGGAGGCCCGCAAGCTGGCGGCGAAGCGCCGGCGCGGGCAAGTGACAACATAGGGGTATGTTCACCGCACTTCTAGACAGCTGCGTGCTTTGGCCGAGCACGCAGCGGGACTTCCTCCTCTCCCTCGCGTTCGAGGGTGCCTACCGCTTCATCTTCAGCGAAGCCATCCTCATGGAAGTCGAAGCCAACGAAGAGCTCAAGAAGATTGACCGAGGAATGGACCCGGACAAGGCCCGGAAGATAGCGCGGCATCTAGCCGAGCAGATGCGGTCCAGTTTCAGCGATTCCATCGTGACCGGCTGGGAGGGCCTGGAGGGCACATACGGCCTGCCTGACCCTGACGATGAACATGTGCTGGCAGCCGCAGTTGTGGGCGGCGCCGGAAGTATCGTCACTCACAATTTCCGGGACTTCCCCGCCGCGAAGATCCCAGACGGCCTCACCATCATCAGTCCGCAGGACTTCGCCTACGAAACCGTCTCGATGCGCCCCGATCTCGGCGTCGCGGCCGTACTGGCAATGTCCCTGCGATCTGGTCAACAGTATGAACGCCATCCTCCCGAGTACATTCTGGATTCCCTGAACAAGCTCTACGGGATGGACGCGGCTACAGCGCTGATCCGCGATCTTCTTTAGCCGACGACAGACCAGCATCTGAATGCACAGCACACTGGCAGCTCACCACCCTTTGCGCCGATAACGGCGCATATGACCAGTGAAGTCCGGCGAATCGAATTGAGCGCGAATTCGACGGATTTAATACGGGAAGTCCGGCGGTGTCGTCTTGCACTTTCGCTCCGGGACGGGCGGCGGCTATGCCTGCGCTCAATGCGCGTTCCGTTGCGCTGATCATCATCGCTGCGCTCTCGGGGGCTTCGAGTCGCCCACGATGAAGCTGATGGCGGAGTCGCCAGCGATCCCACCCGTGGATCCTGCCCGTCCGGTCATCCCTGAACGGCAGCCGTGCCATCGGCACGAACCAGGGCCACGAGGCGCGGGATTTGGAATTGCATCTCCGTGTTCAGGATGCCGGGCAGGAGGATCTGCCACATCTCCCTGATCCTGTCCATGACATCGCCCCTGCCCGTGAGCACATCGGAGACCATCTGCACACCGGTGAAGGATGCCACCACAAGTCTCGCCAAGGCTGCCGGGTCGATTTCCGGCCGAAGCTGGCCCGCTGCTGCAGCGCGGTTCGCGAGGGATGCCGTGACCGTGCTCCAGTCTTCATAGGGTTCGCGGACACGGTGGCCGAAGGCCGTGGCCTCGAACGTGAGCCGGATGCCTGCTCGTACGACCGTGTCCCGGCGAAGCCGCAGCCCGAACTCCCGGCACATGATGATCATGGAATCCAGAGGTGGCCGGTCCTGTTGCAGCACCGCCAGGCCATCCGCGACGACGATTCGGTGCTGTGCGTCTATGACGGCCTTGGCAAGATCCGCCTTCGACGGGAAATGCTGGTCAAGGGCTGGCCTGCTGATGCCTGCCAGCTCGGCTACCCGGTCAAGACCGGTCCTTCCGTAGCCGGCCTTCTCGAAGGTTTCCGCTGCTGCCGCGATGATCGCTGGCCGGATGCCACTGACCTGTTTGGGAAGCACTGTTCAATCCCCCGTTTTTCTGGATGACCTGCCCGTCTGCGGTCTGTCCGTTGGAACTGCCGGCATCCCCGATGATTCAGATACTCTATCGAATCGCGATTAACCGGATGGGCCAAAACGGTTATGGGTGGTGGAACGAATCGGATTCCGTTCCGGTGATAGGTCCGGGAACGCGGCTACCTCGATCCCGACCAAGTCAAAGTGTATGAAGTGCCGGACAAAGGGAGATAACGGCGCATATGACCAGTGATAGGAGGAGGGATGGTTCGTCGCCTACGCGTCTGCGGCTGCGCCCTATCAGTCCGATGCGACCGCGTCATCCGTAATTACCAGTCGTCGCTCGCCCAACCCGTCTTCGCGGATCCAAGCTGCCCCGATTTCCGGCGCGACCTGCTCTACAGTGCCACTGATCCTCGTCCCTGCCAGGTCCAGGGCCTCGATATGCTCGCCTTCGTTCCAGATCATCTCTGCCATGGTGCTCCTCCGGGTCTGTCATCGTATGCTTCTTCCACTTCCGGAGCGCCCGTTTCGTTCCCCTTGTTAATCTGATCCTCAGCCGTGGTGTAGTTTCCCTGGCGTCGGGAGTGGCTCAGCGACGTGAAGAGCCATGAATGGCCGTCGAGCGACAAATACCGATAACGGCGCATATGACGCGGCAAGTCTCTCGTAATTGGGTTTGGACGGCGGCAGCGGCGACCATGGTGGGAGCTGGGTCTAAGCAGCCGGCTTCTGAGGTTTTGCCGGAACGGGATTCTTATTCAACGGCCCACGACGTTCCATAGGTCGAAGACGGCGCGGAACAGTGCAACGGCAAGTCCCGCACCGCCGATCCAAACACCAGCGACCTGCAATCGGTATGACTTGTTGCGGCGGTCCTGGTCCAAGGACATGATCGTCTCCTCTCGTTGTGGAGGAACAATCCTAGACCCGCCAAGACAAGGCGCGCCCTGCACTCTCCCGCACTTGGTCCCCCCTCCACAGGGTGTCCACACGGCTGCCCTCGTATAGGCGCAAAGGCATGCCTGAGGGTGGACAACCCGTCCACAGAAAGCGCTGGGCGAGTCCTATCCTCCGGGAGAGTCGTTCTGCTGGGAGCGCGCCATCAGCGGGCAAGCAACCCGGGTAAGGGCAAGAGATCCCTTGGCGCTTTACTGGATAGGGATCGGCGGTCGGTAGGATCGCCGGTATGTTCGCAAGATTCGTGAAACAGGCCAACGGTGATGAAGCGGCGGCGGCGCGCTCCCGGGCTGTCGCTGTCGCGCGGAGCCCGGGACTGCACCGGTGAGTAACCTGTCGTCCGGGCGGACTTTGTCCGGGTTGCTGCAGGATTCCAACACCGAGAACTGGTCGGCGCGCCGGATCGCCCAGGAAGCCCATAAGCATGGGATCGAGGTCTCCTACACCTCCATCGCGAAGTACCTGCGAAATGTCCCGCAGTCACCCTCCGAGTCCGTGTTGGAAGCCTTTTCAGTTGCTTTGAGGATACCCATGGTCCAGCTCCGGCAGGCCGCGGGCCTCCCGACCGGGGAGCTTGAACCCTTCATCTTGCCGGAACGCGCCAACAGGCTCACGTCCCGTCAGCGGGAAGTCATCCTGCACATGGTCCGGGTGCTGCTCAACGACGAGGAGCCCAAGGAATCCCAGCGGATTCCCTGACCCGCCTGAAAAGCTTCACCGATCCTTCGCTCCCTCTACACCGATAACACCGCATAGGGTTTGCCTGGCCCATGCCTCACGGCTGTGGGTCCCAGTCAAAAGCGGCGGTGAGTTCCTCTGCGTCCGGGAGGGCTTCCTTTTCCGGCTCCGGCAGGGACTCGTAGGTGTACTCGGATACCGCCATCGGCGAACTTGAGCGGTCCAGGATGTATCGGACGGTGCGGTCATTCTTGCTGCCGCAGACCAGAATGCCCACCGTGGGCGACATGTAGTCGCGCCGGAGTTGGTCATCGACCAGGGCCACGTAGAAATTGAGTTTGCCGGCATACTCGGGCTGGAACTTGCCCGTCTTCAGCTCAAAGACCACGTAGCGCCGCTGTTCAAGATGGAAGAACAACAAGTCGATATTATTCCGAGCTCGGAATA
>NZ_ANPE02000008.1 GCF_000328305.2 Arthrobacter crystallopoietes BAB-32 | reverse complement strand
CCGCCTGGGCGAGCAGCACGAGCCCGGCGGCCTTGGCCGCGGCCAGGACACCCAGCAGATAGAGCGCGCGCTTGCTGGCAGCGCCGACCGGCAGCAGCGGCTTCACTGCGGAACGACGGCGTGGGCGGCCGGGATGGAGGCGGCGCTGACGCGCTTGCGGAACACCCAGTACGTGTAGCCCTGGTAGACCAGCACGGCCGGGATGCCGAACGCGCCGATCACGCTCATGATGCCCAGCGTGTAGTCGGAGGACGAGGCATTCTCCACCGTGAGGGAGAACGCCGGATCAAGCGTGGAGGGCAGCACGATGGGGAACACCGCGGTGAAGATCGTGGCGGTCCCGGCCACGAGGAACACGCCCAGCGCGGCGAAGCTCAGGCCGTCCTTTCCCCTGCGGGCCAGCAGCCACGCCGAGGCGGCTCCCAGCACGGCCACGGCCAGCGTCATGCAGGTGACGGGCTTGCCGCCGGCCAGCACCACTACGATGGCCCAGAGCGCCATCGGCAGCAGCGCCACCGGGAGCCAGCGCACCAGCAGCCGGCGCGCCCGGAGGCGGATGTCGCCGTCGGTCTTCAAGGTCAGGAAGGCCAGCGCATGGACCAGGCTGAACAGGACCACCGCGGCCCCGCCGAGCAGCGCGTAGCCGCTGAACCAGGCGAACGGGCCGCCCACCCGGTCCCCGTTGGCGTTCAGCGGCAGGCCGGTGGTGGTCAGCGCCAGCATCGCACCCACTCCGAAGGCTGCCACGAAGGAACCGAGCACGATCGCCCAGTCCCACACCGAACGCCAGCGGTCCGAGTCCATCTTGCCGCGGTACTCGAAGGCCACCGCACGGAAGATCAGCGCCAGCAGCACCAGCACCAGCGGCAGGTAGAGGCCGGCGAACAGGGAGGCGTACCAGTGCGGGAAGGCGGCGAAGGTCGCGGCGCCGGCCGTGACCAGCCAAACCTCGTTGCCGTCCCAGACCGGGCCGACGGTGTTGAGCAGCACGCGCCGGTCGGTGTTGGTGCGGGCGAAACCTCGGAACAGCATGCCGACACCGAGGTCGAAGCCTTCCAAGAAGAGGTAGCCGGTCCAGAAGAAGGCGATGATGATGAACCACAAAGTGGGCAGGAAATCCATGTCAGTTCTCCAGTAGGTTCAGGAAGCGGCCGCAGGAATCAGTACGCGAAGGCGAGCACATCGTCGTCGTCCTTCCCCTTGCTGCCGTCCTCGGGTCCGTCGCCGTCCTGCTGCTTGAGCAGTTCCGGCATGGCCGAAGGCACGCCGCCGCGGCAGTAGGCGAACAGCAGCTTCACTTCCACCACCAGCAGCACGCCGTAGACCAGCGCGAAGGCGCAGAGCGAGAAGACCAGTTCGGCCAGGGAAACCCCGGGCGAGACCCCGGCGGCGGTGAACATGAAGACATTGTCGATTCCGTCCGGATCCGGGTTCGGCGCGACGACGAACGGCTGGCGGCCCATCTCGGTGAAAATCCAGCCGGCGGAGTTCGCTCCGAACGGCGCCAGGATGCCGAACACCGCCAGCCGCATCAGCCACTTCGATTCCGGCACCGTGCCCTTGCGCGCGATCCACAGCGCGACCAGGGCGGCGGCGGCGGCGAGCATGCCGAAGGTGATCATCAGCCGGAAGCCCCAGTAGGTGACCTCCATGACCGGCACGTAGTCGATCTCGGTCCCGGCGCGCTCGCCGTAGATGGGGTCGCTGGGCAGGTGGGTGCCGAAGCGCTCCTGGTACTCGGGGATCAGCGTGTTGATGCCCTGGACGTCGGTGGTGAAGTCGCCGTTGGCCAGGAAGGAGAGCAGCCCGGGCAGCTCGACGACGGCAACCATGTCATCGCAGTCGTTGGAGCCAAGGTCGCCGACGGAGAGGATGGAGAATCCGGTGCCGTCATGGCAGGCGGCCTCGGCGGCAGCCATCTTCATCGGCTGCTGGTCGAACATCAGCTTCGCCTGCAGGTCGCCGGTGAGGGACACTCCACCGAAGGAGACCATTGCGACGACGGCGCCGATCCGCAGCGACTGCAGCCAGACTTTGTGGTCGGTGGCGTCGCGGCCGATGGCCGGGTTGCTGCCGACCACCACCTTGCCGTCGGCACCGACGGTGTCGATCCCGTCACGGCGGCGCTTCCACAGGTGGTACCAGCTGATGCCCAGGAGGAAGCCGCCGGCCACGGAGAAGGCGCCGAAGATGGTGTGCGGGAAGGCCACGAGCAGCGTGTTGTTCGTCAGGACGGCCCAGATGTCCACCATGACGGGCCGGCCGTCGATCATTTCGACGCCGACCGGGTGCTGCATCCAGGAGTTGGCAGCGAGGATGAAGTACGCCGAACCCATCGTCGCCAGCGAGGCCGCCCAGATGCTCAGCAGGTGCATCCCCTTGGGCAGGCGCTTCCAGCCGAAAATCCACAGGCCCAAGAAGATCGACTCGACGAAGAACGCGAGCAGCGACTCCAGCGCCAGCGGGGCGCCGAAAACGTCGCCGACGAAGCGGCTGTACTCGCTCCAGGCCATCCCGAACTGGAACTCCTGCACGAGGCCGGTGGCCACGCCCATGATGAAGTTGATCAGGAACAGCTTGCCCCAGAACTTCGTCATCCGCAGGTACTGCTCCTTGCCGGTGCGGTACCAGGCGGTCTGCAGCACGGCGACGGTCAGGCCAAGGCCGATGGTCAAGGGCACCATCAAGAAGTGGTACACGGTCGTGATGCCGAACTGCCATCGCGCGATTTCGAGGGCTTCCACATTTTCCCCTTTGAACTGCCGGGCGGGCGGTGCCGGCCCGGATACAGAATTTCTACACAACGTAGAAATACTCGCTTCTACGCAGTGTAGAACAAATCCGGCAAACCCTGTAAATTAGAGAGGGAAGCCACACGGCCGGGCACTCACGCCGCCGGTGTGGAGTTTGTTGTGGTGTGGATGAAGGATGTAAATGGCCACTCTTGGAGAGCTGGAACGGGCAGTCATGGATCTGCTGTGGGAGCAGAGCGGACAGCCCGAGGGGGAGGCCGCGCTGACGGCCAACGAGCTGCGCGACCGGCTGGCCCGCAGCGGCAGCACGACCCGGGACGGGAAGGAGCTCGCCGTCACGACGGTGCTCACCGTGCTGTCCCGTCTGGAGAAGAAGGGCCTGGTCGAACGTGAACGCGATATCCGGCCGCACCGCTACCGGGCGGTCACCAGCCGTGAGGAACACACGGTGGAGCTGATGCATGAGGTGCTGGGCTCGGCCCGGGACCGCGAGGCGGTTCTGGCCGCATTCATCGGCTCGGTCTCGGCGCAGGAAGCCGAGGCCCTGCGGAAGATCCTGACCGCGTAAGCGTCCGCGCAGATCGCGCCGCCGGGTGTTCTGGGCGTCCTACCTGCTGGCCGCGCTGGCCGTGATTCTGGCATGGCCGGTGCCGGTGATGCTGTCGCGCGCCCGGTGGACTGCCAGGGCACCGATGACGGCGCTCATCCTCTGGCAGGCGATAGCGCTGGCCGGCGGACTGTCCATGATCGGCGCCATGCTCACCTGGGGCCTGGTGCCGCTGGGCGACAACCTCATTGCCGGGCTCCGCGGGCTCGCGGCGCTGCTGATCGAGTACCAGCCGGCACCGGGGCTTGACCTGGTGCACGTCTTCGCACTCAGTGCCGCGCTGCTGCTGGGCGTCCACCTGGTCTTCACGCTGCTGCTGACCTACTACCGCATCCACAAACAGCGCAGCCGGCACCGCTTGCTGCTGAACTTGCTCAGCTCACCGGCCAAGGACTCTCCCAAGACCCTGGTGATCAACCATCCTGCTCCGGTCGCCTACTGCCTCCCCGGGGGCAGCCGATCCGTCACGGTCCTCTCCGAGGCCTGATGGAACTGCTCACGCCGCAGGAACTCCAGACGGTACTCGAACACGAGCGGGCGCATCTGACCCAGCGCCACGACCTGCTGCTGTGGGCCTTCGCGGCCTGGCGCGCAGCGCTGCCCTGGCTGCCCACCTCGCAGCTGGCCCAGCGGGCGGTCAATGAGCTGATCGAAATGCTGGCCGATGATGCGGCACTGAAGACATCCGACCGAAACACCCTCGTGCGGGCCGTCGCCCTGGTCGCCAGCGGCGGCGGGGACCAGCAGGCGGGCGAGGCCGCCGGAGCGCCTG
>NZ_ANPE02000009.1 GCF_000328305.2 Arthrobacter crystallopoietes BAB-32 | reverse complement strand
TCGAGGGAACGGCATCGAATGCCAACATCCTGACATTCCGTGACGAGGATGGTGAAATCGTTCGAACCATCACAGCAGGAAGAGGATACACGCTCACATACAGCCGGCTGGACAAGAAAGGCAACGTCGTAGATTCGTTCACACTCCAGCCAACCGGATCTGTCCAGAGGGTAGAGATTGCCGATGACGGATCCCAGACTGTCGTAGGAACGGGTACCAACGGTCTGGTTCTGTTCTCGACGGACGCAACCGAGGTTCCCGGGACAGAAACACCCTTGGCGGTCCAATACACAGGTCGCATCGTCTACACCGTTGATCCCGAGACCGGTGTCTTCACCCTACTCAGCGCTTCCGGCAAGGAACTGAATATTTGTGAGGCTCTGGCTTAAGTCGCTGGAAGGAGGCCGGTTCCCCCATTTTGGGTGAGCTGGCTTCCGCGAGTCTGCGGGTGCCACCTCCATTGGGGTGGCACCCGCCGCCGTCGTTAGTTGCTTAGGGAGGCAATCCGCTTAGCCGATGTACTAAACCCTAATGCGAAAGAACCGTGACGAACTCAGCGAACCAGGCTGGCTGCTACCGGTCGAGGCCAAGTTCCTGAATGACGTCGGCAACACGCGCCCGATGCTCCTCAGTAAGGCCCTGGATCGGCAGCGGCAAGCTTGCCCGCGGCGCGAGGCCCAGCTGTTCTGCGATCGCGGCGATGACACGGAGGCTCCCGCCGAACTCGGCAAACAGCCGCCACAGCGGGGCCAGCCGGTCGGACTCGGCCAACGCCTCCGCAGCGTGCCCTCCAAGGGCGGCCCGGGTGATCCGCAGGGCCGGTGCGGGCAGTGTGCCGGCGATGACCGAGTACCACGTGTCGCAGCCGGCAGCCAGGCCGGCGGCGGCCATCGCATCTCCGGAAACCCCGATGGTCACGTCCGCTGGGATGGCCGTACGGATTTCGCCCACGCGCGCCCGCGCCTGCTCGGGGTCGGCGGGCACGCCGGGGATCTTGATGGATGCGATGCCGGGCAGTTCCGCGATGCGCCCGTACAGCTCGGTGCTGAACGTGAAATGCGTGGTGCCCGGGTTGTCGTAGACGATCACGGGCAGCGACGAGTTGGTGGTGACGGCGCGGAACAGGTGGTACACGTCGTCGTCGGTCAGGGGCTGATACGTCATCGGCGCCAGCAGCAGGGCCGACGCTCCCGCGCGCTCCGCCTGCTCGGCGTTCCGGAGCACTTCCGAAGTCCGCAGCGCCCCGATCCCCACGAACACGGGTGTTCCGGCCGCGTTTTCGACGGCGAGGCGCGCCACCCGGCTTCGCTCCTCGCCGCTCAGGTAGGCGTAGGAGCCGGTAGAACCCAGCGCGGTAATCGAATCGACCTTCGCCTCCGCGAGCCGTTGGATCAGGCGGACGAAAGCGCTCTCGTCAACCGCATCGTTCGCCAGCGGGGTGAGGGGAAACGCGCTCAGGCCGGTGAACACGGTTTGGCTCCTTCGGTTGAGGCTGCGGCCACGGTGGCTGCCGGCGGGAGCGGAGCCGGCGGGCGC
>NZ_ANPE02000010.1 GCF_000328305.2 Arthrobacter crystallopoietes BAB-32 | reverse complement strand
GGCGCCCCGGGAACCGGCAGCGCCGCCCCGCCCCTGGCCATGCAGGACACCGACCCACCCGGGCCGCTCATCTCTCCGGCACCGGAGAAACCGCCCGCAGCATCACAGGAAGCCAACCGGCCGGACCTGCCTGAGACGGACTTCAAGGTGTGGGTCCGCCGGCTCTTCACCGCCCCGGGCACCGGACAGCTCGTCGGCATGGACTCCCGCGCCCGGCTCATGCCCGCCGGACTGCGCCGCTTCATCCAGGCCCGCGACGCGATCTGCCGCACCCCCTGGTGCGACGCCCCCATCCGGCACTTCGACCACATCATCGCCTTCAACGACGGCGGCGACACCAGCGCCGCCAACGGCGAAGGCTACTGCGAAAACTGCAACCTCACCAAAGAAGCCAACGGCTGGCAAGCCCGCGAAATACCCGCAGGCCGCCACACCGTCGAAATCACCACCCCCACCGGCCACACCTACACCTCCACCGCCCCCGCCCTCCCCGGAACCCCGCCAGGTCAATCCGCCACGAGCACAACCCCGTGCTCACCGGTGAGCGACCGTGCATCTTCGAGGGTGAAGCAGGCCCGGCGGAACCGGCCATCCCCGTCGGATGCCGCATTAGCGCGGACAATCAAGCGGCGCAAACGGCTTCTGATGAACCGGCAATGATCTCCTCCGGCCGCCACTGAAGTTGATCCTTAGGCCGGATTCCAGCGGCTGCCGGAGACGACGTCGCTCACCGTCGCCGCGGCTCAAGGGACCGCGCCCGTGCTCAGCATGCTCATCGGACGAAATGGTGCAGGACTCGTAGTACCGTTATTCCGTTGTGATGTAAGCGACGGCGGTGAAGCCTTTGGCCACCGCTCTTTTTTATGCCCAGACCGGGCAGAGTGAGAAGAAAGGGGAAGCGGCTTGGCTGTATCCCAGCACGAAACCGAACCCTCGTTAAAGAAAGTCCTGGGGCGGTTGGACGTCCTTGCGCTCGGCTTCGGCGCCATGATCGGCTTCGGCTGGGTGGTGCTAACCGGCGGCTGGCTGGAGTCGGCCGGAACCATGGGTGCTGTGACGGCTATGGTGGCCGGCGGCGTCATCATGGGTGTCGTCGGTCTGACCTATGCCGAGCTGTGTGCAGCCATGCCCAAGGCGGGCGGTGAGCACAACTACATCATGCGGGCCATGGGACCGCGCCCGTCCTTCATCGGGTCCTGGGCCATTATCGGCGGTTATGTCACCATCGTGGCCTTCGAGGCCGTGGCGCTGCCGCGCACAGTGCAGTACATCTTTCCCGACCTCAGCCAGATCAAGCTCTGGAACGTGGCCGGGTACGACGTCCACCTGACCTGGGCACTGGTGGGCGTGGTCGCGGCCATCGCGATCACTTGGATCAACATCCGCGGCGTCAAGGAAGCCGGCATCGTGCAGAACTTCGTGGTGCTGTTCCTGCTGGCCATCGGCCTGGTCATGATTGCCGGGGCCTTCACCGGCGGCGAGATTTCCAACATGGAACCCTGGTTCAACGGCGGGATGACCGGCTTCTTCGCAGTACTGGTCGTGGTCCCGTTCCTCTTCATCGGGTTCGACGTCATTCCGCAGTCCGCCGAGGAAGTCAAGATTCCGGCCCAGCAGATCGGCAAGCTGGTCGTCGTCTCCGTCATCCTGGCAACCATCTGGTACGTGATGGTCATTCTCACCACGTCGTCAGCGATGCCGGCCAGCGAACTTGTGAAGACGGACATTGCCACGGCTGACGCGGTAGGTGCCATGTTCGGCTCCGACATCATGGCTAAGATCCTTATCGCCGGTGGCATTGCGGGCATCCTCACCTCGTGGAATTCGCTGTTGCTCGGCGCCTCCCGACTGATGTTCTCGCTGGCGCGCTCAGGCATGCTCCCGGCCTGGTTCGGGCGTCTGCACCCCAAGTACGGCACTCCGCACAACTCCTTGTTGTTCATCGGCGCACTCAGCGTGTTGGCTCCGTTCTTCGGCGAGGAAATGCTCGGCTGGCTGGTCGACTCCGGCGCTCCGAGCATCGTCCTGGCCTACACGCTGGTCGCCGTCTCCTTCCTGATCCTGCGCCGGCGGGAGCCGCAAATGGACCGTCCGCTGCGGATCGGCGGAAAGGGCAAGGGCGGACTTGCCATCGGCGTCGCGGCGGTGGTGCTTGGCACCGCGCTGTTCAGCCTCTACATGCCCGGCATGCCGGCCCAGCTCGGGATCGAGCCATGGATCCTCTTCGGTCTGTGGTGGATCGTGGGCTTGGTCTACTTCTTCCGTGTTCCAGCCGGCATCAAGGCCGGACCGGACGCGGAGGAGGAAGTATTGGCGGCCGCGCGCCGGCGCTGACCAGCCAATAACGACGACGGCGGCGTCCGGGCCTTTGTTGCTGCCTCCCTCACGGGGCGGTAAGCAACGTAGGCGGGCGCCGCCGTCGTTCTTTTCCTGGCTTAAGGCGGGTTCTGCCGCGAGCGATGGCCGGAAGCCGGCACGAGGCCCGATGCTGGCGCGACTTTGGCGTGGCTGTGGGAATCGGCTCCGCTGTACCCTGCTGCCTGGCGTGGAACGGTACTGTTTGGCCATGGACATCATCCTGGTTCCCGGGTTCTGGCTGGATGCTTCGTCATGGTCCGACGTGACGCCACCGCTGGTGGAGGCGGGGCACCGGGTGCATCCGCTGACGTTGCCGGGGCTCGAGTCAAGGGATGCGCCGCGGGCCGGGATCGGCCTGGGTGACCATATCGACGCCGTCGTCAAAGAGATGGACCGGATCGGCGGGCCGGTGGTCCTGGTGGGCCATTCAGGTGGC
This sequence comes from Arthrobacter crystallopoietes BAB-32, assembly GCF_000328305.2. Taxonomy (GTDB): domain Bacteria; phylum Actinomycetota; class Actinomycetes; order Actinomycetales; family Micrococcaceae; genus Crystallibacter; species Crystallibacter crystallopoietes_A. The sequence continues at coordinate 1,959 of NZ_ANPE02000010.1, read as the reverse complement.
GGCGCGATCATTTATGGTGCAGTGGACGCCCGGCCGGACGCGGTGACGCGCTCGATCTATGTGGACGCCGGGCCGCTGGCAGAAGGCGGGGTCATCAATGACGGGCTGCCGGCGGAGGGCGACGAGGTGCCGCTGCCGCCGTGGGGCGGGTTCGAGGATGAGGACCTGGTGGACCTGGATGACGAGTTGCGGGCCAGGTTCCGGGCACGCGCGATTCCACAGCCGAAGGGCGTCGCCTACGAGCCGATGCGGCTGCATGATGAGCGCCGCCTGGACGTTCCAGCCACGGTGATTGCCTGTGAGTTTCCCTCCGCCATGCTGCGCGAATGGATCGACGCCGGACATCCGTTCGTCGCGGAACTGGCCCGCATCCGCGAGGTGGAGTACGTCGATCTGCCGACGGGGCACTGGCCGCAGTTTACGAAGCCGGCGGAACTCGGCCGGGCGATCCTGGCGGCAGTCGAACGTTCCGCCTGAGGGCGCCTGCCCTGCTCAGTTATGCGGGCCCACCGGCGGTTTAACCGCGTGCACTGCGCAGCCCGCCTCCAGGATGACGCGCTGCGCGGTGCTGCCCAGGAGTAGCTTGCCCACGCGCGAACGCCGCCGCACGCCGATGACCACAAGTTCGACGTCGTCCTCATAGGATACGTCGACGATCAGGTCGCCCGGGTCATCGTCGCTCGTCATCTGCCGCACCTTCGTGCGGACGCCGGCTGCTTCCGCGCGCTCCAGCAGCCGGGCCAGCTCTTCCTGGGCATCGTGGGTGTTCTCGGCCTGCCCAGGGCCCAGGATGCGCAGGTCGGTGCCGCGCAGGACGGCCTCGTCGATCGCGGCGTCCAAGGCGGCGCGCCCTTCTTCGGTCGGCACGAAGCCAACGGCAACACTCATGATCTTCCTCCGTTACTTGACCGGCGTTTCGAGCGTTCCCTCGGCCATGAAACGCTTGAGGTTGGCCAGGGTGAGGGCTGCCATATCGGCCCGGGTCTCGTGCGTCCCGCTGCCGAGATGCGGAAGGATGACGACGTTATCCATACTGAGCAGTTCCTCGGGCACGTGGGGCTCGTCAACGAAAACATCCAGTCCGGCGCCGGCCAGCCGGCCGCTGACCAGTGCGTCCACGAGCGCAGGTTCGTCGACCACGCTGCCGCGGGCGATGTTCACAAGGTAGCCGGCGGAGCGAGGGCCTCCAGCACGTCGGCATTCACGAGGTTCTTGGACTCGGGCCCACCGGCCGCGGCCACGATCAGGACATCGGAACGGCGGGCGAGCTCGACCAGCGAGTCCACGTACTCGTATTCCACGCCCTCGACCGGACGGCGGTTGTGGTAGGCGATGGTGCAGTCGAAGCCTTCGAGGCGGCGGGCGATGACTTTGCCGATCCGCCCCAGCCCGAGGATGCCCACGCGTTTGCCGCTGGCTTTGGTGGCGAGCGGGAAGTTGCCCTTGGCGGCCCAGTCGCCGCGCCGGACGTAGCGATCGGCAGCGCTGATGCGGCGCAGGACATCGACGTAGAGCGCGATTGCTGTGTCCGCCACGCAATCGTTCAGGACGTTCGGGGTGTTGCTGACGCCGATGCCTCGCTCGGCGGCCAGGGCCGCGTCGGTGGTGTCGTACCCGACGCCGAAGTTGACGACCGCCTGCAGGTTGGGGAGTGCCTGCATGAGGTCCGTCCCCACGCCGAAGCGGCCGGAGGTGACGGCGACCGTGAACTCGGCGGCCCGCTCCGCAAGGAAATTTTCCCGATCGGAGGCATCGTCCGGGAGGCGGACGGCGTCGTAGTCATGGACGATGGCATCCTCGACGGCCGGCATCAGGGGGCCGACCTGCAGGACAGCGTGCGGTGTAGTCATACCGGGGAGCGTAGGCCGAGGATCTATGCAGGTCCAACTCTGAAATTGGATGGATCGATACTCTTGAGGCATCGTTTCCGGCCGCGCTTCGAAAAGCCGCGGAATCTCG
>NZ_ANPE02000011.1 GCF_000328305.2 Arthrobacter crystallopoietes BAB-32 | reverse complement strand
CCACTGGTGAGCCTAGAGATTTCGGACAGTGGACCCTCTTAAAATCGGAGGGACTACTGAAATGAGGAATCTGCAGAATGTCTGCATCACGTCGACGGTTCACCCAGGAATTCAAGGATGAGCTGTGCGAGGAAGTGGTTTCCACTTCCAAAACGATCAAGGCCGTGGCCGACGAGAACGGTGTCGGTGCCGAGACACTTCGCACCTGGCTGAAGAAGTACCGGGCCGCAGGGCACGCCCCCGAGGAGCAGGACGGGCCGCTGAGCGTTTCCGAGCGGGCACGGCTGAAGGAGCTTGAGCGTGAGAACCGGGAGCTGAAGGCCGAGGCCGCGTTCCTAAAAAAAGCCGCCGCATACTTCGCGAGGGAGCCACGGTAGTGGCGAAGTATGAGTTCATCGACTCCCTGCGCAGCGCCCCGGAAAACCCGTACCCGTTGGTGAAGATGTGCCGGTGGCTGTCCGTGTCCGCGTCCGGGTTCTATGACTGGCTTAAGCGCCCGGTCTCGGCGACCGCGGCCCGCCGGCAGGCGATCACCGCCCGTGTGAGGCATTTCTTCAAGGCCTCGGACGGCACGTACGGCTACCGGCGGATCCACGCCGATCTGGCCGATGAGGGCACCGCCTGTTCGCCGGAGCTGGTTCGCCAGATCATGCGCGATGAGGGGCTGGTGCCGTGCCAGCCGCGGCCGTTCAGGACCACCACGGCCGCCGATGCCGAAGCCGCTGCGAGGATCCCGGATCTGGTCCGGCGGGACTTCACCGCCGAGCGGCCCGGGATCAAATTCGTCGGCGACATCACCTACATCCATACCTGGCAGGGCTTCGTCTATCTGGCCACGGTGATCGACTGCTATTCGAAGAAGGTCGTGGGCTGGTCCATCGCCGATCACATGCGTTCGGAGCTGGTCGAGACGGCTCTCAGGAACGCCGCGGCAACGACTGTGATCGAGCCCGGCGCCATCTGGCATTCGGACCGTGGCAGTCAGTACACCTCGGCCTCCTTCCGCGCCCTCGTCCAAAGCCTGGGCATGCGCTCCTCCATGGGCCGCACCGGCGTGTGCTGGGACAACGCGGCCGCCGAATCGTTCTTCTCCGCGCTGAAGAACGAGCGAGTGTACCGCACCGTCTACGCGACAAAGAAGCAGGCCCGCCGAGACGTCATCCGCTACATCGAAGGCTTCTACAACGCCCGCCGCAGGCACTCAGCCCTGGATTACCGGTACCCCAACGACGTCCACTACAGTTACCAACAGCCCGCCAAGGCAGCATAGGAAAAACCATCAATTCCGCTGTCCGAAATTCGCGAAGCAGCCCAACTTACAGCCCTGTTCAATCACGGTCCGGGCGACCCGGACCGCGTTATGGGCGCTCTTGTCCGGCCGGAACCCGTACGAGACCGGCACGAACCCCGGATCAAAGACCGGAACGAGCACCTGTGCGATTGCCTGCTGGATCAACCGGTCCAGCACGGCCGGCACGCCAAGCTTCCGCTCACCGCCGTCAGGTTTGGGAATCATCACCTGACGCACCGGCAGCGGACGGTACGTGCCCGCATCGAGTTGTTCCCGGATACCTGCCCAATGTCCTAAGCACCACGAACGGAGCTCGTCCGTACGCAGTCCGTCAGCACCAGGAGCACCCCGGTTCGCCTCGACACGGCGTAACGCAGCCAGCAGGTTCTCCCGCGAGAACACCAGTCCCCACAGATCTTCCTGCCGGTCGCTGACAGTATTACCGGCACGCACCGGGGCATCACTACGCTCAGGCAGGGGCCCTCTCGGATTCACCGATACCTCCACGCTGTCTGGCCCGCGCACGGCGGGGTGGCTGCGATTACCGTGATGCCCACGAGCAATGCCCGTTCAACATGTCATTTCCCAACGTTCGGCCCTTCCCGACAATCTTGCGATTCCCGCCGGTACTACGGCCTCGGCTGACTTCTGCCCCGTCAGACCAACCCTTAAGGCTGATCCGCTCCGACACCCTTGAAGGGCACCGGCGCACCGGGACAGACCTCCCCGGATAAGAACATTTACTTTCCCCCTGCCCCCGCCGCATTTACACCCCGGCCGTTTCGGTGGAACGGGCTTCAGCTTCTTCAGCAGCCTTACCCCGACCGGAATGCCTTCTATGTGGTTCGTGTCCCTCGGTGCAGGGATTTGCCTCCGGCTTCCTTCCCACCCCACCTCACGGTGACGCAGTTGCCATCAGCTAGGAGTTAAACCACCTTCTCCTCCAGAGGACTCACACCTCCAAGCAAATGCCCATGCCGGGCGTACTAAAGCAGCGGCCCCGCCCCGGTAAGGGACGGCGCCGCTGCTGTGTGTTCCCCCGCGGTTTACGGGTAGAGGCCGCGGATCTGGTGGGCTTCGGCGACCTTCTGCACGGCGGTCACGGTCGCGGCTTCGCGCAGGCTCAGCCCGCGCCCGGCCGCGGTGGCGGTGACGCCGTCCCAGGCGGCGAGCATGCGGGCCTCGAGGCGCTCGTCGACCTCCTGGGCGCTCCACCAGTAGGCGTTGGAACCCTGGACCCACTCGAAGTAGGAGACGATCACGCCGCCGGCGTTGGCCAGGATGTCCGGGACCACCAGCTTCCCGGCCTGCTCGAAGACCGCATCGGCGGCGGCGGTGGTGGGCCCGTTGGCACCCTCGACTATGATTCCGGCCCGGATCCGGTGCGCGTTGGATTCGTTGAGCACCCCCTCCACCGCGGCCGGGACCAGCAGGTCCACCTCCAGCTCCAGCAGCGCCTGCGCTTCCAGCGGGTCGGCGCCGGCGAACCCGGTCACCGAGCCGGTGTCGGCCACGTGCTGCTGCAGGGCCTCGATGTCCAGGCCCTTGGGGCGGTGCACGGCCCCGTACTGGTCCGCGACCGCCACGACCTTGACCCCGGCCTCGGCCAGGTGCAGGGCG
>NZ_ANPE02000012.1 GCF_000328305.2 Arthrobacter crystallopoietes BAB-32 | reverse complement strand
CTGCCGACCGACCTGCCCGTGGAACGCCCGCTGCCGCAGCACACGGTGCTGCTGGACAAGGACGGCAAGGAGTTCGCCCGGTTCTACAGCGAGAACCGCATCGACGTAGAGCTGGACCAGGTGTCTGCAGCGTTCAAGGAGACCCTGATTGCCACCGAGGACGCGCGGTTCTACGAGCACGGCGGGGTTGATCCGCTCGGCATCACGCGCGCGCTGATCAACAACGTCACCAGCAATGACGTCCAGGGTGCCTCCACCCTCACCCAGCAGCTGGTCCAGAACATCCTCGTCAACAACGCGCGGAACGAAGCCGAGGAGACGGTCGCCGTCGGCACCACCTACAACGCCAAGATCCGCGAGATGAAGTACGCCGTCGCGCTGGAGAAGCAGCTGTCCAAGGACGAGATCCTGACCCGCTACATGAACGCCGTCTACTTCGGCAACCGGGCCTACGGGGTCGAGGCGGCGGCCCGGGTCTACTTCAGCACGACGGCGGCGAAGCTGAACCACGTCCAGTCGGCCCTGCTGATCGGCATGCTCAAGGCGCCGGTCTCCTACGATCCGTTCACCCATCCCGACGCGGCGATGGAGCGGCGGAACACCGTACTCTCCGTGCTGGAGCAGCGTGGCATCCTGCCGGCCAAGGACGCGCAGGAGGCGCGTGAATCCGAGCTGGGCGTGAAGCGCGGCTCCGTCCCGTCCAGCTGCGGCGGGTCCAAGTATCCGTTCTACTGCGAGGTCGTCCGGGAGGAAATCCTGACCAACCCGGCTTTCGGGAAAACCCAGGAAGCCCGCCAGCAGCGCTTCTACATGGGGGGCATGACGCTCACTACGGCGCTGGACCGGAAGGCGGCCGACGCCGCGCAGAAGGCGGTCGAACGCGCGCTCGGGAAGACCAACCGCGTCGCCCTGGGCACCGCCGTCGTCGAACCCGGCACGGGCCACGTCGTCGCCATCGCGCAGAACCGCGGCTGGGGCGAGGGCAAAGGCAAGACCCAGGTGGTCTACGCCAAGAACGCCTTCCAGGTCGGTTCGGCGATGAAGCCGATCGTGCTGGCCACCGCGCTCCACCAGGGCATCCCCACCTCGACCGAGTTCCGCTCCGACGGCCCGTACCGTTCGCGGACGATGGACAACCCGAAGGGCGGCTACGTCAACTACAACAACCGGGACTACGGGGTGATCAACGCCTACGAGGCAATCCGCAGTTCGGTGAACGTGTACTTCGTGAAGCTGATCGAACGCGTCGGGGTCATCAACGTCGCCAAGATGGCCAACGCCCTGGGCATCAACTCGATTTCGACGGAGGGCCTGGTCGGCCGCGAAGCCTCCCTCGCCCTCGGCGCCTACGAAGTCACCCCGCTGGAAATGGCCAACGCCTACTCCGCCTTCATGAGCAACGGCACGGTCTGCAATCCCGTCACGGTCCTCAAGGCCGTCCGCAGCGACACCAACGAGAAACTCGCCGTCCCGGACCCCGATTGCCACCGCGCCATCGATCCGAAAGTCGCCGACACGGTCGCCGACGTCCTCAAGGAGCCGTTCAAACGCACCGGCACCTTGGGCCCGCGGATGGAACTCGAAGGCAACCGCGAAGCCGGGGCCAAGACCGGAACCACCAACGACTTCGCCGCCAACTGGATCGTCGGCGGCACCCCGCAGCTCATGGCCGCCGTGTGGCTCGGCGACCCGCGCGGCGGCACGGAGTATCCGCTCACCCGGGTCACCGCCTACGGCAATACCTACACGGACCTGACCGGTTCGGAGGTCGCCGGCCCGGTCTGGCAGGAGACCCTGGAAGGCGCGCTCAAGGGCGAGAAGAAAGTCGCCCTGCCCGAGGCGCACCGTTCGCTGACCAGGTGATTCCTACCGGGCCTGCCGGTCGTGGACGCGCAGCTGGAGCAGGGCCAGCCGCGCCAGCGGCACGTCGACGCCGAGCGCGTCCGCGCGGGCCACGAGCTGCCCCAGGATGTGTTCGCCCTCGTGCGGCAGGCCGGCCGTGACGTCTCGGTACAGCGAGGACGTGAACGAAGAGCCGGGCTCGGTCAGCATCCGCACGCTCAGGCCGTGCTCCTTCTCCGGCACGGGATGGCCGGCCGCCGCGGCCACCGCCTCCGCTTCCGCGATCGCGGCCAGGGCGAAGTCCTCGCCGCCCGGGGATGCCATGATGTCGCCGACCGGGCCGCGCATCAGGCAGGTAATCACGCCGGCCGCGGCGATGAAGACCCACTTGTGCCACATTGCAGCCAGGATGTTGTCGGCGAGCGTGAGCTTGTAGCCGGGAACGTCCAGCTCACGGAAGAGCTCCTCGATGCGCGGCGTCCGCTCCCCCGACTGCTCGCCGATGGACATGGTGGCCAGCGGATTCATCTGCCGGATGCTGCCGTCGTCGGCCACCGTGGCCACGACTTTCACCAGCCCGCCGAGCACACGGTCCGCACCGAAGCGTTCGGTCAGCAGGTCGAGGTGGGCCATCCCGTTCAGGAACGGCAGCACCATGGTTCCGGGTCCGACGGCGGGAGCCACCTGCTCCACGACGTCCGCCAGGGCACGGGCTTTGACCGCGACCACCACCAGGTCGTAGGGCGAATCCAGCTCCTCCGCGCCGACCGTCCTGACCGGAATCGTCTCGTCCTGCTCCGGCCCGGCGAGCCTCAGCCCGCCGCGCAGTTCCGCGGCGCGCCGCGGCCGCACCAGGAAGGTCACGTCCCGCCCAGCCTGCACCAGCTTCCCGCCGAAGTAGCCGCCGGTCGCTCCTGCCCCTGCCACCAGTATTTTCATCGCGCCACCCATCCGATCGTGCCAAGCCCGGCGCCCGGCAGTCCCACCCAAGCACCATTCCGCGGCGTGCGGCAACACGGCCGCGCTGCCGGCAGCCGTGTGGCACCATGCCGTACATGGCCACGCGCATCCTGCTCCTCGCCGACACCCACATCCCCAAGCGCGCCCGCGCCCTGCCCGCCCAGGTGTGGTCCGCCGTCGACCATGCTGACGTGGTGTTCCACGCCGGCGACTGGGTCGACGTGGCCACCCTCGACGCACTGGAGCAACGCGCCAAGCGGCTGGTCGGGGTCTGGGGCAATAACGACGGCGGCCAGTTGCGGGAGCGGCTGCCGGAAGTAGCGCACGTGGTGCTGGAGGGCATCCGCTTCGCCATGGTCCACGAGACCGGCGCCGCCAAGGGCCGCGAAGCCCGCTGTGCCGCGCAGTTCCCGGACGCCGACGTCCTGGTCTTCGGCCACAGCCACATCCCCTGGGACACCACGGCGCCCACCGGCCTGCGCCTGCTCAACCCCGGTTCCCCCACCGACCGCCGCCGCCAGCCCGTGTGCACCTACCTGACCGCCACTGCGGATGCGGGAAAACTTCTCGACGTCCGGCTCGTCCCCGTCGACCGCACGCCTTAAGGCCAGCTGCCGCAACCAGTACGCAGGGGCCGCCGGCACCCTGTTTCTTCCCTCACATTGCGCCGTGAGGCAATTCGCAGTTGTTAGCTGCGTCATGTTTGCCGTAAAGTTCTTTAATCAGACGCCGTATTCAACTATCGAACGCAGTGCTCTAATACGGAACACGGTAAGACGGCGGCCAAGCGGCACTAAGAGTGAGGACCAGCAAAGTGCAGTTTCACCACCACGGTTACGTATCCGGCGACCCACGGGTCAAGCCGGCAGCCGGCGTAGGCATCAACCGGCCCCAGGAGCTTCCCGACGAAATGGACGTGCTCATTGTGGGCTCCGGGCCCGCGGGCATGCTGGCCGCCGCGCAGCTCGCCCAGTTCCCGGACATCAACACCCGGATCATCGAGCGCCGTCCCGGCCGGCTGGAGATCGGCCAGGCTGACGGCATCCAGGCCCGCAGCGTCGAGACCTTCCAGGCCTTCGGCTTCGCCGAGCAGATCACGGCGGAGGCGTACTGGATCACCGAGATGAACTTCTGGCGGCCGGACACCGAGGACCCCAAGAAGATCGTCCGCGGCGGCCGCGCCAAGGACGATGAGACGGGCATCAGCGAGTTCAAGCACCTGATCGTCAACCAGGCCCGCGTGCTCGACTACTTTGCCGACGTCGCCGCCAAGTCCCCCAGCCGCCTGGTCCCGGACTTCGGCTGGGACTTCCAGACGCTGGAGGTCACCGACGAGGGCGAATACCCGGTCAAGGTCACGCTCGTGCGCAGCGCCGGCCCGGATGAGGGCGCCGAACGGATCGTGCGCGCAAAGTACGTCATCGGCTCCGACGGCGCGCGCAGCAAGGTCCGCCAGTCCATTGGCTGCTCGATGAGGGGCGACCAGGCCAACCACGCCTGGGGCGTCATGGACGTCCTGGCCAAGACTGACTTCCCTGACATCCGCACCAAGTGCGCCATCCAGTCCCACGACGGCGGCTCCATCCTGCTGATCCCGCGCGAGGGCGGGCACCTCTTCCGCATGTACGTCGACCTCGGCGTTGTCCCCGAGGACGACCACGGCAACGTGCGCAAGACCAGCATCGACGAGATCATCGCCAGGGCCAACGCGATCATGAGCCCCTACACGGTGGACGTGCGCAGCGTCGCCTGGCACAGCGTGTACGAAGTCGGCCACCGCCTCACCGACCGCTTCGACGACGTCCTGCCGGAGGAGCTGGGCACCCGTACCCCACGCGTGTTCATCACCGGCGACGCCTGCCACACGCACTCGGCGAAGGCCGGCCAGGGCATGAACGTGTCCATGCAGGACGGCTTCAACATCGCGTGGAAGCTCGGCCATGTCCTGGAGGGCCGCAGCCCCGAGTCGCTGCTGTCCACCTACTCGGCCGAGCGCCAGGTGGTGGCGAAGAACCTCATCGACTTCGACAAGACCTGGTCCACGATGATGGCCAAGAAGCCCGAGGAGTTCGAGGACCCCTCGGAGCTCGAGGACTTCTACGTGCGCACCGCCGAGTTCCCGGCCGGCTTCATGACGGAGTACACGCCGTCCCTGATCGTCGGCGAGGCCAAGCACCAGTCGCTGGCCACCGGCTACCCGGTCGGCAAGCGGTTCAAGTCCGCCCGCGCCACCCGCGTGTGCGACACCAACCCGCTGCACCTGGGCCACCAGGCCGAAGCGGACGGCCGCTGGCGCATCTACGTCTTCGCGGACGCGGCGGCACCCGGCGCGGACTCCCCCACCGCCGAGCTCGCCCAGTGGCTCTCCACCTCGCCGGATTCCCCGCTAGCGGCCCAGCCGCAGGGCGGGGACGACGACGCGTGGTTCGACGTCAAGGTCGTCTACCAGCAGCCGCACGAGGACATCGACATCAACGCCGTCCCCGCTGTATTCAAGCCCGAGGTCGGACCGTTCAAGCTGACCGACCTGCAGAAGGTCTACGGAACCGTCCCCGGCGACGACATCTTCGACGTCCGCGGACTCTCCCGCGACGGCGTCATCGTGGTCGTGCGCCCGGACCAGTACGTGGCCAACGTGCTGCCGCTGACCGCGAAGGACGAACTGGCCGCATTCTTCGGTCCGCTGCTGCACGCCCGCCAGCCCCAGCACTGATCCACAGCGGGAAGGAGGACGACGGCGGTACGCAAGTGCCGCCGTCGTCCTCCTTTGTTTTCCCGGGCGCAGGTTGCTCCCCTGCGGGCGTGGAGAAAACCGAGCCGTTGGTCACATCACCGGCCCCGTTCATTGCTGCGACACCTTTGCATTACGGACCCGTCACCACGGCCGCCTACGGTCGGGCTTCGTTCATTAGATAAAGGAGATCGCAATTAACGGCCAGCCGCAGACCGCCCCGACAGGTCTATCCCGCCGCACAATCCTCACCGCCAGCGCCTTGACCGCGGCCGCCACGAGCCTGGG
>NZ_ANPE02000013.1 GCF_000328305.2 Arthrobacter crystallopoietes BAB-32 | reverse complement strand
GTACTCACTTTCGTTGGCGATACGGATGGCTTCCTCCGGCTTGTCGAATCCGAGGACTGCAACGACGGGACCGAAGATTTCCTCAAGTGCCACTGGCATATCGGGTGTCACGTCCTGCAGGACGGTCGGCTCCACGAAGTAACCGCCAGTTTCCGGGAGTGCCCTGTTCCCGCCGGCAGCGATGGTTGCACCTGCCTGAACTGCCTCCGAGATGTAGCGCATGGTCCGGTCGGCGGCCGATGCCTCCACGAGCGGACCCATCTCGGTTTCCGGGTCCGTCGGAGTGCCCAGACGAATCTTCTTGGCTTCCTCGGCGAGCAGCGCGATGAATTCCTCGCGAATGGAGTTCTGGACCAGAATGCGAGACCCGGCCGTGCAGTTCTGCCCTGCGTTCCAGAAGGCGGCACCGGCCAGATCTGCAGCGATCGTCGGCAGGTCTTCCTTCGCATCGGCGAAGACAATCTGCGGGCTCTTTCCGCCGCACTCCAGCGATACCTCTTTGAGGTTGCTGTCGGCCGCGTAACGCAGGAAGTGACGTCCGACTTCCGTCGATCCTGTAAATGTGATGGCGTCAACATCTGAGTGCAGTCCGAGGGCCTTTCCGGCTACGTGCCCGAGCCCCGGAACTACGTTGAAAACGCCATTGGGGATGCCGGCTTCCACAGCCAGCTCGGCAAACCTGATCGCCCCGAGCGAGGAAAGCTCCGCAGGCTTGACGACAATGGAGTTGCCGGCTGCCAGAGCGGGGCCGATCTTCCAGGCAAGGGTGGCCGAGGGGAAGTTCCACGGGACTACAACGCCGACCACACCGATCGCTTCCCGAACGATATAGGCAAGGTTCTCGGAGGAGGTGGGGGAGACCTTGCCAAAGACCTTGTCAATGCTCTCGGCGTACCAGCGGATGGTGTTGATGGCATCGGGGGTGTCGAGGTCCCGGCAGTCGCTGATCGGTTTGCCGGCTTCAAGGGAGTCGAGCTGCGCGATGGTTTCGAGGTCATCCTCGAGGAGCTGCGCAAAACGCAGCAGAACACTCTTGCGATCTGCAGGGGCCATCCGGCTCCAAACCCCGCTGTCGAATGCACGGCGCGCAGCCTTCACGGCCCGGTCGATGTCCTCGGCCCCGCCAGCCACCACATTGCCCAGAACCTTGCCGGTCGAAGGGTCAACGGTTTCAAACGTTGCTCCATCGGCCGCATCCTCGTGCCGACCGTCGATAAACGCCTTAAAGCTGGTCTTGGGAGACAATGTCTGAGTAGTCACAGATTCCACCTTTCGTGATGTGTTACAGGTAGCATACTACTCAAGGGTGTCTGCGACTAGAGGTAATTAGAAAACTTGCAAATTTCCGCCGCATACCATGAATGCAAAGGGCGCGCGCCTATTTACCCGGTCGTCAGGGTAGAATGTAATTTATTACTGGTAACACAGCACTAGGAGGCGGGACAATGACTGTGGCGGCCCCCATCGTACGGTCGAGCCTACGAGATCAGGTTCTGGCCGAGCTGCGCCAGCGTCTGGTTTCGGGTGATCTCAAGGCCGGCGAACTTTATTCGGCACAAGCCCTGGCCGCGGAGCTAGGCGTCTCGGCGAGCCCTGTTCGGGAAGCCATGCTCACCCTCGTTAACCAGGGTTTGATGGAGCCCGTTCGAAACCGAGGCTTCCGCGTCATCCCTCCTAGCGATTCCGACCGCCGAAACGTCCTGCAGATGCGGCTTTGGCTGGAAGTTCCTGCCATGGTGCAGCTGGCCTCGATGAAAGATCTGGTCGTGGCCGGCGAGCAGGAATATCTCGCGTTGGCCAACGACATCGTCGAGTCTGCCCGTAAGGGCGATCTTATCGGCTACCTGGACTCTGATCGCCAGTTCCACCTTGGCCTCTTAGGCCTCCTGGATAATCAAATTCTCGTTGATACGGTGAGCAACCTCCGGGACCAGACCAGACTCTTCGGTCTTCAGGCCCTGCACGAGAGCGGTCAGTTGATCCACTCGGCAGAGGAACATGCGGGCATTCTCGCCGCCCTGGTTCAGGGCGACACGGCTAAAACCGAAGAGCTGATGATCCGCCACCTCGGGCATATCGGAGGGGACTGGGCGGGCGACGCCTAGGACCGGTTCGCCTCGGGCAGGACAGTATGATCTGCCGGCCGTCCAGCTTCAAGACTGCCGCGCTAGGTGCGTAACCGGCTACTCCATGAACCTGCAATACTTTGCTGGATCGCCGCGACGGACCGAAATGATGCGCGCAAATGGCGGCGGGTCAACGAATCCAGTTCCTCCATACGGACGCGGCTCAAGGCAGTACCAGTGCCGGCAGTAAGGCTGGCGATGTCCCGCTCCAGCAAGATCTGGTAAATGTGCTCAAATGCGCCGATTAGGGTTTCCGCTTCATCTCTCGTCAGCACCTTCGCGTCGGCACCACGCCGCAGCCGGTCGATTGTACTTCCACACGCGTCACCCGTAGCGGCGGCTATCCAGCGGCCAATGGAAGCGATCGGCTTTAGCCCCATTTGCTTAAGATCGACGGCCGCCCGAGTGCCACGATGACCGATGGCTAAGCCGCGGAAGAAGCCGGCGGGCGGGTGGACTGCCAGTGATTCAAGCATGAACGCATGCAGAAACTCTTTTGATTGAGGCCCCAGTCTGACCGTATCGGTCAAGGCTCTGCCTAATTGCAGTTCGGTAAGAGCCCTGCTGTCAATGACCATCGACGAGAACAACAAGGCGTTGTAGCCGGCCGGGTTCTTGATCCAGGTGTCACCGATGTCCTGCCAGCCCGAACGTGAACGGCTGAAAAGGGGGTTCACCGCGTTGGCGCCTTCTGCACAGCGCGGGAGGCCGCAGGCTTCCATTGTCTGCAGTACGGCCTCGGCGTAGGCCCTGGCCTCGGCAGCTTCATCCGCCGTCAGGTCCCCGTCCCAGACAAGTGCGGTGTCTACATCCGATCGGGGCATTGGTTCGCGTCGGGCGATGGAACCGAGCAGTATCCACGACACGGGAGTCTCGACGGGCTTGGGTGTCAGACTGATGATTTTGCGCAGGATTGCATCCACGACGGCCGTCATGAGGTTGGCGATGTGTAGTCCGGGCTCTCCGTTGGCTCCGAGTTCGACGAGCGTCGGTCGCAGCGACTTGGCCGCTGCCGTCAGAGCTTCAAGGTCAGGGGCGGACTCGATGGCCGAGCGGATGCGCAGGGGGTTGCGGATGGCTGCTGAAGCAAAATCGACGGTACGGATGATGCCGACCGGCTGTCCTCCTTGGCTGCTGACCACCAGATGGTGGACTCCGCTGTCGACCATCCGTGCGAAGGCGTCCGCCTGTGACGCATCGTCACGTACAGCGAGGGCGGGGACCGAAGCTAGAAGTGCGACGGGTGCATTCGTGTCGACCTGGCCGGTTGCCACGCACTCACGGAAATCGCGGTCCGTCACGATGCCCGTTCCCTTGGCCGTACTGATCAGCACGCAGGAGTGGCTGGCCTCGCTGATGCGGCGCGCGGCAGTTGCCGCGGTCTCGTCTTCCGAAGCCCATATGACAGGGCGCATCAGCGCGCGCACAGAGCCGGGAGTGCGGTCGAGGGCGGCATTGCCGGTCAGCCGCTCTCTGCTGATCAGGGTTCCGAAGTGGGCGAAACGGAGCCGTTCCGGATGGGCCAGGAACGTGCGGGGGTCGCTAAGGCGAAGGCAGACGCAGTCTTCGCGGGCCCTGACTGAGAGAGCAGGTGACATGTTGGTGAGCAGAGAGATATGGCCAAATGTCGACCCCGGACCGAGCTGCTCCACTACGCGGCCGCGGTCCACGACTTCTACACTCCCGCGATAAACAACCCAGAGGTGGGTCAGGGGAGGCCCGTCTGCCCTGATGATCACCGTACCTTCGGGGAAGTTTTCAACTTCCACGCGGGCACCCAAGGCGGCGAGATCGTCCCGATCCAGGGAGTCATAGGGGCTCTGGCTGCCCAGAAAATCGAGGTACTCCGTCAAGGTATTCCTTTAGCCGTCCTGTGTGGGTAATATGCTACCTGTTACCTAGTACACAATTGCCCGATGAACTCACTATAGGTGTCGGCCATCTTGGGCAGAAGATATTCCTGCGAACGGAGACCCTGATCATGAAGATTGTCGCAGTCGACTGTTTCGGCTATAACCTGCGCTACGCACACGGCGAGTACGTGATGTCGGGCAACCGCGCCGCGACTTCCGAAATCGGAACCCTGGTTCGGCTGCGGACCGACGAGGGGCTGGAAGGCTGGGGCGAGGTTACGCCGCTGGGGAACCGTTACCTTCCGACTCACTGGGCTGAAATCCGGGCCGCTCTGCATACGCTGGCCCGCGACCTCATTGGCGAGGACCCGACGAACCTGTCCGCGATCCGGCGCACCATGGACAACACTCTCCTGGGCGGCGAATTCGCCAAGAGCCCTATCGACATGGCGTGCTGGGATCTGCTCGGCAAGCAGGCCGGCCTCCCGGTGGCCGCGCTGCTTGGCGGAGTCCTGCAGGAGGATTTCCCTCTCTACGAGGCCGTTCCTCTTGCTTCCCCTGAAGAAATGGCCGAATTCGTGACCCGTAGGGGTGAAGCCGGTATCAAGCGCTTCCAGCTCAAGGTGGGTAATGACCCGCACGACGACGTTCGCCGCACCCGCGCGACGGTCGAGGCAGCTCAGGAAGGCACCATCATTGTTGCCGACTCCAACGGCGGCTGGAACCTGCGGGCTGCACAAATCGCGGTCAAGGAAATGGAAGACCTGCCGGTCTTCATCGAGCAGCCGTGCCGCGACACCGACGACTGCATCTTCGCGATGCGCCACTCGACGCTTCCCCTGGTGCTCGACGAATCCATCCTGAACAACAAGGACGTATTCCGGGCAAAGTACGACGCCGGCGCAGTTTCCATCAACATTAAGATCAGCCGTGTGGGAGGCCTGACGAAGGCTGCCCGCATGCGTGACCTGATGCAGGAGCTGGACATGATGATTTCCATGGAAGACACCTGGGGCGGCGACATCGTCAGCGCCGCGGTCAGCCACCTGGCGGCGAGCACCAAGCCCGAGAACTTCCAGAACGCCTCCTTCATGAACGACTGGACCGACGGCCACGTGGCCGGATACAACCCGCGGTCCGTCGGAGGCCGGGGCTCGGCACCGAAGGAACCGGGCCTGGGAATCACCGTCCAGACCCAGGGCCTCGAACCGATCTTCTCCGTTTCCTGAATAACTCCGAACCGATAAAGGAGTACGTACCCCGATGACACGAGAATTCGTCAACATCATCAACGGCAAACCGGCACCGGCCGATAACGCAGCCGAACGTGCTGTGCTGAACCCCTCAACGGGTGAAACCATCTGCCTCGTTGCCGACTCGACGCCCGATGACGTGGCGGCCGCGGTCTCCGCCGCCGAGACGGCCTTTGAGGAGTGGTCGCGCCTGACACCGGCATCGCGGCATAAGCTGCTCGCCAAGCTGGCCGACATGCTGGAGTCGCACTCGGAGGAATTCGTCGAGCTGGAAGTCTCGAACGCCGGAAAGCCGCTGCCGGCATACCGGGACGAGGAGTTCCTCGATGTGATCGACGGAATCCGGCTCTCCGCCGCCGCGGGCCGCAACCTCACCGCGAACGCTTCAGGAGAGTACCTCGACGGGGTGACCTCCTCGTTCCGCCGTGAACCCATCGGGGTCGTGGGAGCCATCACTCCATGGAACTACCCCCTCCTGCAGGCGATCGCCAAGATCATTCCCGCGCTGGCTGTCGGCAATACGATGGTGATCAAGCCCTCTGAGATGACACCGCTCAGCACCGTCAGGTTCGTCGAACTGGCCAACGAAATCCTGCCGCCCGGTGTCCTGAACGTCGTCATGGGCGATGGCCCGGGTGCCGGTGCAGCGCTAACGGGCGACCCCCGGGTGGGCGTGGTCAGTTTCACCGGTTCCGTTGCCGCCGGACGCGCGGTCGCCGTGGCCGCAGCCCAAGGATTGCGCAAGTCCGTCATGGAGCTGGGCGGGAACGCTCCGGCCGTGGTCTTCGCAGATGCGGACATCAAGCGGGTAGCACCCCTGCTGGTCGCGTCGGCGCTCTTCAACGCCGGCCAGGAATGCATGGCTTCGGCCCGTATCCTCGTCGAGGAGTCCGCCCACGATGCCTTGGTCGAAGCAATGGCCCAGGCGCTCAAGGACGTCCGAGTCGGCGACGCCGCCAAGGAGGAGACGACGCTCGGCCCGCTGATCTCCGAACGTCAGCTCAACCGCGCCCTCGGCCTCCTGGAACGCCGTGGAGCCCACACAAGCGTTGTCACCGGAGGCAAGCGGGTCGACGGGCCGGGGTTCTTCCTCGAGCCGACCTTGATCACCGGCCTGCAGCAGGACGACGAGCTGGTGCAGGAAGAGGTGTTCTCACCGATTATCACGGTCCAGTCCTTCTCCAGCGAGGAACAGGCCCTCGCCCTGGCCAACGGCACAGCCTACGGCCTGTCCGCATCAGTATGGTCCTCCAACGCAGGTCGGACGACACGGTTCGCCCGGGACCTGCGCGCCGGTATGGTGTGGATTAATGAGCACCTGCTCTTCGGGCCGGACTGTGCGGTCAACGGCTTCGGCGAGTCGGGCTTCGGCGTCGAAAACGGCCTGATGGGTGCCACGGAATTCACACGGCTCAAGCACGTGCTCGCGAGTCACAGCTAAGAGCACATTCACAGAATCTGAGAGAAAACCAGAGAAGCGAATTAGGAGTCAGAGTTGACCGAGCTAAAGCCTTACTGGCAAAACTGGGGCCTGAACCAAAGCTGTGAGCCCCACCAGATCATCACGCCGAGCACTGCAGAAGAGGCGGCAGCCCAAATCGCCGGCGCCCTGAAGGAGGGCCGCTCCGTCCGGGCCGCAGGGTCCGGACACTCCGTCATGCCTATCGTCCCAACTGACGGCGTGCTCCTTGACCCGTCCCGGCTCAGCGGAATAACCGACATCGAAAGCTCCACCGGCAGGGTAACCATGCTCTCCGGGACTCAGCTGCGCGACCTCGGGAAGCCGCTGTGGGAGGCCGGCCTGGGACTGGGCAACCAGGGAGACATCGACATCCAGACCATCGTCGGGGCGACCAGCACGGGCACGAAGGGGTCCGGCGTCAACCGCACCAACCTCTCTGCAGCAATCACCCGGACTGACCTTGTCACCGGAACCGGCGAACACATCTCGCTGGATTCCGGTGATGAGCTGGCGGCCTCCAAGGTCGCCCTCGGCCTCCTCGGAGTCATCACCCAGGTGCAGGTACAGATGGTGCCGCGCTACTTCCTGCGCGAGACCAACCGGATCATGCACTACCGGGATCTCATCGAGGGCTGGGACGAGCTGAAAGAAAAGTACCGCCACTTCTCCTTCTGGTGGATGCCCAATGAACGAGCTCATAGCCTGTACGGCTTTGAGCCGGTTCCCGCGGACCACGCGTATGTAAAGCTTCTCGAGGAGGTCGACATTGACGATTCCTTCGATGTGCGGCACACCCCGGAGGGGCGCATCGGCCGCAGCTACCTGGTCTACCCGGACACGACGACGGACCCCGAGTTCCACGAGCTCGAATACATGCTTGCGGCCGAACGGGACGAAGAGGGCTTCCTGGCAATGCGGGACCTGATGATGAACCACCACCAGGACATCGACTCCCCCGTCCAGATCAGATGGCAGAAGCAGGACGACGCGTGGCTCTCACCGCAGTACGGACGCGAGACCGTCTCCGTGTCGGTCTCGGGTGTCATTGGAACCGACTACGTTCCGTTCCTCCGCGAGGTCGATTCCCTCCTCAAGCCCATGGAGGCCCGTCCCCACTGGGGCAAGATCAACTACTACGAGCAGGATGACTTCGCTGCTGTCTATCCGAAATGGGAGGAATTCCGGAGCCTCCGGGAGAAGTTCGACCCGGACGGGCTGCTTGCAAATGACTATCTGAAGCAGGTTTTCGGTATCCGGTAGTAACGACTCGGAGGATAGCGCCGCGCGGCTCTTATCCGTAGAGCGCATGACTCAGCGTCGAACATCAGCTCCCCCGGCCGGCAACCCTCTAAATGGGG
>NZ_ANPE02000014.1 GCF_000328305.2 Arthrobacter crystallopoietes BAB-32 | reverse complement strand
CCTTTTAGAGGTCGGTGAGGGTCTTCGGATCGTCGCCCGCGGTGGCCGCGGCCAGCAGAGCGGTGAGGTTCTCCGGCGTCGCGGTGCGCGGGTTGGAGGCGGGGATGACGGGCAGGATCAGCTCCACCGCTTCGGCAATGTTCTCCTCGGCGAAGCCGTAATCCTTCAGCGCCTTCGGCGCATTGAGGGTTTCGCGGAGCCGGTTGAGTCCGTCGACCGGATTTTCAGTGCCGAACGCGGCCGCGATGCGTTCGGTGGCGGCCGGGGCGGCGGGCGCGTTGAAGGCGAGCACGTATGGGAGCACGGTGGCGTGGGTTTGGGCGTGGGGCATGTTCCAGGTTCCGCCGAGGACGTGGCAGATCTTGTGGTGCATGCCGGAGCCGGCGGAGGCGAAGGCGACCGCGGACAGGTACGCCCCGTAGAGCGCCTGTTCGCGGCCGTCCAGCCTGGCCGGGTCCTGGGTGATGAGCGGCAGGCCCTGGTTGAGGGCGCGGATGCCTTCGGCGCCGAGGGCCTGGTTGATCGGATCCGCGCGAGGGCCCCACATGGAGTCGATGCAGTGGGCCATGCCGTTCAGTCCGGAGGCGACCGAGAGGTCGACGGGCAGGGACAGGGTCAGGGCCGCGTCGTAGATGACGGTGGCCGGGAGGACCTTGTCGTCGACGCCGGTAGTCTTGCGGGCCGCTTCGGTCAAGCCCCAGACGTTGGTGGCCTCGGAACCGGCGTAGGTGGTCGGGACCGCGACGATCGGGATGCCGGTGGTGAGGGCGATGGCTTTGGCCAGGCCGGTGGTCGAGCCGCCGCCGACGCAGACCAGCAGGTCGATGCCATGCTCGGCCGCAGCGGCCCGGGCCTTCTCGGCCTTTTCGACC
>NZ_ANPE02000015.1 GCF_000328305.2 Arthrobacter crystallopoietes BAB-32 | reverse complement strand
TCGACGTCTCCCAGGACGCCATGCGCCAGCGCATGATCAAGTCCGCCGAGGAAATCGAGGTCATCAAGCACGGCGCCCGCATCGGCGACCTCGGCGGCGAGGCCATCAAGGCAGCCATCCGCGAAGGCATCACCGAGTACGAAGTCGCGCTCATCGGCACCGAAGCCATGGTGCACGAAATCGCCAAGACCTTCCCGCACCGCGAAGTCCGCGACACCTGGGTCTGGTTCCAGTCCGGCATCAACACCGACGGCGCCCACAACTGGGCCACCACCCGCAAACTGCAGCGCGGCGACATCCTGTCCCTGAACTGCTTCCCGATGACCTCCGGCTACTACACCGCCCTCGAGCGCACCATGTTCCTCGGCCAGCCCGACGAGGAAAGCCTGCGCCTGTGGAACATCAACGTCGAGGTCCACCGCCGCGGCCTCGAACTCATCAAGCCGGGGGCCGTCTGCAAGGACATCGCCGCTGAACTCAACGAAATCTACATCGGCTACGGCCTGCTCCCGAACCGCACCTTCGGCTACGGCCACTCCTTCGGCGTCCTCTCGCACTACTACGGCCGCGAAGCGGGCCTGGAACTGCGCGAGGACATCGACACCGTGCTCGAACCCGGCATGGTCGTTTCGATGGAACCGATGATCACCGTCGCTGACGGCCAGCCCGGTGCCGGCGGCTACCGCGAACACGACATCCTCGTCATCGGCGAGGACAAGGTCGAGAACATCACCAAGTTCGGCTTCGGCCCCGAACACAACATCATCGACGCCTAAAACCCCACCACACGAGTGGCGGCACAGCACAACGCTGTGCCGCCATCCGTGCGTTAAGAGCAAAGCTGCAGCCTCTTCCGCACGATCTGCAGAACGTCTCCCAATCAAGACATGGTAGGACCGCGAGGTCTTGACAGTGATGCGGATCATACCTACCTTTGATGCAACCCCGTTGCAAGAAATGCAACATCATCAACTCAAAGGCTTCCCCCATGACACAGCACAACACGAACGCGGGCAATGGCGCCCCCGCTTCGGATGCTCCTTTCGACACTCGTCCAGACGCTCCGGCATCACTCAGCGGACAGCGGCGGCTGGAGGAGAAGGTCGGCAAGCAAACCCGACGCAGGGTCATTGCGGCCAGTTTCATCGGCAACTTTGTCGAATGGTTCGATTACGCCGTGTACGGCTACTTGGCCGCGACTATCTCCGTCGTCTTCTTTCCCGAGTCGGATCCGCAGACCGCATTGCTGGCAACCTTTGCCTTGTTTGCTGTCTCGTTCCTGGTGCGCCCCATCGGCGGCTTCGTCTGGGGCCACATCGGCGACCGGGTGGGGCGGCGCACCGCGCTCTCTCTGTCGATCCTGATCATGTCCGCTGCGACGTTCTGCATCGCGCTGATCCCGGGCTACGCAACGATTGGCATCTGGGCTCCGGCGCTGCTGCTGTTCGTGCGCATCATTCAAGGTTTCTCCGCCTCGGGCGAGTACGCGGGCGCCTCTGCATTCCTGGTGGAATACGCTCCCCCGCGCAGACGAGGAATCTATGCCGCGGTCGTGCCGGCCAGTACCGCCACCGGCCTGCTCTTGGGTTCGCTGCTGACCGCGCTCTTCACGGCCACCCTAAGCACAGACCAGATGCAGGACTGGGGCTGGCGGATTCCGTTCCTGCTGGCTGCCCCGATGGGTCTCATCGGACGGTACATCCGGACCAAGCTTGAGGACACTCCGGCCTTCCGCGAGCTGGCCGCTGAGGACCACGCGGTCAAGGCTCCGGTCAAGAGCATGTTCAGGCAGCACTGGCGGCAGCTGCTTCAGGCCGTTGGCGCCGTACTGCTCAACGCCGTCGGCTTCTACGTCATCCTCAGCTACATGCCGACCTACCTGTCCGAGGAACTCGGGCTTGGGGCAACCGAATCCTACATCGCGACCACGATCGCCCTGCTGACCTACATCGGCTTCATCTTCCTCACCGGTATGCTTTCTGACCGCTTCGGCCGCAAGAAGGTCCTGATCTCGGCCTCGGTCACCTTCATTCTGCTGACCGTCCCGGCCTTCGCCCTCCTGGGCACCGGAAGCTTCCTCGTGATTGTGCTGGTCCAGATCCTGTTGGGCGCGATGCTGACCCTGAATGACGGAACCCTGCCGAGTTTCCTGGCCGAGATGTTCCCGACCAAGGTGCGCTACAGCGGCTTCGCCGTCAGTTTCAATCTCTCCAACGCGCTCTTCGGCGGCACCGCACCTATGGTGGCCACGCTGCTGATCAGCCTCACCGCAAACGACCTGGCGCCGGCCTGGTACCTGGTCGCTGCCGCTGTAGTCTCGCTGGTAGCCGTGGCCCTTTCGCGCGAAACCAGCCACCAACCGCTGCGGCACGAATAAGGGGTACCTTCCGAATGCACAACCTCATCAACGCCTGAGCCGACCCGGCGAAAGGCAACGGACGGTGCGGCACGGCCGCTTCACCAGGTGCGCCGCACCGTCAATATCATCCTCATCCAGGCGTTCCAGGACAGAATGGACAGCACCATGACAGTTTCGAAACCTTCAGCCGCATCGGCAGGCGGGAACGACAACGGCGCCTCGGATTCGCGGGGCGCCTCGGTCCTGGTGAACGCTGTCGACGTCCTCCGCTGTTTCACCGCCGAGCAGCCGCTCCAAGGAGTCACCGAGATCGCTGCGCAGGTCGGCCTGCACAAAAGCACCGTATCGCGCATCCTGGCCACCCTTGAGCAGGAGGACCTGGTGGAGCGCGATTTGTCCTCGCGCCGCTTCAAGCTCGGCCTTGGCCTCATCGCGGTGGCCGGCCCCCTCCTGGCAGACCTCGATGAGCGCCGCGCCGCCTACCCCGTCCTGCAGGAGCTGACGGAACGTACCGGCGAGACCAGCACGTTCATGGTCTGGAACCGCGGCGAGTCGGTATGCGTCGAGCAGGTTCCCAGCCGCCAGCAGGTCAAGCACACAACGCCGCTGGGCACACGCTACAACACCGCCTGGAGCTCGTCAGTCCAGGTCTTCCTGGCCAACGAAGGCACCGAGAAGGTCCGGGCCATGCTCTCGGCCGGCCAGATCCAGCTTCCTGCTGCCACGGACGAGAACGTCGAGGACTACTTGGTCCGGTTGAAGCAGGCCGCATCCCAGGGCTACGCAACCAACTACGGCGAGACGTCGCTGGACGAGGTGGGGGTTGCAGCGCCGGTCTTCGACCACCGGGGCGGCCTCGCCGGCTGCGTCATGGTCGCTGCGCCCCGCTTCAGAGTGTCGACGGATCAGCTCCAAGCTTTGGCGGAAGCCTGCCGGCAGGCCGCCGCCAAGATCACTGTCCGCCTCGGCGGCCAGCCTGCTGCCTGAAGCGCCGCAGCCCCAACCTCCGAAAGGGAGACAACTTGCTCGAACGCCGCGGCAGCTTCGCCTTCGACTACGATCTTCACGGTGGAACCGCGCCCGTGCGCATGCAATGGCTGTTCCACAACCAGTCCACGCTGCCCGTCGCCGTCCAGGTTTGGGAACTGCCGCCGGGCGGCAGCGAGGGCATGCACGCCCATCCCGCTGACAGCTGTCCGCTTGAAGAGCTTTACATCGTCATCGAAGGAACCGCACGGATGCACCTCGACGGCGAGAGGCATGACCTTGCGGCCGGTGACGCGCTGCTCGCCCCGGTCGGTTCCGAGCACGACCTGGCAAACACCGGCATGAGTAAGTTGCGGGTGCTCGTTGTGTGGGGTGAACCCGGCGTCGCCGACTATTCTTCGTTCGGTTCCTTCGCCGCTGCACAGGCTGCCAGGAATGGCGACGCCGGCCCGTCGGCCGGCAGGGCAGGAACTGCAGCCGGCGCCGATGCGCAGGCATGCCGTGATATTTGAGACGATGATGCCATGTCAGTCCTAGAAGAGTTCGACGACGAGTCGCCGGAAAGCCTGCACCGCGGCGTCCAATCGGTGGACCGGGCAATCACCGTGCTGAAAATCCTGGCTCGCCGCGGCGCCACCGGCGTCAGCGACATCGCCGAAGAAATGGGCGTACACAAGTCCACCGCATCGCGGCTGCTTGCTTCGTTGGACCAGGGCGGCCTGGTCCAGCAGAACTCCGAGCGGGGGAAGTACCAGTTGGGGCTGGAGATCCTGCGCCTCGCCAACGCCATTCCAGGCCGGCTGAGCCTGGTCCACGAAGCCCGGCCCGTGCTGGAGGCATTGGCGGACAAGTACAAGGAAACCGTAAACCTGGCGGTCCTGCGGTCCAACTACGCGGTCAACGTTGATCAGGCCATGGGCCCCTCATCGCTCGCCACGCACGACTGGATCGGCAGCCTGACGCCGCTCCATGCCACATCAAGCGGCAAAGTACTGCTCGCAGGCCTGACGTCCGAGCAGCGCCTGCAAATTCTGAAGCAGACCCGGATGCCCGCCCAGACTGCCAAAACGATTACGTCCCGGCAAAAGCTGGAACAACAACTGCTTGAGATCGCCGCCGCCGGCTACGCCACGGTGTACGAGGAATTCGAAATCGGCCTCAATGCGATTGCAGCGCCAGTCCACGATCACATCGGCGCTGTCATCGGTTCCGTGAGCATCTCCGGGCCTTCCTTCCGGTTCAAACCTGAAGAAGTGCCCGGCCTGGTTGAGGACCTCAAGCAGGCCGGGCACGACATTAGCGCACGGATGGGCTACGCGGTGGAGTAGCCGGTTAGTGCTTCGACGGCGCAGCGAACCACACGCTTTCGATGGTGGCGAGTGTCAGATTTCGACGACGGAGCGCAGGATTTTGCCTTCGTGCATTTTGTTGAAGGCTTCTTCGATTTGGTCGAGGGTGATGCGTTCGGTGACGAAGGCGTCGAGGTCGAGGTTGCCTTGTTTGTAGTGGTTGACGAGCATGGGGAAGTCGCGGGAGGGCAGGCAGTCACCGTACCAGGAGGACTTCAGGGATCCGCCGCGGCCGAAGACGTCCAGCAGCGGCAGCTCCAACTGCATGTCGGGGGTGGGGACGCCGACGAGGACGACGCGGCCGGCGAGGTCGCGGGCGTAGAAGGCCTGTTTGTAGGTTTCGGGGCGGCCGACGGCTTCGATGACGACGTCGGCGCCGTTGCCGCCGGTGAGTGAGCGGATGGCTTCGACGGGGTCCTGTTCCTTGGAGTTGATGCCGTGGGTGGCGCCGAGTTGTTTGGCCATTTCGATCTTGTTGTCGTCGATGTCGACGGCGATGATCGTGGTGGCGCCGGCGAGTTTGGCGCCGGCGATCGCGGCGATGCCGACGC
>NZ_ANPE02000016.1 GCF_000328305.2 Arthrobacter crystallopoietes BAB-32 | reverse complement strand
GGCGGAACAGCCCGAGGGCCGGCCCTGCTCCATGGCGGAGCCGGACCGGCCTGGGTGGTGCGTCTTCTAGGTGTCCTTGCCGGCGCCGATTCCGGATGACGGTTCGTCCGCGTCCCGGGCCGCTTCTTCGTCGCAGATGCGGCGGATGTCCTCGGGGCAGGTCACTTCGCCCTTGTCCAGCTTTTCCTTGACCACTTGGTACTGCTGGGCGGTCACTACCGGAATCTCGGTGCCGTCCGCGGCGATTAGTTTGCCGCCCTGGTAGTAGTCGCCTTCCTCGAGGGCGAGCAGCTCTTCCTCGCGGACCATGCGCGGCGGGCTGGCCACCAGCGAGGACTGCTGCTCCGAATTGCCGGCCTTCAGCTGGTTGAAGAGCAGGTTCAGCAGCACGGCCATGATCGCCGCGGAGCTGATGCCGGAGTGGAAGATGATGCCGAACCAGGTGGGGAATGCGTCGTAGAACTCGGGCTTCACCACGGGGATCATGCCGAACGCCAGGGACACGGCCACGATCACCATGTTCATATTGTCCTTGTAGTCCACCTTGGACAGGGTGCGGATGCCGCTGGCGGCCACGGTGCCGAAGAGGACGATACCGGCGCCGCCGAGGACCGGGGTCGGCACGGCGGCGACCACGCGGCCCAGGATGGGCAGCAGGCCGAGGACCAGCATGATGACGCCGCCGGCGGTGACCACGAAGCGGCTCTTCACCCCGGTGATCGCCACCAGCCCGACGTTCTGGGCGAAGGCGGTCTGCGTGAAGGAGTTGAACACCGGTGCCAGGGCGCTGGAGAGCATGTCGGCGCGCAGGCCGTCCGCGATGCGCCGGGAATCCACCTTGGTCCGGGCGATCTCGCCCACTGCGAGGATGTCCGCCGTCGTCTCCGTCATGGTCACGAGGATGACGATGGTCATCGAGATGATGGCGGCCAGATCGAAGACCGGCCAGCCGAAGGCGAACGGCTGCGGGACCGCGAAGATCGCGCCGTTGCCCACGTTGGAGAAGTCGGCCATGCCCAGCAGCGCTGCGACGATGGTGCCGGCGACGATGGCCAGCAGGATGGAAAGCCGGGAGATGGCCGCGTTGCCGAGTTTGCTCAGCAGCAGGACCAGGGCCAGCGTCAGAGCCGCGAGCCCGATATTGGCCAGGCTGCCGTAGTTCTCCGCCTGGGCGTTGCCGCCCATCGCCCAGTTCGCCGCCACCGGCATCAGGGTCAGGCCGATCGTGGTGATGATGACGCCCGTGACCACCGGCGGGAAGAACCGGATGACCTTGGCGAAGAACGGGGCGATCAGCAGGCCGATCACGGAGGCCACGAGGACGGATCCGAAGACCATCTGGATCCCGCCGCCGCCGCTGAGGATCGCGGTCATGGTGGCGACGCCGGCGAAGGAGACACCCTGGACCAGGGGCAGCTGCGAGCCGAAGAACTTCACCCCGTAGCTCTGCAGGATGGTTGCCGCGCCGCCCACGAAGAGGCAGGAGGCGATGAGAAGGGCAATTTCGTCCTGCGATACCCCGGCGGCGGTTCCCACAATCAGGGGGACCGCGATGATGCCGCCGTACATCGTCAGAACGTGCTGGAGACCGTAGGTGAACGATTTGCCCACCGGCAGGCGTTCGTCCTCGGGTCTTTGTCCGGTTACAGTCTTGGTTGTAGCTCTTGCTGCATTCACAGCTGACCTCCTTGTCGGCTGAGGAGGCCGGGACGCGCCCACCGCATCCCGGCCTCCGGCGTGTGGCTAGCAGAATCCGGCGATGTTCGCCCAGATCGGGTGGTCGGCGCGCGAGCCCTCGCGCTGGATGGTTGCTTCGATCAGGCCGTACGGGCGGTCCGCCGCGTAGAAGACCTCGTTGGGGTTGTCCTGTCCGAAGGGCTGCAGGTCCACCAGGAAGTGGTGCTTGTTCGGCAGGGACATCTTGATTTCGTCGATCTCCGGGTGCGCCTCGAGGACGGCCCGGCCCATTTCGTACATGGTCTGCTGCAGCGCCAGCGAGTGGGTCTCGGCGAAGGCCTTCAGCAGCAGGCCGCGGACGCTCTCATAGACGGCATCGAAGTCGACGTCGAGAGTGTTGTAGCGCCAGCGGGCGGAAACGTCGGTGGCAAGGATCCGGTCGGTGGTTTCCTGCAGGGTGGTGTACTTGTCCCGCGGGAAGCCGTGGAATTCGGAGCCGGTGGACTTCAGGACCGTCAGGTCCTCGATTCCGGCGACGAGGGTCTTCTCGCTGCCGGAGATCTCCAGCACTGCGGTGCGCACTTCGCTCTTGTTCCGGGCGAAGGCGTGGTCGTGGTCGTTGATGCGGTCCCAGAAGAACTGCTGCGCGGCCCAGCGCCCGCCGGTGACCCAGTCGAAGTCCTCGGTGAAGTGGTTGCCCAGCCGGAGCAGGAATTCCTCGGTCGTGGCGAAGCCGTCGCGGGCGAACGCGTAGACGGTGTTCTTCTGCGTGTCGGTCGCGACCACGTGGGCGTTGTCGCCGGCCGTGTGCGCGGCTTCGAAGTCGCCGCGCAGCTGCGAGGTGACGTTCAGGTCCTGGATCTGGTGCCGGGCGGTGTCGCGGGTGACCTTGACCAGGCGGACCTCGGCCTTGCCGTACTGGTTCTGGCCCAGGACGATCTTGGTTCCGGTTGAGGTTTCTGCGGTGGCAGTCATGATTAGCTCCCTCGGTACGTTGAGAATGCAAACGGGCTGATGAGAAGTGGTACGTGGTAGTGCTCTGCCGGGTCCTTCACCTCGAAGGCCAGCTCCACGAACGGGAAGAAGGTTTCCGTTCCCTTCTGCCCGAAGTAGGGCCCGGTGTCGAACACGATCCGGTAGATCCCTGCTTCGACCGCCTCGGGGCCGAGGTTCTTGATACGGCCGTCGTTGTCCGTATGCCCGGAGGCGATTTCCTGCCAGCCGGTTGCCGATTTGGCTTCCAGAGTGGCCTTGACACCGGAGGCAGGCCTCCCGGTCCCGGTGTCGAGAATGTGGGTGGTGACATGGCTGACGCTCATGCTTCGATGGCTCCTTCAAGTCGGAGGACGGCGATTTCACGAAGCTGCTGGGCCACGACGGCGATCTCCTCGTCGGGCGAATTGTGCAGGCGCTTCTGCAGCTGCTCGAGGATCTCTTCTGCGCTGCGGCCCGCCGCACGGATCAGGAAGACGCGGTCGAACTTCTCCTCGTAGGCGCGGTTTCCCGCCTCGAGTGCGGCCTGGACTTCAGGGGAACGTACGACGCCGGACTGTTCCTTGCGCGACATGCCCGCCTCCGCGCTGTTCCCGGCAGCGCGTTCGCCGATCCGGGGATGATGCGCGAGTGCGCCGTCGATCTCCTCGGCGGTCCAGGGGTTGGCAGCGCGGCCGGCAAATTCGATCAGCTCGTTCCGGCTGGCAAAGGGCCGGAGGGCGACGATCTCCTCGACCCAGCGGGTGATGTCCACGCAGGGGCGGAGGACGGCGGCGGCTTCGGCAGGCTGGGCGTGATTAAAAGTGGAAAAATCCATGGCGGGTGTCAGCTTTCAGTAGAGACTTCCGCCCCAGCGCTGAACACCCTTGACCATCGGTGGGAACCGACTTGATTCGATGTTTCTGTATGGCGGAATTTTTATTTCGAAATCAGTGTAAGGCAAGTCACATGAGCCCTGTCAAGGCTACCGGGAAAGTTCTTTCCTGAATAGATTGCCAGCCTGAAAACCCTTGACCGGTGAGCTGCGGGCATCCTACGCTTTTCGCATTGCAGTATTCAACTTCCGCGATACGAAACTAGGAGCACGCCATGACTTCCTCACCCAGGCAAGCACCGCCGTCGTACTCCCCCGTGTACGAAGCCGGCGGATCCGACCCCGATTTCTACCTGCCGCCCGCCAAGAACAATGCGGGCAGCAACATCGTGAAGATCCTGCGGAACATCTCCGCTCTGCCGGCACGGCTGCGCGGAACCGTCCGCTGACCCCGGAGCAGCGCCTGACCCATCGGGGCCGCGACGCAGGCTCGTTCTAGGGCACCGGCGCACGCTCGCCTCTGGGGCGCCGAAGGCCAGCATGACGCTTCAGCCTAGCGGCCTGCGCTTTCAAACATGGAGCAGATGCCGTTCGTCCTGGACGTTGATCGCGTAGGCCATCAACGCTTCCTCATGCTCGCGGTAGTGGTGGGCACACCATGACAGGATGCCGCCGCTGTCGAGCATGACATGAACGTAAGCGTAGGCTTCGCATCGGTCGCACAACATGGCGTCCTCCTGATGATGGTGGCGTTGACCTGGATTCCCAGTGTGCTCCCTGGTGCTTGGGGTTGGCTTGGAACGCCGTTCTGGCGGCGGAGATGGGCAAGGCGCAGCCGCTTGTCTTCAAGTACTTGAAGTTCCTATCGTTAGTGGAGTGAGCGCACCAAGCATCCGGCATACCTATTCGATTAAGGAGGCAGCGGCGCTGACCGGGCTGCCGGCCAGCACGCTGCGCTACTACGAATCGATTGGTGTCATCACCCCGATCCGCCGCGGCGCGAGCAGCAAGCACCGCGTCTACACGGAGGAGGACCTGGACCTCCTGACCTGGGTGTCGTGCCTCAGCGCGACGGGCATGTCCGTCGCCGACATGCGCCGCTACCTCGCGAACGGAGAGCTTGGGGCAGCCGCTGCCTCGGACCAGATCGCGTTGTTGAAGGCGCAGGAGGAGCAGCTGGCAGCCGAGGCCAAGGCCATCGCCCTGCGCAAACGGTACGTCGGGCTGAAGATCGCCTACTGGCAGGCGGTGCAGGACGGTGACGGCGCCGGGGCGGAACGGCTCTCGGACGAGGCGCGCACTCTGGCCGACGACCTCAAGAAGACCAGGAAACAGTAACCAACATGTCCATCAGGTCGCGGACCCAACGGTCCGCCGGTGCGGCGTGCCCAAAACCAGCCTCTAGAAGGAGACAAACATGACCACCATTGCCCACGCCTACGCCTCCCCCTCACCCGACGGGGACCTTGTCCCCACAACGATTGAACGCCGGGACGTCGGCCCCCGCGACGTGCTGATCGAGATCAAGTACGCGGGCATCTGCCACTCCGACATCCACACCGTGCGCGGGGAGTGGGGGCCGCAGCACTACCCGCTGGTGCCCGGGCACGAAATCGCCGGCATCGTCGTCGAGGTCGGAACCGAGGTGACCAAGCACGCCGTCGGCGACCGGGTCGGCGTCGGCTGCATGGTCAACTCCTGTGGTGAGTGCAGGAACTGCACGGCGGGCGACGAACAGTACTGCCTCAACGGGATGGTGGGCACCTATGGCGTCACCGACCGCGACGGAACCATCACCCAGGGCGGGTACTCCACCCACGTCGTTGTCACCGAGGACTTCGTGCTCCGGATCCCCGAGGGCCTTGAGCTCGACGTCGCCGCTCCCCTGCTCTGCGCCGGCATCACCACCTACTCGCCCCTGCACCGCTGGGGCGCCGGACCCGGCAAGAAGGTCGCCGTCGTCGGCCTCGGCGGACTCGGCCACATGGCCGTCAAGATCGCGCACGCCATGGGTGCCGAGGTCACCGTGCTCTCTCAGTCCCTCAAGAAGCAGGAGGACGGCCTCCGCCTGGGCGCGGACCACTACTACGCGACCAGCGACGAAGCCACGTTCACCGAACTGGCAGGTTCGTTCGACCTCATCATCAACACGGTCAGCGCCGCCATCGACATCAGTGCCTTCCTGGGACTCCTGACGGTTGGCGGTGCCATGGTCAACGTGGGCGCGCCGGCAGAGCCGCTGCCAGTGAACGCGATGGCACTCATCGGCGGCCGCCGCTCATTCGCCGGCTCCATGATCGGCGGCATCCCCGAGACCCAGCAGATGCTGGACTTCTGCGCCGAGCACGGGATCGGCGCCGAGATCGAGGTCATCTCCGCGGACAAGATCAATGAGGCCTACGAGCGCGTCCTCGCCTCGGACGTGCGCTACCGTTTCGTCATCGACACGGCCACACTCGGCTAGCGGCAGGCCAAACAGGGGCGTGGCGGTTCCGTACCGCCACGCCTCTGTTGCGAAACCGCCGCCTATCAACACGTGAAGGACCGCCTTGAACCTCGACGATCTTCTGCAGGCACTGAACGCCGGCCAAACCATCACCGCGGACTCGCCCTTGCATCAGGTCATGCACCGCGCCAGCCAGGAAGCGCTGCGCATCACCGGCGAGCTCAATGGCGGGTACCACGAACCAGCACAGGTCCGGGAGCTGCTGGCCCGGCTCACCGGCCGGCCCGTCGACGAGTCCGTCACCCTGTTCCCGCCCTTCTACGCCGATTTCGGGAAGAACATCACTCTCGGAAAGCGCATCTTCATCAATTCCGGGTGCAAGTTCCAAGACCAGGGCGGTGTGGTCATCGGGGACGACTGCTTGATTGGGCACAATACCGTGCTGGCCACGCTCAACCACGACCTCGACCCATCCCGCCGCGCCGACATGCACCCAGCGCCGATCACCATCAGCCGCAACGTATGGATCGGCTCAAACGCCACCGTGTTACCGGGTGTCACCATCGGCGACAATGCCGTCGTCGCTGCAGCATCCGTCGTCACGAAAGACGTTCCGGACAACGCCATCGTCGTCGGCGCGCCAGCCCGAGTAGTGCGCTCGCTAGCGAGCTGAACGCGCGCCGGCATCTGATTGCGGCAGGCATACCAGAGGGCCTGGGTCCAAGCCGACAACAGCGAATGTGTCTGCGGCCAACGGCGGTCCAGATAATTGCGCTAGGCCGGCGCTGCTAGTAGACGCTGCTGGCGAGCAGGTCAGCAAGCCGGCGGGCTGCATGGCGCAATTCCGGGACCCGGGCGACGAGGTCCTCTCGGGAGGAGGCGTGGACCGGCGCCGTCAGGGCTATCGACTCGGTGACCGCGCCTGTGCGGGCAGGGACGGAGACGGCGATAGAGACGACCCCCGTCGCCCGCTCATCTTCCGAATAGGCGTAGTCTTCGCCCGGCTCCGGCAGTCGCCGGCGAATTTCTTCCACTGTGGTTTCTTCGGGTTCGTATTTAAGCGCTACAGCCGCGGAAATCACCTCGGCCAACTGGTCCTCGTCCAGGTCGGCTATGAGGATCTTCCCTGCCGCCCCGACCGTGAGCGGGAGCCTGCGGCCCTGCGGCAGTTCGTAACCCAGGGAAGCGGCTCCGACAACGCGCTCGATGAGGACGCGCTCGAAACCGAGGCGGGAGTAGAGCGAGGCGGTCAGGCCGGTATTCTCCGCCAGTTGCTGGAGGATGGGTCTGGCCGAGCGAGGCAGCGGATCCGCTTCGAGGAAGACGCGCGCTGCTGGCAGGACGGCAGGGCCAATGCGGTAGTTCTTGTCCGTCTGGCTGACCAACCCGGCCTCCTGCAGAACGCGCAGGATCCGCAACGTGGTGGGCGAACTCATGCCGCAGTCCTTGGCAATCTGGTTGAG
Organism: Arthrobacter crystallopoietes BAB-32; assembly: GCF_000328305.2. Classification (GTDB taxonomy): domain Bacteria; phylum Actinomycetota; class Actinomycetes; order Actinomycetales; family Micrococcaceae; genus Crystallibacter; species Crystallibacter crystallopoietes_A. Next base: position 263 of record NZ_ANPE02000016.1, on the reverse strand, counting down.
CCGCTGCGGGTGGTCATAGCGCTGCAGCTGCTCGAATACCTCGATCGCGCGTGACAGCGACCGCATGGTGCTTGCGGCGCGTGGCTCCGACTCTTTGGGCTGAACCGTCATTCTTTCATCCTACGCAATCTTTCGGGTGACCGGCCGCACTTGACCATGTGACGCAAGCCATGCCATGATTTCAATGCATGTTATTGAGTTTTATTCTATGAAATTTTAGAACGCTAGACGAAATGGCTTTGAGGATTCCCATGACTTCAGTC
>NZ_ANPE02000017.1 GCF_000328305.2 Arthrobacter crystallopoietes BAB-32 | reverse complement strand
GCTCTACGACAATCTCGTCGAGGAAGTCGTCGACCTCGTCCTGGTCGTAGCCTTCACGGAACTTTGTCGGCTGGAACCTCTTGTTGACAACGTCTTCAGGCGTCAGAGCCATGTGGTCACCTCATACTGGTTCTTGTAGATCACGAATTCATGCGAACGCGTTCATGACAACGGTAGCGAATAGATTCCCTGACACGTTACATTCACTGCCTCTGAAAATCAGCGTATAACTTTTCAGCACTGATACCTAACCGCGTTTCAGCGGGCCAGGCCGGCCACAATAGCCAGGGCAATGCTCGTCACGATGAACAGGACGAGGAAGGCGAGATCCAGCGAGAACCCGCCGATCCGGAGCGGGGGAATCATGCGGCGCAGGGCCCTCAATGGGGGATCCGTGACGGCGTAGATCCCCGATGCTGTCACGAGTGCGACACCCCGGGGGCGCCACTGGCGGGCAAAGGTCTGGACGACATCGAAAACAATGCGGATGATCAGCGCCAGCTGGAACAGCATGAGTACGAGATAGAGCAGGACAAAGATAATCGACACGCCGGTCCACAATTCCTAGCGTTTGAAGGTGCAGTTACTCCCCGAATACTGCCTCACCGGCAGCCATGAGCGCTAGCTCTGGTTGAAGAAGCTGGCCTGCTGTTCGCTCGCCTTCTTGTCCTCGCCCAGGACCTCCATAGTGGACGGCGACAGAAGGAACACTTTGTTGGTGACCCGTTCAATGCTCCCGTGCAGCCCGAAAACCAGGCCGGCGGAGAAGTCCACAAGGCGCTTGGCTTCGGCCTCCCCCATGTCCGTAACGTTCATGATCACCGGGATTCCGTCCCGGAAACTCTCTCCGATGACCTTGGCATCGTTGTAGGAGCGCGGATGGACCGTGGTGATCTGGCGCAGCACGTTGGACTCCTCACGGGATGAAGGGGCGCGCTTAATCGGCGTCACCGGGGCACGGTACTCTTCGGCGGCGGCTGCCTTGGCTGGAGCCGGAGTGCTCTCGGCCCGGCGCTCGTCGCGTACGGGTTCCGGACCTTCCTCGTCCCGTACCGGCGCTTCCCTGCTGGCGGGCTCGTTCTGCTCAGCCTCATAGTGCTCGTCACCGTCGGCGAGCCCGAGGTAGATCATTGTCTTGCGCAAGGCGCCAGCCATGGTCAGCTCCTATCGTGTCTTCACCACTGCTCTAGCCAAAACGCTACATCACCCGAGGTCGGGGGCCCAGTACATCTGAGCCGACACGCAGGTGTGTCGCTCCGGCGGCGACGGCCGCCTCCAGATCCTGGCTCATGCCCGCCGAGACGATGGCGGCGTGCGGATAAGCCCGCCGCAACTGCGCGGAATATTCCATCAGCCGTGCGAACGCTTCAGCGGGATCGGCGCCCAGTGGAGCAACCGCCATCAACCCGCCCAGCTCCAGGCCCGGCGCCTCTGCAACGGCATCGGCCAGCCTGCCGATTTCCACCGGCGCAGCCCCGCCCCGGCGGGAGCCTCCGGCTTCGCCGTGCTCGGGGCGGTTTTCCAAGTCGACCTGGATAAGCACCTGCAGGTCCGGCCGCGGTCCGGCTCCATCCGCCGCACGCCGCTCCTGCTCCGCGGCCATGGCCTTCGACAGCGCTTTGACCAGGGACAGACGGTCGACGGAATGGACGGAATGGGCGTACCGCACCACCGACTTTGCCTTATTGCTCTGCAGCTGTCCGATGAAGTGCCAGCGCAAACCGGCAGCGGCAGGGTCCGCCTCCAGCTCTGCTGCCTTGGCCGAAGCCTCCTGGTCGCGGTTCTCTCCCACGTCCGCTACGCCGAGCCCAGCCAGCGCGGCAACATCCGACGCCGGGAAATACTTCGTGACGACAATCAGCTCAGGGGCCGGCAATGGCCGCCCAGCCGCAGCGGCGGCTATGCGCTGCCGGACCTGCGCAAGATTCTCGGCGAGCTGCTCGTTGCGTTCCGGGTGCGTCATACGTCCTTCCAGACCAGGCCGGCAAAGCGTCCGGTCCCCTTGTCCCCTCGATAGGAGAACAACTCCGGTTCTTCCAAGGTGCAACCTGCTACCCGTGTCGCTCTGACCCCCAATGACGCCAGCTGCCCTTCGGCTCCCGCCGGCAGATCCAAGGCGGGGGTACCCCATGAAGTCCTGGCTTTCAGCTCCGGCATGATCGCGCCCGCTTCCTCCATCATCGCTTCCGGCACCTCATAGCACCGGCCGCAAATGGACGGTCCGATCCACGCCTGCAGCCGGGAACCGCCGGCGGCCTCGAGCCGCTTGACCGTGTTGGCCAGGATCCCGTCCAGCAGGCCCCGGCGGCCCGCATGCGCAACAGCAGTGGCGTACCCGCGCGGAGTCTTCGCGGCGAAGACGACAGGAAGGCAGTCGGCAACCATGACTGCCAGGGGCACATCGCCGGCCGGAGCAACCAGCGCGTCGAGCCCATCGGGGCCCTCCGTCGGTTCGGATGGCCGGGCAGTGCCGACGTGGGCCGAATGGACCTGGTTCATGAACCGCAACGGCTCATGAACCAGTCCAAGGGCGGCTTCCAGCGCCTTGCGGCGGCTGTGCACCGCCTCCGGATCATCGTTGACGTGCAGGGCCAGGTTGCCGGCACTGCGGCTGGTAAACGCGACCCACACTCCGTCATCGACTTGCTCACGCCACCAGAATCCGGCGGGCGCCAGTTGCTCCAACGCCATGGCCTACTTCAGGAAGTCCGGAACGTCCAGGTCGTCGGCACGGCCGGCAGCCAGGTCCGGCTCCACCACGGCGGGCAGGTCCACATCGAAGCCGCCATCGGCAGGCAGCTCGTAACTGCGCGGGCTCTGGTTCCAGGACTTGGAAGCGGCTGCCGCAGCCGGCGCCTCGGCAGTTTCGGCGGCT
>NZ_ANPE02000018.1 GCF_000328305.2 Arthrobacter crystallopoietes BAB-32 | reverse complement strand
CGTCGAAGGTGCCGCCGCCGAGGTCGTAGACCGCAATCAGGCTGCCTTCACTCACGCGTTCCTGGGCGGCGTAATGCAGGGCGGCCGCCTCGGGTTCGCTGACCAAGGAGACGTCCGGCAGCCCTGCCTGCGCCATGGCCTCGCGGAGCAGGTTTGACTTGTAGCCGCCCCAACTGGCGGGGCGCGAGAGGATAACGGCCGCCGGCGCCGACCCTTCGCGTTCCGTGGCCCGCTCCACTACCCACCGCGCTACCGTGGCAAGCAGGTCTTCAGGGGCCGCGGTCCGTTCGCCGGCGACGATGGGCACGGAGTCGCCGACCCGCCGTTTGAATTCGCGCACCACGCGCTCGGGCTGTTCGATGCCACGACGTTCGGCCGCTTCGCCGACCAGGACCTGGCCGTCCTCGGCGAGGAAGACCACCGACGGTATGGTGGCCGCCCGTTGGCCGAGGTGAAACGATTGTGGTTCCTGCCGGCCACCCGGGCCGGTTCGCGCTATCGCTGCGGCGGTAAAACTCGTGCCGACGTCAACACCAAGAACATAGGCCATTGTTCCCCCAAGGACGAGCGCATCAACTCCCCCATAGGACGCCCCTGCGAGTCGGGATAGTCCGTAAGTTGCTGCCCGGATTGACCCTCAGAGTAGCACCGGGCCTGACGCGTATGGGGGAAAAAGCTGCCCCACGTTTTGGGGGCTTGCGGGGCCGCCGGAAGGTGCTAAAGTCAGCCCTCCCGCTGGGCTTGGAGCCGTGACGTTTCCCCTGGGCGCCGGTGCTCAGGAGCCTGGATGGACGGGGCGCTCGGCGGCCAGGATGGCCCGGGCGGTCTGGACGGTTTCGGCCAGGATGTCGCGGTAGCTGCGGGTGTTCCACTCCGCGAGGAACTCGGCTCCGGCACGCTGGGTCAGGGCGGAGAGCAGGCTGACGGCCACCCGGATGCGGGCATCGTGCGGCAGCAGCCGTTCCCGGGCCGCCAGCAGCTGGGCGAAGGCTTCCTCGGTCTGCCGCGTGCCGTGCGTGGCCTTGGCCAGCAGCCTCGGTTCGGCGGCGATCGCCCGCTTCAGCCTGATGGTTTGCTGCCGGTTCATCGCCAGCCGCTCCATCATGGCGCAGGCGAGAGTGCTGAAATCCTCCAGGAGGGTGGGGGTCAGTGCGCCATACTCCGCCGGTGGGGCGGACTTGCGGCCGCCGTCAACGAAGGCCCGCGCCAGCTCCTCCGGGATGTGGTCCAGCGGATCGCCGAAGATGGCGTCTTCCTTCCCCGGGAAGTAGTTGAAGAAGGTGCGGCGCGAGATGCCCACTTCTTCACAGAGCTGCTCGACCGTAAAGCCGTTGACCCCGTGCGCGGCTGTCAGCGCACGGGCGGCATCGGTGATGGCCAGGCGGGTAGCCGCACGTTTACGCTCCCGCAGCCCGCCGCCGTCGTTCTTTGCACTCTCAGTCACGAAAGTAGATTTTTGCACTCACGAAGGAACGATGCACAACAATATGGCCGGAAACACAGCGGCGCCCGGTCCGCGGGGGGACCGGGGGCGCCGAAGCTGCCGGAACGGGCTACTTGGCCTGCGGCGGAGCGGTCATGGAGAGCACGTCGAGGGCGCTGTCCAGCTGCTCCTCGGTCAGCTCGCCGCGCTCAAGGAAGCCGAGGGCGATCACGGATTCGCGGACGGTGAGGCCTTCCTTCACCGAGTGCTTGGCGATCTTGGCGGCGTTCTCGTAGCCGATGTACTTGTTCAGCGGGGTCACGATGGACGGCGAGGCCTCGGCCAGGAAGCGGGCGCGCTCCACGTTGGCGGTGAGGCCGTCGATCATCTTGTCCGCCATCACCCGGGAGGTGTTGGCCAGCAGGCGGATGGACTCGAGCAGGTTGGCAGCCATCACCGGGATGCCAACGTTGAGCTCGAACGCGCCGTTGGTGGAGGACAGGGCGATGGTGGTGTCGTTGCCGACGACCTGGGCGGCGACCATGATGGCGGCCTCGCAGATGACCGGGTTCACCTTGCCCGGCATGATCGAGGAGCCTGGCTGCAGGTCCGGAATAGCGATCTCGCCCAGGCCGGTGTTGGGGCCGGAGCCCATCCAGCGCAGGTCGTTGTTGATCTTCATGAAGGCGTACGCGATGTTGCGCAGCTGGCCGGAGGCCTCGATCAGGCCGTCGCGGTTGGCCTGGGCCTCGAAGTGGTTGCGGGCCTCGGTCAGCGGCAGGCCGGTGTCCGCGGCGAGCAGTTCGATCACGCGGGCGGAGAAGCCGGCGGGGGTGTTGATGCCGGTGCCGACGGCGGTGCCGCCCAGCGGGACCTCGGCCACGCGCGGCAGCGAGGCGTTGATGCGCTCGATGCCGTAGCGGACCTGGGCTGCGTAGCCGCCGAACTCCTGGCCGAGGGTGACCGGGGTTGCATCCATCAGATGGGTGCGGCCGGACTTGACGACGTCCTTGAACTCCTCGGCCTTGCGCTCCAGCGACTTGGCCAGGTAGTCCAGCGCGGGGATCAGGTCGTTGATCAGCGCGGAGGTTGCGGCGACGTGGACCGAGGTCGGGAACACATCGTTGGAGGACTGGGAGGCGTTGACGTGGTCGTTCGGGTGCACGACCTTGTCGCTGCCGCCGTCCTTGAGCGCACGGGTGGCCAGTTCGGCGAGGACCTCGTTGGTGTTCATGTTCGAGGAGGTGCCGGAGCCGGTCTGGAACACGTCGATGGGGAAGTGGCCGTCGAAGTCGCCGCCGGCCACCTTGTCCGCGGCGGCCTCGATCGCCTTGGCCAGCTCGCCGTCCAGCACGCCCAGCTCGGCGTTGGCGGTGGCGGCGGCCTTCTTGATCCGGGCCAGGGCTTCGATGTGCGCGCGCTCCAGCGTCTTGCCGGAGATCGGGAAGTTCTCGACGGCGCGCTGGGTCTGGGCGCGGTAGAGGGCGTCTACCGGAACGCGGACCTCGCCCATCGTGTCGTGTTCAATGCGGTACTCAACAGAGTCGGCAGTCGTGGAAGTCATGGCTCCAAGCTTATGCCTGCGGCCGCGCCCGGTCCGAATTGTGTTGCAGGTGGACGGGCGGGCCGCAGGCGGGAAGGAAATGCGACGAGGCGCGGGACTGAACTAGAGCGCGCCGTGTCCCGCGACGAGGTCCGCGCGGCCTTCGGCAAGGCTGTAGGCGACGCCAACGACTGCCGTCCGGCCGGCTGCGACCGCTTCGGAGATGGCCCGCGAGCTGTCCACCAGGCGTTCGGAGGACTGGCGGACGTTCTCGACCACCATGTCGTTGATGTTTTCCTTGCCGGCGCGCCGGGCGGCCAGCACGGAGGGGGTGATCCGCTCGACCAGGTCGCGGATGCCGCCGCGCGGCATTTCGCCCGTGTCGACCGTATCCCTGGCGGCCGTCACGGCACCGCAGCTGTCATGGCCGAGGATCACGATCAGCGGTACGCCGAGGACGTCGACCCCGTATTCGAGCGAGCCCACGACTGCCTCGTCCAGGACATGGCCGGCGGTGCGGACCACGAAGGCATCGCCCAGGCCCAGGTCGAAGATGATCTCGGCGGCGAGCCGGGAGTCCGAGCAGCCGAAGATGATGGCGAACGGGTGCTGCTCGTTCACCAGCGAACTGCGGCGGGCGGCGTCCTGGTTCGGATGGACGGATGTGCCCGAGACGAAACGGTCGTTGCCCTCGAGCAGTTTCTTCCAGGCTTCAGCGGGGGTGAGGTTGGTAGTCACCCTGCTTACGATACTGGCAGCGGCGGCGGACCCGTGCTGCTGGCCGTTCCGTTACGGGCGGATGAACGTTTGGTGTTGCCGGCCGGCGGCTACTTCGCCGGTGCCGTGTCCAGAGCCTTGACGACGGCGGCAGCAACCGTGTCGAATTCGTCCAGTTCCCCGCGTCCCGACAGGATGATGGTGTAGCCGTCCTTGTCCAGGACCAGGTGCTTCTTGCCTTCGCCGCGGTCGCGCAGCTCCCAGGTTTCGCCGCCGGCCTGTCGGTCGCTGGTGACCGGGGCGTTCTCCGTCTGCTGGGCCGTCCAGGTCGGGTTGGCCTGGTCCGTCTGGACGAGGGCGATGTGTTGGCCGTTCGGCGTCAGGTAGCCGACCTCCCAGGCCGGGACCTTGGCGCTGCCGCCTGAGTTCCAGCGGGCATAGTTGGCCTTCCAGGGCTCGGGGAGCTCTGCCGCCACCGGCAGGTAGCCGGCGGCCCCTTCGGCCTGTTGTGCGACGCCGGCGACGTTAATATTACGTTCGTAGACCTCGGACTTGCTGGACGGGTTGAGGAAGAAAACCGGCAGGAACAGGGCGATGCTCAGCCCGAGCGCGATCAGCATTCCGGTCACGGTCGCATTGGCGCGTTTGGCCTGCTTCGCCGTCAGGACGGGAGTCGGGGCCGGCTGGTCGTTCTGTTCGGGACGCACTTCACTCACCCCACCATTGTCCCTTAACCCGCATGACCCAAGCACCGCCGTCGTACTCCTGC
>NZ_ANPE02000019.1 GCF_000328305.2 Arthrobacter crystallopoietes BAB-32 | reverse complement strand
GCTGCCCGCGCTGCGGCAACCGCGGCGTCCAGCTCCTGCGCCGTGTGCTCCGGCGCCCGTCCCACCACTTCGCCCGTCGCCGGATCCTTCAGCTCCCGGCCGCCCTCGGCCGGCTGGATCGCGGCCAGCAGCTCCTGGAACGTGGCCGGCTGGATTTCCTGTTCGGTCTGCATTGAGTCCCCTTCCTCATGGTCGGCCGCACCCGCGCGGCGCCTCGTGGTTCCCCACCACCATCTCGCGGCCGCCGCTCCCCCGTCTTGTCTTTCCGTGACCAGCCCTTGACCATCCGCGCACCGGTAACCGCCGTCATGGCCTCATGCGGCGCCTGGATCAGTGGCGGCTAACACGAATGAAGCACACTTAGCTTTGATGGTGTAAGGTTTTTTCTGGTCTTGCTGTTGATGATGGTTCCCCCAACACCATTTCGTCCGGCTGACCTTGGACGGCTCTGGCCGCCGGGCGTCCCCCCAACGCGCTCCCGGCCGCCAGAGCCTCCGCCTTCCTTTAGGCCTTTGCCCATAAGGACTGCCCATAAGGACTGCCCATAACGACGGCGGTGCCTGGCTCGGGTGTTCCTAGGAACCTAAGTTGAACCTCCGGTGCAGTTCCCGCACGTCCTCGGCCAGCTCCGCCGCCGGACCGTCCACCGGGATCCCGGGCGCCACCGCCTGCACCGGCAGGGCGGCCACCGGTCCGGGCCCCACGCCCCATTCCGCGAGCCACCCGCCCAGCTGCTCGCTGGAGGCGGCGTAGACAATCCGGCCCAGCCCCACCCAGGCGTGCGCTGCCGAGCACATTGGACAATGCTCGCCGGAGGTGTAGACCGTTGCCTCGACGCGCTCTTCCGGGATCAGGTTCGCCGCGGCCCAGCGCGCGATTTCGAACTCCGGATGCCGGGTCTGGTCGCCGCCCTTGACTCGGTTGCGGTCCTCGAAGAGCACCGTGCCGGCCGCATCCACCAGCAGGGAGCCGAACGGTTCGTCGCCGTCGTCCAGCGCCTCCCGTGCCAGCTCAACGCAGCGCCGCAGGTGTTTCAGGTCTGTCCCGTTGATAGCCATGGACCCGATTATGGCAGGACCAACAACGACGGCGGCACCGGACGCGGGTATTCCACGTCCGGTGCCGCCGGTGCCAGGTTTGGGTCGCTACGCCTTGACGGCCAGGACCGGGCAGTTGGCCTGCAGCAGGATCTGCTGCGCGGTGCTGCCCATGATGAGCTTGCCGACCGGAGTGCGCCCTCGGCTCGATGTGGCCGCCATGATCCATGTCGACGGCGGCAAGGTCACCGGCGTCTACTTGGTGCGAAATCCGGACAAGCTGGAGAACCTGGCCGCAGGTGCCCGGCCGGGCAGGCAATAGCAGCCGGCTTGCGCGCCGGTTGCCCGCAGCTTGTGCTGCCGGTTGCCGCCCCTACGGGAGTCAGCCGGGGGTGAGGTTTCCCGCTGCCTCCGGCTCTCCGGCCTCGTCTTCCTCCGGTTCGGGCGCGGTGATCAGCAGTGCTGTGCCTTCGAAGGCCTCGAGCTGGATGTAGAAGCTGTGCAGGTCGTCGACTGTCCCCACCGGCTCGCCGCTGAACGCATCCGTCACTCCGGCTCCGGTCTCCAGTAGCTCGGAGCGGACGGTGCCGGCGATGTCCTGGTCCGAGAAGTTCAGTACCGTCACTTCGCGGTCGCCGGAGGGCAAGTCGTGGACCATGACGAGCATCCCGCGGTGCGAGACGTCCGGGACGTCGATCAGACCGCTCTTGGCGATGCCGTGTTGCTCGCGGACCTGCAAAATTCGGGCGAGCTGGCGGGCGAAGGAGTTCTCGTCCTGGAGCTGTTCGGGCAGCGTACCGTAGAGCGCCATCGCCTTGGGCATGCCGGCCGTCGATGTCTGCGCGGAGGGATTGAAGCCCATCAGGTCGTGCGCGCCGCGATTGATCCAGCGGGTGTCGCCGCGGGACAGGAGGTTGCCGACCTTCGAGCGGTCCAGGGTGAGCATGCCGCACAGGTCCCACCCGGAAAGGGCAAAGACACCCGGCTGGAGCGCGTTGTACTTGGCCAGCAGCAGGTGCACCTGGCGGATCCGGTCGACGTCCTCCGAAGTAATCGCGTCGAAGTCGGTGATGCCCAGGACCGCTGTGATGACGCTGGCCGTAGTACAGGCGATGCCGTTCGATGTGAAGACAAGATTGTAGGGGGCGGCCTCGCCGGTAATGCCGTCCCGCAGGTCCTGCTGGATGGTGTGGGCGAGTTCCGCGCCGGTGAGCTCCCCGCCGTCGTACTCGAAGACTTCGTCCTTGTGCTTCGTGACGAAATGGACCAGCTCATAGGTCAGCTCGTCATGGTTCTGCAGTGCGTGCACCAGCGAGGCCTGATCCACACCGATTTCCATCGCCTGGCGCAGGGCCAAGCGGAGGAACTCGGTATCCGCCTTCACCAGCGCGTGGTGGTAGGCCGGGCGCGTGACGAAATCGTAGGAGAGGTCAGGCCCGTTCTCTGAGGTCGCTTTGATGTCGTCGATGCTGAGGTTGAGCTCCTGGAAGGTGAATCCGCCGACCTTGCGGACCATGCTGCCGATGATCTGGTTGGCTGCCTCGGAGAGCGGATGTCCTTCCGACCAGCCCGGCCGTTCTTCCGCGCTCTTCTCGACGCCAAGGAAGCCGTTGGCATCCAGACGAAGCGCGCCGGTGCCCAGATCCACCAGCGAGTGCAGCGCATCCCCCATGACCAGACGCATGCCGGAGAAGGTGGGATCCAGCCAGTTGATCGAGGGCTGCCCCTCCTTGAAGTAGTGCAGGTACACCCAGCGCCGGAACTGGCCCGCTGTGTCCATGACCGGCCGGGTGGCACTCCAGTTGGTTTCCTTCACCCCCGGCTCGTAGAAGATGACGCGTTGCAGTTCCCCAATGATGTAGCCCGCTTCCTGCAGGGCTCGCTCGGTGGCGGCGTCGATGTTGACGGAATCCTCGCCGTCGGGAACGTCCGGCAGCAGGTGCCAGTCCGATTCCGGAATGTCGATCATGTGGTAGATGCCGGGATAGTCCCGGTAGTTCATCTCGGCCAGCCGGAAGTCGGCGCCTTTGCCGGTGTGGCCCGGGACGATGTCGTCCACGATGGTGCCACCGTGTCCGGCCGCGACCTCGCACATAGTCCGGAATTCGTCCTCGGTGCCGAACAGCGGATCGATCGCCATGCTGATCCGGTCGAAGTGGCCGTCCACGCTGGGGGTGTTCTCCCAGCCCTTGAGCCCGCCGGCCAGCTTCACCGGGCCGGTGTGGATGGCCTTGATGCCGATCTGCTCGAACGCCTCCCAGAGCCCCTCATCGCCGAGGGCTGCGAGGAAGGACTGGCCGGGTCCGGTGATCAGGGACAGCGGGTAGGCCGTGAACCATACCGATGCCTTGTCCACCGCCGCACGCGGATTGGGGTAGGCAAAGGGGTTCTGCCACATGCTCGCCTGGCCGGACAGCTGGCGTGCGATGACCTTCGCATCGCCCAGCATGGATTGGTTGCGCAGCCACTCTACATAGACAGGGTTGCGTGCATCCGCCTCGAACGGCGGCTGGCCGGGTATCCAAGGCCGGCGTCGGGCCTTTGGCCTCAGCGCCCGGGGGCGGGCCGGGTAGAACTGTTCGTCGTAGCTGATCTCCGGCGCCTGGACCTCGGGGGCCTCCTCCGGCACGGCCTCGCCGCCGGCGACGTCTGCGGCGTGGTCTTCACGGGCCTGCTCCGTCGATGCGAGCGAATCGGCCATCGGCTCATCTCCTTGAACTTCGGTGCTGTCGAACGCCGGGACCGGCTGCATCCCACACTGCCATGCCCTCAAGTGGCCCGCCAGTGGTCGGCCCGTCTCGGCTCCTGAACCTTCCTGGATCCACGCGGTTTCCAGCTCCCCTCCACAGCTGCGACGCCCTTCCCTCCACAGCCGCAAGGCCTTCCACATGGGGAGTTGTTCCCATCGACCTCCCGTGGTTCAGATGGAACGCTTCATCACGTAGAACCTTCATCTCGTAGCAACCTTCTGGATCAGGACAGGAAGATCAGATCGATGGGCAGCTGGGATATCAGGCCGGAGGCGCTGCACGCCGTGCTGGCAGACGTGGCGGCAGACGGACAATCCATGATGATGGCCGCCGAAGACGCCGCAGCCTCGGGCGAAGAGGCCACGAATGCTTTCGGCACGGCGTCGGACGTGGCAGCGGCCTTCGGACGGTTTTGGGCTCCGCGGAAAGATGTCGGCAGCCGGGCAGCGGGCGCACTGTTTCACAAGGCTGGGGTGGCGGCTGAAACCGCGCAGCTCTACCTGGCGGCGGACGGGGAAATGGCCGACGCCGCATCCACCGCGACTGCCGGTCTCACCGTGGGTGCAGGGCCGGGTCACGCGCGCTGGTCGGGCGGTTCGGCAGCCCCGGTCCTGGCGCCGTTCCTGTCCGGGCGCGGTTTCGGCGCGGCGGTGCTCCCGTGATGCAGCAGCTGGCGGGGTTTCCGGGGATCAACGTGCCTTGGGACAAGCTGGCGGGCGTGGCCGAAGAGTTGGAGCTGCGCAGTTCGGCAACCGCCGGCTACCTCGCTGACGCCACTGCCGCGTGGTCGGGGCTGCAGCAGGCCTACCGCCAGCCCGAGACAGAGGCGGCCGTGCACACCGCCCTCGACGAGCTGGTGGACCCGGTCCAGCAATGGCAGCACGCCCTGGCCTCGGCCAGGTCGGTGCTGGAGGCGTTCGTTACCGCCGGCAGACTGCTGCAGGCCGAGTCGGAGGAACTGGCAGCTGCGCAACCGGGACTGGCCGCCGACCTTGCTGCCGCCGAAGCGGCAGAGGCGGGTGACCCCGCGGAACCGGGAGGGGCGCAGGCTGCGACCACAGGCCGTGTCACCGCATTCAATATCAGAGCCGAACAGCTCTGGAGGGACTGGCAGGCGCTGACCGAGCAAACCGTGCTTGGGTTGGACGCCATCCGCGGCGGCACCGGCGGAACACTGCCCGCGGCATCGCTGCTGGGCACCTCCTCGCTACCCGTCCCCACGTGGGCAGACTTCACGAGCGGTCTGGACGAAGCCTTCGGCACCCTGTCCCCCGAAGACTATGTCCGGTCCATGCAGGGACTCAGCGACGGGGAGCTCCATGCTTGGGTGCTGGCCAATCCCGAAGCCGCTGCAGTCCTCGCAGCCAACAAACTGCCGGTCTGGCGGCCATCTGGTTCCCCGGAAGCGATCATGGCCAACGCGATGGCAGGTGACAACCCGCTGACGCACGAGGGCATCACCGGAATCCGCACCGCCTGGCTCAGCCTCTCCCCCGACGTCCGGGAGCGGCTGCTGCTGCTCTATCCGGCAGTGTTCGGCAACCTGAATGGAGTGCCCTTCGCAAACCGGGTTCGCGCCAATTCGGTCACCATTGCCGGCTACCGGGAAGCAGTCTCCTCACAACAGGAAAGCCACCAGTCCGGTTCGGCCGAATGGGACCGGCTGGAGACGCTGCGGAAGGGCCTGGACTACGCTGCGGACAACGACGTGCAGGTTGTCATGGTCAGCCTCGAAGGAGACGGCCGGATCGTCACGATGGAAGGCAATCCCGGTCCGCAGACCCGGACCGCAGCCACGCTTGTGCCCGGCACCGGGTCGGATCTGGGACAGCTAGAGAACTACACGCAGCGCCTCGACGCCATCAATGGGGAGTCCTCGGCCTCATCCGTTTCCTTCTACTGGCAGGGAACCGACCTGCCGGACGAGGTGCCGTACAACGCCACCAGCTCCTACAACGAAGAAGGCGCTCCCCAGCTTGCAGCCTTCGATTTTGCCTTGGATCTGGAGATTCCCGCGGGAACCGCTCAACCTATGTCGGCTACAGCGCCGGCGGTTCGCTGCTCGGCACCGCTGAACGCGAGGGCCTCGACTCCACCAACATCATCTACGTCGCCACGGCCGGCACTGGCCACAATGTCGGCAGCCCCGAGGACACGGCCAACGCGAACGCCAACCGCTACTGGCTGCAGACCCGGGACGACCCGATCCGTTACGCGCAGAAGTGGGGCGGCGGCTTCCACGGCGGTTCATTCTGGGAAGGCGGCAGCCCCAGCAACATGGACGCCATCCGGCTCGAGACTGGTTTCCTCAGGCCCGAGGACCCGCAGTCCCTCATGGGCGGCCACACCGACTACTTCTTTCCCGGCTCCAACTCCGCCACGAACATCCAGGGCGTTATCGAGGGCACCAACGTCAGCCTGTTCGTTGGTGACGGGCTCTTCACCAGCCCGATCGAGTCCGACCCGGAGGACTTTGCCTATGGCAACCTTGGCACTGTGACGGTCGAAAGCCTGGAGAAGTGAAACGCACTAGTGGACGACGGCGGCCTGCCGCCTTCC
>NZ_ANPE02000020.1 GCF_000328305.2 Arthrobacter crystallopoietes BAB-32 | reverse complement strand
GAAGCTAATAGTTGATCATTCAAGTACTACTACTTGACATAATATCAATTATCGGTGTTAAAGCTACGGGAACAGAAGTAGCTGCGAGAACTCCCGTTCCATAACTAGATCAGTGTTTCCGCAGGTCACATGGCCTTGGCGACGGCTGCATCCGCTCACAGCCCCAGATCTCACGCCTACAAGAGACCTGTTGTGGGTGACGGTCCCCTTGCCGCCGGCAAAGGCCAGGGAAACGCCGCACGGTCACGTTCGTAGCGATGCATCGAAGTGCCCTTGCTGGCGGCGAAGAAAATCTAGTCGCTGCTCTTGATGAGCTTCATGGTCGGATGGGAAACAATCCGGTGAACGCCGGGCAGGGGGTACATCTTTTCATCCTGGAACCGCTGATAGGCGTTCCCATCGGCGACGTCGACCCGGATGATGTAGTCCACGCCGCCGTAAACGCGACGGGCCTCCGTTACTTCGCGGAAGGACGAGATCGCTGCCTCGAACTGTTCGACGATTTCTCGACTGGTCATCGTAATCTCGACCGCCATGTAGACGCAGAAGGCCCGCCCGGCGGACTGCGGATCGAGGCGAGCCCGGTAGCCGGCGATGACGCCGCTTTCCTCCAAGCGCTTGACCCGTCGAAGGCAGGGTGCGGGCGTGAGGCCGACGCGAGCCGCCAGATCGACGTTGCTTAGACGGCCGTCCAAGGATAGGTGATACAAAATTGCCTGATCTACCTCATCCAGCTTCACGGAAGTGCTCATACATATAGTTTAAGGGCCTGAACGGCAACCAAATGGCTAGAAAATTTTCCTATCATTGCTGTACGGCTCTTGATTTCTTCCCGTTTAGTAAAGGCTTCCTCTTATGACTGACATCCCTCATTCCCGCCCCTTCGCTCAGGTGGACGTATTCTCCTCGACCCCCTACTTGGGGAATCCCGTGGCTGTCGTGCTTGACGGAACCGGGCTTGATGACGCCATGATGCAGCGCGTGGCCCGGTGGACGAATCTCTCCGAAACGACGTTCCAGCTGCCACCGACGACCCTCGAGGCGGACTACCGCGTCCGTATCTTCACCCCCGGCGGCGAACTGCCGTTCGCCGGCCATCCCACACTTGGCTCCGCGCATGCTTGGCTTGAGAATGGTGGCACCCCGCGGCGGGGCGACCGCATCGTGCAGGAGTGCGCTGCCGGACTGGTCGAAGTGCTGCCCGGGGAGGGGATTCTGTCTTTTGCTGCGCCTGCCACGCGGCGCTCCGGTGATCTGGAGGGTGACTTTCTAGCCAGTATTGTTGCCGCGTTCGGCATCCGGGAGGACCAGGTGCTTTCACACCAGTGGGTGGATAACGGGCCCGGCTGGGCTGTCATCAGGCTTGCCAGTGCGCAGGAGGTACTAGACCTCGAACCGGACCTGTCACTGATCCCTACCGCAATGGTGGGTGCCATCGGTGCCTACCCGGAGGGGTCGGCCTGTGCCTTTGAGATGCGCACGTTCGCGCCGGGTGTCGGGGTGGCGGAGGACCCGGTATGCGGCAGCATGAACGCTTCGGTCGGTCAATGGCTTACCCGTACCGGCGCCGTGTCCGGCGGCTATAAGGTCTCCCAGGGTTCACGGCTCGGACGGGCCGGTGAAATCACCATTACGGCGGACGCCGACGGGACCGTCTGGGTCGGCGGGGCAACGACCACCAACTTCCGCGGCACCGCAACCATCTGACAGTGGCTGTCCCGGACACCAGCACACACCCGGAAGTCCGGCCGGTCCGCGTGCATGGGAGCGCGCTATGGATGGCGGTTGCATCCCTGTTGGGTGCGACGCTGTTCTGGGCAGGTAACTATGTCGTCGGTGCCAGCGCGGTCCAAAGCCTTGACCCGCTCAGCCTCGTCCTGATGCGCTGGGCTCTTGCACTCCTGCCGTTGCTGGTGACCGCCCAGATGGTCGAGCGACCGCAATGGCGGCAGGTCGCGGCAGCGTGGCCATGGCTGGTCGCCCTGAGCATGTGCGGTCTGCTGGGCTACAACCTGCTGCTCTATGCCGCTCTCGAACACACCGACGCGTTCAGTGCATCTCTCATCAACGCCTTCAACCCTGCGCTGATCACGCTGGCCGCCACGATCTTCCTGGGTGAACGCCTGACCCTGCCGGCGGCCGGCGGAGTGCTGGTCGCGTTGGTCGGCGTTCTGGTCGTCCTCGGCGGCGGTAACCCGGCAGCCCTGCTCGGCACCGGGTTCGGATCAGGGGAGTTGTTCATGATCGGCGCCATCACAGCATGGACCGCGTACACGGTCACTGGGCGCCTGGCTCCGAAAATACCGCCGATCACAGGAACTGCCATCCAGGCGGCGGTCGCCGTCACCGTCCTGACCCCGATCAGCCTCGCCACCGGCGGACCTGTCCTGCCAGCCACGGGCGATGTCATGATGTCTCTGGCGTGCATCGCGATCTTCCCGTCGGTCCTGTCCTATCTGCTCTGGAACCGGGCGCTGACCGTCCTTCCAGCAGGGAGCGCCGGGGTGTTCCTGAACCTCATCACCGTATTCACCGCCACGATTACTATTCTCGCCGGTCACCCCTACACCGCCGCCCAAGTCGTCGGCGGTCTCATCGTCATAGCCGGTGTCGCCCTCACCAATGCCCCGACCCTGCGGCCTCGTTCACGGCAACGAGAGCAACGAGCGGAGCAGCGATGAACGACCGTCGGAAATTTACAAGCCCCCGCCCGCCTGAGCACTTGCGAGACGGTTACGAAGTGGTGTGTCAGGAAGCTGGATTGGTCGGGGCATCTTCAGACCCTGCTCGTACTCATCGAGATTTTTGAGGCGCTCAGAGAGATTGATTCTGCTCGCGTAGCTCGTCGAACGAACCCAAGGCTGTTACGACCACGGCTGCCGCCACCCGGTGCAAGGCCAGGACGGCGCGGAATCCTCCCGGGAGGACTGGAATGTGACGCGCGCCATGAGCCGAAGACGCAGGGTCCGAGATCTGCGGACACAATGGCCAGCCGTGCATGAAGTCCAGGGGTCGCCCCACTCCTCGAGCAGTGCCAGAGAACAGGTGGCTTCACGGACCGTTTCGTTACTCGCGGCCATTCCGTCTACGGGCATGATCTTTGCCCTCTTCATATACGACGGCTGCGGTGACAAGGTCTTCCCACGCCATTCCCACACCCGTATATAGGCAGCAGGTCTGTTGACGGCGGACCAGCCCCCCACTAACCAAGTCCCTAAGATTTGGCGGCTCAATCTCTTGCCACTCCTCGACGCTCCGGGCAGGGATAAGATTGCCGCTCTCCCGCCAGGATGAAGCCCGGCCCTCCACAACCACGTCGCTGCGCATCACCAGCTTCGCATCGACTTCGCGGGCGTCCAGGCCATGCTGCCCGACCGACGCCACGATCGCGCCGTCCTTCGGCAGTCCGCCGTCGAAGAGCGGATCCGAGGAGGAAGTCACACAAAGAATGATGTCTGCGTTTGCAACCGCGCTTGCCACATCACCCGACTTGTCCACGACCTCAATGTCCTCTGCGGCCAATGTCTGGGCCAGCTCGCTCACTCGGTGTGCACGTTTCCCAATAACGCCAAACCGGGCGTCCCTAAATACTGCCCGGGCCGCCCGGATGTGATTCAGCGCCTGCACGCCGGCGCCGAAAACCAGGATCTGGGGCGATGAGCCGAATCCTTCATTGGCCGGGGCTGCGGCGGCGATATGCTTTACGGCTGTTATGGTCGTGGCCGGAGTACGCACGGCAGTAAGCGCCGCACCGTCCATGAGGGCGAGAGGTGCAAGGGTCGCCGAGTCGATCAGAATGTAGATTCCCTGGATCTTTTCGAGCCCGTGAGACGGATTCTTCGGTGCGATCGTGACCGTTTTTACCCCGCTGTAGTGCCCGCCCTCGGTCGGCATGATGAGGAATTCCCCATCCGGTGCCGGGCTGAACAGGCGGGGGCTGTCCATTTCCGGATCCACGCCATCCGCCAGCGCGTCCTCTATGGCGCGCACTGCACGGTCAAAGGGTACGGTAGATCGAATGGCGGCCGCGTCAAAATACGGGATGCTCATGGCAAGAGTCCTTTCGGGAACGGGTCTGTCGGGTCCAGGAAGTACGTCTGGGTATCGGTGACGTGGTGGGCGGGAGCCGCCAGCGACACGTGCTGCTGCGCCTTGGATAAGTAAGACTGTCTCATGACCAGCGCCAGTGCATTTTGACTAACAAATGCATTCGGTGAAGCAGCGTGTAGACCGCCAGGCCTCGCACGTTCGTAAGTAGGGCAGGGTCTCTCCTCACGGAGAGACCCTGCCCTACTTTGACGCTAGAGTGAGCGGCCCGGTGGGCAGCGGTGCGTTAGTTACGCCGATTATGCTCGCTTCCCTGCGACAGCACCGGACTCGCTGCCCTGGAGCTGGATTGAGGGCTCGGGAGCGTCCAAGTCGCTTCCGAGTGTTTCCCGGGCAAAAAAGGTCGCAGCGAGCGTGATCACGCCGAGGAAGCCGAGATAAACAAATACATACGTGAGGTTCCCGGTTGCGTTCACAAGTGCGGTGGCGATGAACGGGGCCATTCCGCCGGCAAAAATGGTGGCGACGTTGGTGCTGATCGCTGTGCCGCTGTAGCGGAAAGCGGTTGGGAACATCTCGGCGAACCATGACGGCTGAGCAGCCAGCATGGGTGCCATCCCGAATGCGAACGCCAGAATGAAGGCTGTCCACACCAACAGGGGTTGCTGCGTCTCGATAAGCGCAAAGAAGGGCATGAAGAACACGAGCAGGAAGACCACGCCGACCAAATACACCCGCTTGCGTCCGATGCGGTCCGACAAGTGGCCGAACAGCGGAATGAGAGGGATGGCGACCGCTGATGCGATGGTCACACCAAGCGTTGCTGTGCTTTCGGCGTTGCCGGCAGTGGTGGCATAGGTGACGGCAAAGGCCAGAATGATATAGGCGGAGGCGTTTTCGAACATACGCAGGCCGATGATCGCGAGCACGTTGCGCCATTGAGCCCGGAGGGAAGTTACGAGAGAGGGCTGATCCTTGGAGGCCTTTTCGGCGATCTCTTCGAATGCCGGCGTCTCGTCTACCTTCCGGCGGATGATCAGGCTGAAGATAATCCCTAGCGAGGCAAGGATGAAGGGAATACGCCATCCCCAGGCGTGGAAGGCGTCATCGGGCATCAGCGCGCTCAGCGCGGTGAAAACGGCTCCGGCGACGAGGGTTCCGATGTACTCGCCCGAATTAATCATGCTGGAGAAGAACCCGCGGCGACGCTCGGGGGCGCTCTCTATAACAAGAACGGCCGCACCAGACCACTCACCGCCGACACCCACACCTTGGGCCAGGCGGAGCACAACGAGCAGGATGGGGGCGAGAATGCCGATGGTTCCGTAATCGGGCAGCAGGCCGATGATTACGGTGCTGACGCCCATGAGCAAGAGCGTGAGCATGAGCGCCGGCTTGCGGCCGATTCGGTCGCCCAGGCGTCCGAAGATGAATCCGCCGACAGGTCGAGCGATGAATCCAACGGCGAAAGTTGCGAAAGAGGCGAGGACTCCGATCAAAGGCGAGGCCCCGGGAAAGAAGACCTGTGGGAATACCGTGGCCGCCGCTAACCCGTAAATCGCGAAGTCATACCATTCGAGGGCTTGGCCGCTGACACTGGCAGCAAGAGCACGACGAAAGGGGCCGGTCGTCTGCTGATGTGATGTGTAACGCATGAACGGTAAGATACTACATACTGCGAATAGGCGGTAGTGTCCTGTTTCCATCGTTACGTGTTCTTCTTGTGTCATCCCAATGGTAGTGCGCTGTGGCACCTAACCTTGCTTGTCAAGCGGCAACGGGCTTCGGAGATGTGACTCCCCCTCGTTGTCGAACGGGCTCCAGAAAGGGCGTCTTCCAAGAGCTGACCCGCTGCTGCCGCGAGAAGGGTGAGCCGCAACAAGAGCGTAAGGCAGTTTCCTCCAAGGCCCTGGGTCTTGCACCAGGCTGCGGATTTCGGTGCTTTTCGCCGCTTCCTCTTGGAGGCCCGTGAGTGCTCTAGGGGTTCGCCTTCTGGGCTCGCCTGGAGGCGCATCATTTTCTTTTGTTGAATTCGACCCCCTTGCGGGATGTCTTTGGTGCGCATATTCTTTACGGCAATTGCTGTGTAATGTATCACACGTAACACTTCATCGGTTATGTAAGTGCTGCCCCTGTGTAAGGAGAAAGGCTGACGCCTATGGAGGTGAATCGACCCACGGAAAAACCGCGAGAATCAGCGATGTCTGAGACTGGCACTGAAGGCGAGGTACCAGGCGATACAGATTCGAGTGTGTTGTTGGGGGTTCGCTCGCTCAGCAAGTCTTTCGGCAGCTTTCTCGCTCTCGCCGATGTGAACGTCGAATTTCGTGCAGGTGAAGTACACGCGCTTCTCGGCGAAAACGGTGCAGGAAAAAGCACGTTGGTGAAGGCCATTGCGGGAGTTCAACCGCCGGATTCCGGGACGATTTTTGGGGAAGCCTATGAAGCCAATGATGTCGCCATGGTCTTTCAAGAACTCTCAGTGGTACCCGAAATGTCCGTACGAGATAACCTCATGTTGGCCGCCCGTGGTCGCCGTGCGTTGATCGTGCGGCCAAAAGCGCTGCAGCAAAGCATCGAGGCCGCGCTGGATTCAGCGGGACTCAGTGGAATGAATTTGGACCTCCCCGTAGAGGTCCTTTCGCTGGCCCAACGGCAACTCCTCGAGATCGCACGGGGACTGATTGCCGATGCACGAGTCCTGATACTGGATGAACCCACGGCCACTCTCTCCGATGTCGAAATCGCAAAGGTTCATCATGTGGTTCGGCGATTGACCAGTGAGGGGCGAGCAATCGTCTATATCACTCACCGACTGGGCGAAGTATTCGAACTGGCCGACAGCATGACCATCATGCGCGCGGGCAGGGTCGTCGCCGGAGGCCGCGTGCGGGACTTCGACATGTCGACCATGGTTGCCCACATGTTGGGCGCGGACCATGTCCCCGCTGATAAGACCGTTGCTCTGCAGGAGGTGGGCCAGCCCCGCGAATTGGTCGTCCAGGGGCTAAATAGCCGCAACCGTTTTGCGGACGTGGCCCTTCGCGCTCGTGCGGGTGAGGTTGTGGCTCTGTTCGGGCAAATTGGTTCTGGGGCAGATGAAGTGGTCCGGGCGCTTGCCGGCGTCACTGGTATTGATTCAGGCTCCGTCGAATTGGACGGAAAGGTGGTTAAGGTCCATGACCGGGCAACAGCTCAGCAGTCGGGCATCGCTTACATTTCGGCCGACCGCGTGCATGAAGGTGTATTTCTCAGTGCCTCGGTTGCAACGAACGTTAGTTCCGGTGCCTTAGGCAAAATCAGCCGGTTGGGGGTCATCCGAAGTTCACAGGAGCAGCGTCTCGCTGCTCAGACCATGTCGAAGGTTGCCTTTGATACGCGCCGTATAGCAGAGCCCGTGTCTTCGTTCAGCGGAGGTAATCAGCAGAAAGTGACAGTGGGACGGGCTCTCGCGACAGAACCGCACGTATTGATCCTGAATGAGCCGACTCGTGGCGTGGACATTGGGGCCCGATCAGAAATCTATCGCAGCTTGCGCGAACTGGCTGCGCACAACGTGGTCATCCTCATTTATACGAGCGACGTAGTTGAAGTACGGGAACTTGCCGACCATGTCGTGACGCTCTACCGGGGCCGGGTAGTCGGCCGCCACCGGGTGGACGAGGTTTCTAATGCCGTCATTACTACGGAAATTCTGGGAGGAGCAGCATGAGCGCGTCGATCACAGCAACGGTGAGGCCGGTGCCGCAAGTCCGCCGACTGTTGAACGATGGATCAACTGTAATCGCCGTTGTCACGCTCTTTGTGGCACTGATCGCCGTGATCTTCGTTCCCCGTTTCGGCACCCTGGGGAACATCCGTGCGCTCCTTTTGTCTGTCGCCCTGACAGGGATAGCAGCCGTGGGCCTGAGTCTAATAACCATCGTGGGCCGCATCTTCTCCTTGTCCCTGGCATCGACCATAGCGCTGTCCACCATCGTTTTTGCTGCCGCCCTGCCGGCCGGGCCTTGGGTTGCGTTGCTGCTTGCCACAGGCTTCGGCGCACTGACCGGCGCCGTGCAGGGATTAATCGTGGGAAAGCTCGGGACAGATCCGATTATCACAACCATCGCGTTCGCGGCGATTCTGCTCGGCGCGGGAGAACTCGTCACCGGCGGATTGACGGTGAGCCGCGGAGGGGATGCGAGTGTCTTCGGCACCAATCTCTTTGGCGTGCTGCCATTTCAGGTGTTCGTTTTCATCATCGTCACGGCCGTGATCGCATGGTGGCACAAGTACACCGTGCAAGGTCGGCGCCTTTCGCTTATAGGTCTGAATGAACCTGCTGCAGCAGTGTCAGGCTTGCGTTCCTGGCCACTGGTCCTGCTGGCCTTTACGTTGGCCGGGACAACCGCAGGACTTGCCGGTGGACTGCTTTCCTCCCAGTCAGGCCAAGGCAATCTGCTGCTCGGCGGAACTTTCGGCTTCGATGCTGTGACAGCCGTCGTCGTAGGCGGCATCAGCGTTAATGGCGGCAGCGGAAGCCCCGTTAGCGCGGCCGTGGGCGCTCTTTTCGTCGGGCTCCTTGGCAACGTCCTTGTCCTGGTGGGCTTTAGCTATGAAACGCAACTGGTGGCGAAGGGCCTCCTTGTTCTCCTGGCCGTAGTTCTGACCGGGATAGCAGCCGCTTCGAAAGGAGGACGCCGGCGATGAAACCGACGTTCTTGTACTGGAATTTTCGGGCCCTTATCGCTTGGGTTCTGGCCTTGCTGGCCATCGCCGGCTTCGCAAGCTCCAATCCTGACTTCCTGCAGCCGGGAAACCTGTATGCCCTCCTGCAGATCTTCTCCCCTCTTGTGCTCGTGGCCTGCGGGCTGGGCGTCGTAATGCTCGCAGGCGAATTCGACATCTCGATTTCAGGCACTTTCCCCCTTGTCGCGCTGGTTTCCGTCAAGCTCAGCGATTCTGTCGGTACGCCGCTGGCAGTCCTGATTGCCATCGCTCTTGGGATCGGCTTCGGTCTCCTCAACGGCTGGGTAACGGCCAGGTTTCGCATTCCCTCTCTTGCCGTGACGGTCGGGTCGATGGTTCTGGCCATCGGTATCGGATATGCAATTGCAGGGGGACAAATCGTGCAGATGAGCGATTTTGACTCGGGAATGGCCTTGACCCAAGCAGTAGGCGGTATCTTCTCACTGCAATCGCTCATCCAACTCGTCCTGGCTGCCTTGATCATCCTGACGCTGCGGGCAACATGGCTCGGAAGATACGTATACGCGGCCGGCAGCGATGCTAATCGAGCGCGTGCCTCCGGCATGCCCGTTAGCTTTACGGTTATCGCCGCCTTCGCCATCTCCGGACTGGCGGTAGGGCTTGCCGGGGCACTTCAGGGAGTTTCTCTGGCTTCAGGAACGGCAGGGCCGGACGATGCGCTTCTTCTCCAGGCTGCCACCGCGGCCATCCTTGGGGGTATATCCCTCAACGGGGGCAAAGGCAGTCTTGTCGGCGTCGTCGGTGCTGCCTTGCTCCTCGCAGTTCTGTCCAATGGCCTCAGCTTCATGGGGACAACCTCCGCAACGATTCAGCTCGTCAGCGGCGCCATTCTGCTGGCAGTAGTGATCGTCGATAAGCCCTTGGACCGATTTACAAGACGCTACATTCAATCCTCCACCGTTTCGGTGGCCTAGCACTTCGGAGATTCGCATGATTAAACGCAACAAAATCGCCGCCACTGTCCTTTCCGCCGTCGCCGCCGCAACTGTACTTGCGGGATGCAGTTCGCCGAATACCTCCAGCGGATCCGCTGGCAATGCGGGATCGCCCCCAGGAGCCCAGGATGCGAAGGTCACCTTTCTGACCGTAAGCCAGACGTGTGATTATTGCGCAAGGCAGGCGGAATCATTCAAGAGCACTATGGAAGAGGCCGGAGCGAAGGTCACGACTGTCACGACAAACTTCGATGCAGCTGAGCAGGCCCAGCAAATCAATCAGGCTGTCAGCAGCAAGCCGGACGCCATTGTGCTGTGGCCGGCTGATGCAAGTGCAGTTGTCCCGTCGCTGAAAAGAATCAAAGCTGCCGGAATCCCCGTGGTCGTAAGCACTTCTATTCCGAATTCAGAGGACACGTCTCTGTGGTCTTCCTTCACCGGCCCGGACAATGAAGCCCTTGGCGCAGCTGCTGCAAGGGCTCTGATTTCCGGGCTCAAAGAAAAGGGTCTGGGGACATCGGGATCTGTGATCATGGTGACCGGCACAGCCGGAGCCGCGTCGACTATCGGACGCACGGATGGGTTCACATCCACGTTGGCTAAGGAGGCCCCGGAGCTGAAAATCGTCGGCAGCCAGCCGGGTAACTGGGACCAGACCCAAGCGACTACGGCAGCAGCTGCGCTCTTCTCGCAATTCGACAAAGTTATCGGAGTCTACGGCCAGGCCGACAATATGACCGCCGGAGCAATCACCGCAGCCGAGCGGGCGGGGTACAAGCCGGGCGAGAACCTCATCGCAGTTGGTTCGGACTGCACGATTGACGGTTACAACAACATAGAGGCCGGCAAGCAGTACGCCACTAATCTGCAGGATCCGAAACTGGACGGCCAGAACGTAGCCAATGCGGCAATCTCGGTACTCGAAGGCAAGGAGGTCGAAAACGTCACCTGGATGGAGACGCCGTTGATCACCGAAGGCAACCTCTCGGAGTGTGCCAGCGCGGTCGGCAAATAGCACTCAGGTATCGAAAGCCGTGCCCTTTTCGGACACGGAATCGCACAAATTGGCAAACGATCCCTACGGAGAAACCCATATGACTTCGACGGTTATGACCGTACTCGGCCCTATCCCTGCGTCTGAACTTGGCCCGACTCTCCCCCACGAACACTTGTTCATCGACTTAATGGCGTACGTGGATGAACTGGCGCGCTTCCAACAGAGCGCCATTCTGGACGATGGAATCGGGCTTAGTAACCTTGCAGATATCCGTGCAAACCCGTACGGAAACCGCTTGAACTGCATCCTGAACGACGTTGATCTTGCATCGCGGGAACTCGAACGTTTTCTCGCGGCCGGTGGAAGAACACTGGTCGACGTGACGAACAAGGACATAGGCAGTAACCCTGCCGGGCTTCGCGAAGTTGCGCTCCGTACCGGTGCCAACATCGTGGCTGGTATTGGGCATTACGTAAACTTCGCTCAGAACGGCGACGTGGCAGCGCGGGACGTGGAGGAGGTCGCCGAGCTACTGGTAGATCAGATCCAGAACGGATTGGCCGGGACCGACATCCGCCCAGGGATCATCGGGGAAATTGGTACGACGTTTCCCCTGCATCCGAATGAGGAGAAGTCGCTGCGTGCCTCGGCACGAGCGCATCTTCGGACGGGCCTCCCAATTACCGTTCATGTCCACCCGCCGACGCGGTCCGGGCATGTGGTCTTGGATGTCCTCGAATCCGAGGGGGTCGATCTATCGCGTGTAGTCCTTGGGCACCTTGACGCCGCGCTTGCCCATTCTGATATCGAATTCGACGAGGCCGTTGAATATCACCGTTCACTTGCTGCACGGGGCGCCTTCCTCGAGTACGACCTCTGCGGAAATTCCGGCTTCTTCACCGATGGCGCCAACTCCTGGTGGCTGCCCTCCGATCGTGAGCGGTGTAAGGCAATCTCACGTCTTGCAGACAGCGGATACTTGGAGCAGATGCTCATTTCCCAGGACGTCGGTCACAAGCACTACTTGGCGGAGTTTGGCGGGTGGGGATACTCCCATGTCCTGACGGAATTCCCCGCAATGCTGCAGACGTTCGGACTGGATGCAGCGGCGCATGATCAAATCACACGCAAGAACCCGGCCCGGATGCTAACCGGCATGGTCTTGGACGAACGCGCCGACGCCGTTGCCGGTCATCAAACCGCGCCCTGATCAAGCAATGTCCAGTGCTCTTAGCTCTGCATCGGAACGGCCGTCATCCTAAGATGACGACCATGCAAAAATCTCGCTACCTGTTCGGCAGCCGAGGAAATGACCTCGGCTGCCGGCAGGTAGGTGGGGCGGCGTTGTGTGAGCCCAGCAAGTGCATGGGCTATCTTCTCCTCTTTGCCACGCTGCCGATACATGAGAATCTGCTGGCTGCAGCTGTCGACCGGAGGAGCGCTACGCCCTGTAGTCGGTTCCGGTCGGCTGTGACTGAAGTCGGCGAGAAGCCTGTTGGTGATGGGAATGGAACATGTGCTTTGTCCGTGGATCGAAAAAGACCAGCCACAGCCCGGCAGACAAAGACAGAGTTGCGGCCAAGATGCGCGCGATAGCCAAGGGCCATGCAAGATTCTCCGGATGCATGTAGGGAAAGACGTCCAGCTGATCGGAGATGGCATAGACCATAAAGAATATGGTCACGATGTAGACAGCTTTGGTCTGCCCGCCATCACGTATCCCAATCACGGCCAAGAGCGGCAGGAACCACAGCACCCACCAAGACTGGATCATGGGGCTCAGTAGCACGACGGCCGCCAGGGCTATCGCTAGCCGGTGGAGTAGGCGGTCATAGCTGCCCCGAAGTATCTGCCACACAACGATGACCAATGACGCGATCTTCCCGAGCCGATGTACCCAGCTCATCAGCTGCCCGCCGTCCAGCTCCAGCAAATTCCCGGCTGCTGCAGCGATCCCCCCGGCCAGGCCCACTGGCGCGTACCAGATCCAGAGGCTTCCCCGGTCAAAGATACCGTTGATCCAGCCGAAGCCAATCCCGGCCATCCAGCCCAGCAAAGCGAGAAAGCTGAAGCTCATCGTTGCGGTGGAAGCCCAGTAGAACAGTTTCCTCGACCAGCCGGCTCGCCGTCCCGCCCAGATCAAGCCAATGAACGGTAGGAAAATCAGGGCGATGGGCTTGATGGAGATCGCAAGAGTAGCGAGCGCCACGCCTCGTATAGCACTCCCCTTCAGGCAGTAGTAGAGCCCCGCCAATGCAAGGCCCACCATCAACGAATCGTTGTGTGCGCTGGCTATGAAGTTGGTCAAAAAAAGCGGGTTGGCAGCCGTGAGCCATAGGGTTCGAGCAGGATAACCCCGAACGTGCACAGTCAATCGGTGAATGTAGTACGCGGATAGGACGACGCCGATGACCGAGGCGAGACGTAAGAGCAGGATGCTCAATTCTGGCTGAACGACAGTCAGCCCTACAGCAATACTTGCCATCCAGAGGAAGAGCTGGCCGTATGGCACAGGGGCTTCCGTCCACATGAGGTCCGGGCCCAGCCGATAGTAGTTGGGAAGTGCCGAGATGCCCTGTTCATACGGGTTCATTCCCTCAAGCATCAGCCTCCCCTGACCGATGTAGGCATAGACATCACGGCTGAAAAGCGGGACACACAACAGCATTGGCAGGCCCCACTAGGTCATCGCACGCAGTACCCCAGCCATGGATTCTGCACGCACTTCTCTGATGGCTTGTCCGAGCCGGAGCCAGGCACGGGTCAGAAGCATCCCGCCTGCCGCAAGCAGGATGACCGAAAGAACCATCCCCGAAAATTCGGTGCGCATCCAAATAATCAAGGGAAACCGGCGGACGTCAGAGGCCGGCGCTAGCCAACCGATGCCGAGGGACGCAATAGACATCAGTGAGCTGCCCAAAAGACCAGACCAAAGTTCAGGACGGTCCCGTAGGACCTGCACTTCGCGCCCGATGGTTCGCCGGACTAGCATCCGAACGCTTCCGTCAGAGCAGAAGCCCGCCCCCCTCCTTGTCTCAGAAAGCCCACACGATCAGCCACGTGAACAGCCTCATGACCGCATGATGCCGCCATACAAGAGCTGACCGCGCAGAGAAAAATTTCGAAAGTTGGAGGAAAAGGGTTGATCCGCAGTGTCATGGGTTATATATTACCGGTTACATACCTCTTTAGAGATGGCTCCAACCTCTACCGTAAGAAGGACAAAAATGAGCGCTTGGCACGGCATTGTCGTTGCAACCACCCTGCCCCTGAAGGAAGATCTGTCGATCGATTACGACCGCTTCCAGAATCACGTGCGTTTCCTCGCCGAGAACGGCGCCGACGGCATCGCACCCAACGGTTCTCTGGGCGAATACCAGGTACTGACCACTGAAGAGCGGGCCCGAATCGTCGAACTCGCCGTGGAAGCAGCGCCCGAAGGCTTCAGCATTGTCCCCGGCGTTGGCGCCTATGGGGCCGATGAATCGCGCCGATGGGCCGAGCAGGCCCGCGAGGCGGGGGCACACGCTGTACTCGCGCTGCCGCCGAACTCATACCGCGCCAACGACGCCGAAGTCGTGGACCACTACACCGAGGTGGCAAAGGCCGGCCTGCCGATCGTTGCTTACAACAACCCGTTCGACACCCGTGTCGACCTCACCCCTGAACTGCTGGCCGAACTTTCCGAAATCCCCGAAGTTGTGGCCGTCAAAGAGTTCTCCAGCGACATCCGCCGCATTACCAGCATCCGCCGCGCAGCGCCCAGCCTCGACGTACTGGCCGGCTCCGACGACGCAGTCCTCGAATCGCTCCTGATGGGCGCCGTCGGCTGGATCGGCGGCTACTCCAACGCCATTCCCCAGCTCTGCGCCAAGCTGTACAAGCTCGGCATCGAAGGCAATGTCAGCGAGGCACGCAAGCTTTACGACCTGCTGCAGCCTGCATTCCTGTGGGACACCAAACATACCTTCGTTCAGGCCATCAAGCTCTCCCAGGAGGTTGCGGGTATCTACGGCGGCCCGACCCGGGCTCCCCGCAGGCCGCTTAGCGACGAAGAGCGCGCCCAGGTCATCAAGGACATGGAGCTCGCCCTCACTGCCAGCTAACTGCGACCTCCGGTACCTACCGATTGCCGCTGTCAGATTCGGCCCGTCCTGGAGATCCCAGGACGGGCCTGATCCGCTGTTTGACCTTGCGCCGGAAATTTTCGCCCCTCCCCCACAGGTGCGGCGTCAAAGGAGCATCCGTCCTAGTTCCTCAGCACACGATGAAAACACTCGAGGAGAAGAAAGAATGAGCGAAGCCACAGTGCCTGTGCCTGCACCAACCAGCATCTCTCAAGTAGAAAAAATAGCGCAGGCCGCCGCAGCGGCGGCGCCTGCCTACGCGAAAACGCTTCCGAACGCGCGGGCGCGGGCCCTCTGCCTCGTCGCCGAACGGCTGGAAGCCGCCGGGACCGAGCTTATTCGGATTGCTGCAGAAGAGACAGGCTTAACGGAGACACGCCTCGCCGGCGAGCTGAAGAGGACTTGCGTTCAGCTCAAACTCTTCGCTTCAACCGTCGAGGACGGTGCTTACCTGGATGCACGGATCGATGAAGCCGACCCCGGCTTCGTACTCGGCCCCCGGCCCGACATTCGCCGGGTTCTGGAGCCGCTGGGCCCGGTCCTGAATTTCTCCGCCAGCAACTTTCCCTTTGCTTTCTCCGTCGCTGGAGGCGACACCGCCGCCGCGCTGGCTGCCGGCTGCCCGGTGATCGTGAAGGCACACTCCGGTCATCCGCGCCTTTCCGATCGCACCGGGGCCATCGTCAGCGAGGCCTTGGAATCTGCCGGAATGCCCGCGGGAACGCTGCAGGTGGTTTTCGGCCAAGCTGCCGGAACAGCGCTGCTCAAAGACCCGCGCATCAAGGCTGGCTCCTTCACCGGATCCCAGCAAGTGGGGCGAATGCTTGCTGATGTTGCGGCGGCTCGTCCTGCACCGATTCCCTTTTTCGGAGAGCTCGGCAGCGTCAATCCTGTCTTTGTCTCCGCAGCCGCCCTGGACCGCGACGCCTTCTCGCTCGCCACGGGCTATTACGGCAGCGTTTCGGGCTCGGCAGGCCAGCTGTGCACCAAGCCGGGATTTCTCTTCGTTCCGGAAGCAGAACGACTTACGGCTGGAATCAGGGAGGCGGCAGCGGCAGCAGGCACCGACGGAACCGAACACCGTCTGCTTAACGCCAGCATCTCTCGAGGCTTTGCTGAACGCAGGGAAACAGTCCTGTCGACAGCCGGTGTCGAAGTCATCCTCGAAGGTTCCTGCCGCCTCGATGAGCAGGGCCTAGCCTGGACACGCCCAACGATTGTTTCCGTTCCCCTCGAAGTCCTTGAAAAGGCCGGCGACAGGCTGCTGGAGGAAGCCTTCGGTCCTCTCTCCATCATCGTGGAGTACGGGGAACGCAACGACCTGGCCGAAGTAGTGCGCGACCTGTTCCCAGGAAATCTGACGGGAACCGTACACATTGTCGAAGAGGATGAAGGCCCCGCCCTCGAGAGCCTCGTGGAAGCACTGGCCGCCTCCAGCGGCCGCGTCATTTTCAACGGTTGGCCCACGGGCGTCGCCGTCACGCCTGCCATGCAGCATGGCGGACCATGGCCGGCGACGACAAGCGATGGCACTTCGGTGGGCACTGCGGCCATTGGTCGTTTCCTTCGGGCCGTTGCCTATCAGAACGCACCCCAATGGCAGCTCCCCGAAGCCCTGCGCGACAACAACCCTTGGAACATTCCGCGCGCCCTGTCCCCTGCCGGAAGCTCGGCGACATGGGGGAATAACTGCTGACTCAGCCGTCGAGGGACAAGCCGATACCGGCCCCACGTTCATTTGCAAGGAGGGGAACGTAGTGAACAAGCGGTCGATAATGGGCCGCAGAGCCGGGGCACCGGAACAGCGGACAGGGGCGCAGACCCTTGCCCTGTTCCCCTGCCTGCGCGACAGGACCGGGAACGGTGCATATTCCGTCGTTCCGGAACGGAGCCTGCTAGAGCCGGGGACGGTTGTTCAATTTAGGGCTGAGGCAAATCCGCCTTTATACGGGAGACTGGACGAGGGCATGTCTGACGGAACGGTCAGCTGGGTGAACCTTGCTGCCGGTGCCGGCAGAGCCCTGATTGAACGCAAACCCTCGGTTGGCTTGTACGGGCTGTGTACTTGAACATCGAGTCACGATCAGCTATCCGGGGTGCGGTCTGGGCGGTGGGAAGGGTGCAAGGACCCTTCCCACCGCCCCTCGCCACTCGGAGGTGACGGAGTGAAGGAGTTCATCGAGTTTCTCGGCAGTCAATCACCTTATGACCGTTTGGACGCCGAGGACCTTGCCCGGCTGGCAGCCACAGTGGAAGTCGAATTCTTCTCATCAGGAGAATGGGTAATCCCCGCAGGAGCCCCCAGCCTGAACCATATCTTCGTGGTTCGTACAGGCAGCGTGGAGGTGGTTGACCGCGGCAGAGCCGTCGACGTCCTCGGCCCGGGTGATACGTTCGGCCACATCTCCGTGTTCTCCGGCCTTCCCCCACCCCTGGCGGTGAGGGCCTTGGAGGATACCCTGTGCTATCGCCTACCCGATCCACGCAACGTGGTGAATCAGCCGGAGCATTTGCAGTTTTCTCACTACAACGCCCTTGCCGACAGACAGCGTTTGATCGAATCGGGCGGGGCGCCAAGCCGCCTCGAACGCTCGGTGGTCGACTCCATGCGTCCCCTCATGTGGTGTCGGCCCGACGTTACAGTCCGACAAGCTGCCCGGTCACTTACCGAGCGCCGCGAATCAGCTGCTGTCCTCCGCGTCGGAAGCGCCCTAGCCATCGTGACGGACGACGACTTTCGAAGGGAAGTCGCGACCGGCAATGTGGGTCTGGACGAACCGGTTTCACGCATCGCCAGCCTTCCGGCCGCGAGTGTTCCCTCAGACTCGACCGTCTGGGCAACCTATCTGAAAATGGTTGACCGCGGCCTGCACCATATGGTGGTCAGTACGCGGGCCGGCCGACCTATAGGCATAGTGGACGCGATAGACCTCATCGCCTCGGACATACGCCACCCTCTCGTCGTGAGGCGGGCCGTCGCAGAGGCGAAATCTATGGCAGAACTCGACGAAGCGTGCCGGCTCATGAGGTCGACGATGGTCGAACTCTGGGACGCTGAAGTGACCTCGACCCACCTTGCCGCAGTCCGCGCCGCGATGATCGATGCGGTCTCGTGGGGGCCCTGCCTTTGCCGTCAACGGCAAAGGCAGGGCCCCCACGGCTTTGGCATGCTGGTTCAAGCGTTCAGGAAGGGCTCATGTTGCCGGCGCCTGGACGCCTGCTCGACGATGAGCACTCTTAGCGGCGCGACAGGATGGCAAGCTTCCCGAGTCTGCATGGTCCACCCTTGGAAAGGCGGGATGCCAGCACGATGAAGAGCTGTGCCGTGGTCATGGCGTCTCCAAGCGCATGATGCGGGGTGTGTACAGGAAGATCTAGGAGGGCCGAGACGTACTCGAGCGAAACATCCTGCCCTCTGGGTAGCTCCGGCAAGTCAACGCAGGCCCGAGCCAAGGCCGCTGTATCGAGGATAGGAACGTCCAACCTTAGTCCCCGCCTGCTCAGGGCCCGCCGGAGGAAGCCCCGCTCCACCCAGGCCGAATGCGCGACGAGAATCCGTCCCGCGAGCAGCTCCTTAATATCGTTGAGACAGTCATCGAGTGACGGGGCCTGCTCAAGGTCGCATTGACGTATGGCATGAACCATAGTTGATTCTTTGCTTACCGCCATCCCGGGGTTGACCAGGCTGTAGCGTCCCTGGGAGGGGATTATTCTGCCTGCTGAAATCGGCACTGCCCCGTAGGCGATGATGTTGTCGCGAAGAGGATCCAAGCCCGTTGTCTCAAAGTCCAGACAGCAGAACTCGGCTTCTTTCCAGTTCTGGAAGACTTTCATGGCAGTATCAGACCTCCCCGCCCTTCAACGCCGCCAGGCACTGGGTGCCCTGACGTGAGGCCGATCTCCCGGTCATTGGCAACTCGATTCTGGATTCTCTCTATGGCGCGGAACCCCTCCCGCAGGTGGCGGCGACGCACGGGATCGAGCTGGCCAGGATCGATACCGACTTCCTGTTGGGTCCCGTTTCTAATGTCTTCGATTTCCTGCTCGAAGAGAATCTCGTGGTAGAGCGAGAACGCTCCTTTCATGCTCTCGCATTCTTCCTGACTGAGGAGGCCCCCCGCGGCTGCCGTTTCCAGGCGTTCGGGCGTTGTCCCGGAAACGTCCCCCGCCCACAGCGCGAGAGCACGCGCCAATGACACCACCGGTCGCAGGCCCGCCTGTTTTAGGTCCAGCAGGGCCCGACGCTCACCCAATCTTTCGATGACAAAACCCCGTACAAATCCCGCCGGAGGAGTTTCCTCAAGGGCGGATCGCGTCAGGCTCTGTCTGAAGTCCCTGTGCGCGGATGCCGCCGCCACTAGATCCAGCACGACCTGTCCCAGTCCGTGTTCCGTGATCGGGCGTGCATCCAGCAGTGCGGAAGCCAGGACGATGTCGGTCCTTTCTTGGGGCGCGCTGGCCCATCGTGCGATCTCTTGACGCCATTGATCTACTGACCTGGCGTACAGCGGGTTTGAAGCATTGGCCTCGTTGGGGCGGAAATTTAAGCCACATCCGGCCAGGGCCTGCAGGCGGCCGGTAGCCGCTCTTGCCAACCGTTCAGGTTCGGCAGGCTCATTTGGGATTCGACGAGGCTGCCACACGAGGGCGGTGTTGACGTCGGAGTTGGGCAACGGTTCGCGTCTGCCAATGGAGCCGAAAAGAAGCCAGGAGCACTCGAACGTTTCCAGCTCTGCCTGCCGGACATCAATCTCCAATGCCCGGCGGAAGACCGCATCGATCATCGCGGCGCGGACTGCGGCAAGGTGGGTCGAGGTCACTTCAGCG
>NZ_ANPE02000021.1 GCF_000328305.2 Arthrobacter crystallopoietes BAB-32 | reverse complement strand
AGATCGGCCCGATCGCCAAGCCGCGGGACATCGTGTTCGTCCCCGACGTCCCCAAAACCCGGAGCGGCAAGATCATGCGGCGCCTGCTGACCCAGCTGTTCGAAGGCACCACACTGGGCGACACCACCTCGCTCCAGAACGAACCCTGCATCGCCGACATCAAGCAAATCTGCGAATCCCGGTAAACCAGTGGCGCCCCCGGGGAAGGTCTCGGCCTCGGGGACGCCCGCCCGACCCCGAACCTCCCCGCCGCTCGGGTCCGCCGCGTACACCTTTAACCTTCAAGCAAAACAAACGCCCTCGTCAGCGCGGTACTTGAAGCCTAAAGCTGTACGGGAGACGCTAATCCTGTACAGCGCCGCACGCTTTTCCACAGCAGCAGGCATCAGCCGAGCGAGTCTCCGGCCCATCCCCCATGCTCGGTACATGGATCCCATTTCCCATCTTCGACTCCTAGGCGGTACGGCGCGGTAGGTGACTTGCTGGCGGCTGGCTACTCCAAAGCTTCCCTTCATCGGTCCATTGCTGAAGGCCGCGTCATCCGCGTCCGGTCCGGGCTGCTGACCCTGCCGGACAGCGACCCCCTCGTCCGCCATGCAGTCTCCAACAACGGCCTCGTCTCCTGCGCCTCGGCCGTCAAGGAACTGGGGTTGTGGGGTCTCAAAGATCCCCAGCAGCCGCATCTCTGGGTCCCGCACGGGCGCCCTGTCGCCGGCTTCCGGCAGAAAGACAGCACGGTGGAGACCGTCCGGCACCGGGGAAGGCTGGTCGGCAATAAGCGTCCCGGCGCCTATGCGCCCGTCCTCGACGTTGTACTGCACGCGCTCAGGTGCCGCCCGCCGCTAGAGGCGCTAGTGATTGCGGAATCTGCTGTTATCAAGCGCAAGCTCCGGCGGCAGGACCTGCTGAACCATCTGCCCGGGCCTCGGAACGGGCCGTTTCGGGCACTGCTCGGGAAGATCGATCCAACCTCTGAATCGCCTTTGGAAACCATTGCCAGGGAACTCTTCCACAATGTGGGGTTGAGGGCTGAACCGCAGGTCCACATTGAGGGGGTTGGCCGGGTGGACCTGCTGGTCGAGAGGCGCGTCATCGTGGAGCTGGACGGTTTCGACTTTCATTGGTCACGGTCAATGTTCCGGAAGGACAGGCGCCGCAACAACGCTGCCATGCTCAGCGGACTCCAGACCTTGCGTTATCTATATGAAGATCTCGTGTTCGAGCCAGACACGGTGGTGGCTCAAGTCCTCAGCTTGGCGCGCCAAGCGGCCTGAATGCACAGCTTCTGTCCACCCTGCCCGTCTTTACGCTTCAAGTAATTGACTGACCTGCACGTTTATAGAGCTTGAAGCCTAAAGCTGTACAGGAGCGTCGTGGGCAGTGGCGGGCCGGGGCTGGGCCCGGGGCTGGGACCGGGCGGGGGCCGGGGGCGTTCGGGGAATTCACGGGAGAACGAAATGTGGCTCAACATTCGTTGCGGACCATGCCCGCCGGTATGGCAAAATAGTCGGGACCATCCCGAGCGGCCGAGAGATCTGGCTCTTTGACGCCGCAGCAACCCTCCGGACTCCACCGGAAAGGTGCTACCGCCAGAAGCGATGGAGAGAGCGCAAGCAATCTTTGATCCGGATGGTGCCGCCGTCCGGCCTGGCACCTGAGGGATCGTCATTGCCCGGGATTCCCGTTCACGCGCTCTAAGCGCCGATCATCAAGGAATTCGCCATGACCACTTCCCCCGTGTCCAGCGTGGCCAACCTCGAAACCCCGCTCAAGTTCGCCTACTGGGTGCCGAACGTCTCCGGCGGCCTCGTCGTCTCCACCATTGAGCAGCGCACCAGCTGGGACTTCGAGTACAACAAGAAGCTCGCCCGCATCGCGGAGAACTCCGGCTTCGAGTACGCCCTCACCCAGACCCGCTACGCCGCCAGCTACGGTGCCGACAAGCAGCACGAGGCAACGAGCTTCTCCTTGGCCCTGCTCGGCGCCACCGAGCGGCTGAACATCATCTCGGCGGTCCACCCCGGCATGTGGCATCCGGGCGTGCTGGCCAAGTTCATCATCACAGCCGACCACATCTCGGGTGGCCGCGCCGCAGTCAACATCGTCTCCGGCTGGCTGAAGGACGAGTTCATCAACTTCGGCCTGGAGTGGCTCGAGCACGATGAGCGCTACGTCCGCACCGAGGAGTTCATCAACGCCCTCCGCGGCCTGTGGACCCAGCAGAACTACAGCCAGTCCGGCAAGTACTACAACATCAAGGACTTCACCCTGAACCCGGCGCCCGTCGAGGTCCCCGGCCGCGCCCACCCGGAGATCTTCTTCGGCGGGAACTCCACCGCCGCCCAGGCCGCCGCCGGCCGGACCGCAGACTGGTACTTCTCCAACGGCAAGGACCTCGAAGGCTTCAAGGAGAACATCGCCGGCGTCCGGGCCGCCGCTGCCACCGTCAACCGCGTCCCGAAGTTCGGCCTGAACGGCTTCGTCATCTCCCGCGGCACTGAAGCGGAAGCGAAGGAAACCCTGCGCGAGATCGTGGCCAAGGCGCACCGCCCCGCCGTCGAAGGTTTCGCGGCGGCGGTGAAGGAAGCCGGCCAGTCCACCAAGGACGGCAAGGGCATGTGGGCGGATTCTACGTTCGAGGACCTGATCCAGTACAACGACGGCTTCAAGACCGGACTCATTGGTACGCCGGAACAGATTGCCGAACGTATTGTGGAGTTCAAGAAGATCGGCGTGAACCTCATGCTGACCGCCTACCTGCACTTCCAGGAGGAAGTCGAGGCGTTCGGCCGCGAGGTCCTGCCGATCGTCCGCGAACTCGAGGCGGACCTGGCCCGCGCCAACGGCACCGAGCTCAACACCGCTCTGCTGCCTGCCACCAACTTCGAAGGAGCTGCCCTCTAAATGGCTGAACGCACATTCGGCTTCCGCACCCGTGCCCTGCACGCCGGCGGAACCCCCGACGCCGAGCACGGCGCCCGCGCGGTGCCCATCTACCAGTCCACGTCCTTCGTCTTCAAGGACACGGACGACGCCGCCAACCTCTTTGCGCTGCAAAAGTACGGCAACATCTACTCCCGTATCGGCAATCCCACGGTCGCCGCGTTCGAGGAGCGGATCGCCTCGCTGGAGGGTGGCATCGGGGCCGTGGCCACGTCGTCGGGCATGGCCGCCGAGTTCATCACGTTCGCCGCGCTGGCCGGATCGGGCGACCACATCGTGGCCTCCTCGAAGCTGTACGGCGGCACCATCACCCAGCTGGACGTGACGCTGCGCCGCTTCGGGGTGGAGACCACGTTCATCGACAGCACGGACCCGGCGGACTTCGCCGCGGCCATTGGCGAGAACACCAAGGCCGTCTACACCGAGATCGTGGCCAACCCGTCCGGCGACATCGCGGACCTTGAGGGCCTGGCCAAGGTGGCGCACGACGCCGGCATTCCGCTGGTCGTCGATGCCACCTTGAGCACGCCGTACCTGATCCGCCCGATCGAACACGGCGCTGACATTGTGATCCACTCCGCCACCAAGTTCCTCGGCGGCCACGGCACCACCTTGGGTGGCGTGGTCGTCGAATCCGGCCGCTTCAACTGGGGCAACGGCAAGTTCCCGCAGATGACCGAGCCGGTGCCTTCCTACGGCAACGTCTCCTGGTGGGGCAACTTCGGCGAGTACGGCTTCCTGACCAAGCTGCGCTCCGAGCAGCTGCGCGACATCGGACCGTCGCTGTCCGCGCAGTCGGCCTTCCAGCTGCTGCAGGGCGTCGAGACGCTGCCGCAGCGCATGGACGAGCACCTGGCCAACGCCCGCAAGGTAGCCGAGTGGCTCGAAGCGGACGAGCGCGTCTCCTACGTGAATTTCGCCGGCCTGCCCTCGCATCCGCACTACGAGCGCGGGAAGAAGTACCTGCCGCAGGGCGTCGGCTCGGTCTTCTCCTTCGGCGTCAAGGGCGGACGAGCCGCCGGCCAGAAGTTCATCGAGTCGCTGCAGCTGGCTAGCCACCTGGCCAACATCGGCGATGCCCGCACCCTGATCCTGCACCCGGGTTCCACCACCCACCAGCAGCTGAGCGCCGATCAGATGGCCGCCGCCGGCGTGCCCGAGGACCTGATCCGCATCTCCGTCGGCCTCGAGGACGTCGAGGACATCCTGTGGGACCTGGACCAGGCCCTCACCGCCGCCCTTGCGGCAGCCGACGAGGTGTCCATCGAGGAACTGGAAGAAGCCGCCGCCTGCGAGATTGGAGCACGAGCATGAGCACCGCCGTCAGCGAGCGCACCTGGATCGGGCCGTCCGCCCCGGAGCGGCTGAACATCCTGCGCAACACCAAGTCCATCGCGATCGTCGGCGCCTCCGACAAGCCGAGCCGCGCCAGCTACTTCGTGGCCACCTACCTGCTCTCGTCGAGCAAGTACAAGGTCTACTTCGTCAACCCGGTGGCCAAGGAGATCCTCGGGCAGCCGGTGTACGCGTCGCTGGCCGACCTGCCTGAGGTACCCGATCTGGTGGATGTGTTCCGCAAGCATGACGACCTGCCCGGCGTGCTGGACGAGACGCTGGCCGTCGGCGCCAAGACCATCTGGCTGCAGCTCGGCTCCTGGCACGAGGACGTCGCCGCCAAGGCCGAAGCCGCAGGGCTGAACGTCGTCATGGACCGCTGCGTCAAGATCGAGCACGCCCGCTTCCACGGCGGACTGCACCTGGCCGGCTTCGACACCGGCGTGATCTCCTCGAAGCGCCAGCTGACCGCCTGATTTACCGCTCTGCAGCGCCCGAGGGCGGGCCACCCCCAGCGTGGG
>NZ_ANPE02000022.1 GCF_000328305.2 Arthrobacter crystallopoietes BAB-32 | reverse complement strand
CGACGAACGACTCAAGTCCTACCGTGCCGATAACCGAGATCAGCTAGTCGGCTCATTTCAAGAACTCGACAACCGACTCGTGCAAGAAGCCTTCAGCGCTGTTGTTACTGCTTGCGCAGCACGACGGCCGCGTTCGAATGCAGGTCCGGCCGCAGTCATAGCCCACGAGGCCAATAAGAAGACGAGGCATAAGCCAATTCGGAGGTTACTGGCAGAAACCGCAGGACTCGCACAGGCCTTGAAGCCCTGCTTTATGATGAGTCCGCTCTCGGTCTCACAGTACCTGCCTTCAGAGCTTAAGTTCGACGTCGTTATCTTTGACGAGGCTTCCCAGGTGATGCCGGCGGACGCCGTGAACTGCATCTATCGCGGACGACAGCTGATTGTGGCCGGCGACCAGAAGCAGCTGCCGCCAACTCGTTTCTTCGCCTCCGCTGACGCAGAGAGTGAAGACGAAGAGGCGCCGGACGACTTCGACAGTGTTCTTGACCTCTGCAAGGCATCAGGCTCACTGCCCTCGCTGCCATTGACCTGGCACTACCGGAGCCGGCACGAGGACTTGATTACTTACTCGAACTATAGGTTTTACGAGGGCAAATTAAGCACATTCCCGGGGGCAACGCATGAAGCTGGTGACCTGGGGGTTCATCACGAATACGTAGCCGAGGGTGTCTATCGGCGCGGTGGCGACCGTTCCAACCCCATCGAAGCAGAGAGAGTTGTTGACCGGATCATCGAGCACCGGCGAAGCAACAGTGACCTCTCGCTCGGTGTAGTCACCTTCTCGACAGCGCAAGCAGATGCAGTCTCCGAAGCCATTGAGCGGCGTGCAGACAGCGAACCGTTGTTGCGTGGTCTGATGGAGGACCACGACCGCTTGCACGGTTTCTTCGTCAAAAACCTCGAATCCGTTCAGGGCGACGAGCGCGACATCATCATCTTCAGCATCGGCTACGGCCCTGATGAGCATGGAAAATTCACAATGATGTTTGGCCCGTTGACTAAGAAGGGCGGCGAACGTCGACTCAACGTTGCCATTACCCGTGCCCGCCGCCGAGTAGAAATTGTCAGTTCTTTCCGGGCCAGCGACATGCAGGAGACCGGGTCGGACGGAAATCGGCATCTGAAGAACTACCTGGATTTCGCCGAGCGCGGCCATTCCGCTCTCGCTGAGGATATGTCCGGAAGCGTGGGCGATGTTGAAAGCCCGTTCGAGGAGGAAGTTGTTCGAACCATTCGGTCCTGGGGATACGGTGCGGTTTCTCAGGTAGGCTCGGCTGGTTACCGCGTCGATATCGGGGTTCCTCATCCAGACCAGCCCGGCCGTTTCGTCCTCGGCGTGGAATGCGACGGTGCTGCCTACCATTCCGCTAAGACTGCCCGCGACCGAGATCGTTTGCGGGAGTCGGTGCTTCGGGGGCTCGGTTGGGAAATTCACAGGATCTGGGGAATCAGCTGGTACCGCGACAGGGCGACTCAGGAGGAACGGTTGAAGGCAGCTATCCAGCAGGCCATTCATGCTGCCGATCAGCCGAAAACCCAGCCAAAAACGGCCAAGGCCGAGCCGATGGAACAGCTTGAATACCAAGAAGTAGACTTAGAGGCTGCTCCCGAATGGACCGTGCCCTATCGCAAGTACAGTCAGCGCTATAAGTCGTATAGGTACGAGCCCGGTAAGGTAGATGCACTCCCTGATCTGATCTCTTACTGCTCCGCCGTGCTCTCTGTCGAGGCCCCTGTGCATGTGGATACCGTGCTGGAACGAGTGAAGGCAGACTGGGGCGTCGGCCGTGCGGGATCGCAGATTCAGAAGAACGTGCGTCAGGCTTTAGGGATGGCTCGGGTCAACGGTGCTCGAGCGAAGGTCTATGCAGATGGATTCGTCAGGGTTTCGGGAGATGAATCAACACCGGTTCGTACACCAGATGACGACGGTGACATCCGCAAAGTGAACCTCATTCCACCCGAAGAGATCGAAGAAGCCGTCGTGAGAGTGGTTGCTGATGCTGTCTTCGCTAATGAGGAACAGATCAAGCAGACCGTTCGGGGTATTTTCGGCTGGAACCGTTCGGGAAACGATATCCAAACTGCGGTCCAAAAAGCACTGTTCAAAGTCGTGAAAAACCGCCGGTGCGTCAAAGACGACAGCGGCAACTACTTTGTAGCGTAAAGCACCGGTCAATCTCGCAACAATGTCGGCGGTCGCCGCTACTGTTCAAAACGTTAGCCCATGGCTGCGTGGGCGCGGTTAGTTAGGGGAGTATCAGTGTCGGTTGGGGAAATAGCGAGCAGCAAGATTGAAGAACTCAGGCGGGAACAGGATTACTTCGACGCTGCGCAGACTGCTAGAGATCACGCTACGGACGGATGGAGCGCGGATAAGTGGTCTGCGGGAACCGCGGTTGAGCGACGAGCCTTCAAGCGGGCCGTAGAGAAAAAACAAACCTTCTCCTCGGACGATGAGGTCGCTTTCGGCCGCATCGACCTCGAAGATGGAGAGACCTATTACATTGGCAAGGCGCCCATTTTCGATGTCGACAAGAACCTTCTGGTCGTCAACTGGCAGGCTCCAATCGCAGCTGCTTATAACCAGGCAACAGCCAAGGACCCAAAAGGATTGGTTCGGAGGCGGAAGTTTGATGCTCCTAAGAACCGAATCAAGGATTTCGAAGACACCGTATTCAGAGAGCTTGCAGCGGCTGTCGCAGAGCTCGAGGGGTGGGAGGAACCAGACGACGAACTTCTGAAAGCATTGAGCCGCAAGCGAAGCGGCTCAATGACAGATATCGTCAAGACCATTCAAGCCGCCCAGGACAAGATCGTCCGAGCGGACAAGGACCGGCTATTAATCGTGCAGGGCGGCCCCGGTACAGGTAAGACGGCCGTAGCACTGCACCGCGTGTCCTGGCTCCTCTTCAATTACCAAGAAGAGCTCGATCCGCAGGATGTCTTGGTGGTTGGGCCTAACCCGACTTTCACTCGTTACATTCGCCGCGTCTTGCCAGATTTGGGTGACAACGACGTTGTTCAGCGCTCGCTGCAGGATCTTCTGGCGCCTGGCGTCACTTCGTCTTCCACAGAGGCAGATGAAGTTGCAGCGCTGAAAGGATCGGCAGTCATGGCCGACGTCCTGGCGGCGGCGTTGGACGATCGAATTAAGGAACCGAAGGAACCGGTCAGAGTACAGCGGCGTGACAGCGGCTTGTACGTGTCCATTCCGGCAGAACCGCTCGCAAAACGGATCAAGGAACTGAAGAGCGAGATCTACCTCGAGGGCCGTGCCAAACTTCGCCTGTCGTTGACGGAAATGGCACGGCAAGAACTGCCCGTTCGAGGCAGGCAAGCCGCTGCCGATCTCCTGGATTCTGTTTCCCTAAATGACGCAGTCAACACAATGTGGCCGCAGCTCAATGCTCCCCAATTTATCCGCGAGTTGCTGGGGTCGAAGGATCGTCTCATCAAGGCCGCCGGTGACCTGCTTCGGGCTTCGGAAGTTGGAATGCTCTATAGGCCGATGGCAAAGCGAATCGCTGACGAGCCTTGGACGCTCGCCGATCTAGCCCTGATGGATGAAGCCGCGGAACTCCTACGTGGGGAGTCGGATATTTACTCCCATATTGTCGTCGATGAGGCACAGGATCTGTCCGAGATGCAGCTCATGGCCATTCGCCGTAGGTCCCGCAATGGTTCCATGACTGTCGTAGGCGATATCGCACAGTCCACTGGTCCCTACGCGACCGACTCTTGGGAGAGTGCGAAGACTCTGCTCAAGTCGAACCTCCCAACGGAAGTAGTGGAACTCGAACACGGGTATCGCGTCCCAGCAGAAGTATTTGACGTGGCCCGGCCGGTGCTTGAAGTCGCGGCACCAAGCGTAAGTGCGCCAGAAATCGTTCGATCGGCTGGCGCTGATCCAGAATTCACGGGCATCGATTTAGATGACCTTCCAGCAGAAGTAGCAAAGATTGTCACCCATCACAGTGGTAAGGGTCGCTTTGTCGGAGTCATTGCTGTTGCGGAACAGTGGGAATCCATCCGGAAGGCGTTTTCGAGCCAGGACATCCAGTGGAGCGAATCGACTTCAGGTGAACTGAGCAATGCGATCAACGTGG
>NZ_ANPE02000023.1 GCF_000328305.2 Arthrobacter crystallopoietes BAB-32 | reverse complement strand
TAGCCTCGCTGGACAAAGAGGCGTGCTCTACAACGAGAAGGCAGGCCGTACGCTGGTAGTCCCAATTGTGAGGCATCGAGGAGCGTTGAGGAATCGATGGAGCTAAATGCCAACGTCCGGGAGGCAGATGGAAGATGGGTTGCCGAGGTCCCGGACTTTCCTGAGCTTGTAGTTCACACAAACTGTCTCAGCGACATCGTCGACGCCTTGGCTGAGAGGTATACGAGCCTTTGGGGAACTCTGCCAGAACCGTTTTTGGTATCACTGAGAGTCGAAATGCGTTCTGGCCGCATGTACCGGCCGCACTGGCCAATTAGGTCTAAGTGGCGAGAGGTTTGGGAGTCAGATTTTAAAGTTGTTGGCGAATCGGAAAATGAGATAAGAGCGTGGCTTCAACGGCACCGCGGCTAGTGAATGAGGTTCCTGCGGTGATTGAGCTCGGAGAGAACTCAGTCACCTAGGCAGTGCAGCTCGCTGACATCAATCGTCTGACACGTGTCGGGATTGTCGGTCAGCTCGAAAATTGTTTCTTTCCTATGATTGTGGGGGGGTGATGTGGTTGTCGGATCCGACGATGACGTCGTCAGCTAGGAGCCGGGCGGAAATGTACGCCCCCGCGGGCAACCGTTGAGCCGAAGTGACATGACGGCGACGACGGAGCAGCCCGGAACAGCCACCGCACTATGCATTGTGGGGATGTAGTACCAGAGGTCATTTCCTCCCGCTGTCAGAGTCGAGCGGGATACGTATGAGTGAGAGATGAACGAGACTGACTGATGTCGCCCGAAATGGCTTCTGCTCGTTCCCGGTCTGCTGCCTTCTGGCTTCCCTTGCCTTTATTTTGTCGGCCTGATGGCGGCCGGGTTGCTTTTCATGCCTCGGATGGGGGATGGCGTGACATGCCCTGCTGGGTTAGCTTTGTGCCATCAGGAGGATCGGAGCTGTCATGGCCTTTGAAAATCCTTTCGGCGACCCGGTGGATCCAAAGTACTTAAGGTTCAAGGACTACATCGAAGACTCCGTTCTAAGTAAGCCCGAGGTCCTCGATGTGCGGTGGAGTCAGTGGCACGGCAGCTGGTACCGCTACCCGCGCAGCAGATTTGAGTACATCGATTTCGGTGCAGCGCCCGGGCCGCAGTCGCCGCTGGAGCGCAAGCTCGTGAGCGGAGGCGGGCTCGCCTGGGTCTATGTCATGAAGTCGAGTGTGTACGGGCTTCCTGGGCTGTATCGGGAGGTATCGAACCGATACGAGAGGCTGGACCGGGACGGCCATCCCTACGCAGTGTGGAACATCTATGACGGGTCCTGGCAGAACATCCGGCGCGCCACCTGGCATGATACGCCACCCGATGATGACGATTACTGGGTCCGCGGACAGCCGCTCTAATCTTCTCTTCCACGGCCACTGAAGCCGTAGACGTGGCGTGTCGTGTCTCGGCCGATGTGCGCAAGTGCCGCGGCCTCCTCGTCATGACACAAACGGCGTGCGAGCCGCCTTCAACGGTGACGTGCACCTTGCTGGAGGCTTCGGCGACGACCACGGCGGTAGCTCCCTCCGCGACGGTGATCGAGTTGCCCCAGACGGAGTTGGCCCGGATGATGGCGGTCCCCGACGTCGCCTTCAGATTGGGTTTGCCGGCAGCGAGCTCGACCACGACGGGCCGGCCTTTGGGTGAAGTCACCTCGAGGAACTCGTTGTGTGCGGTGTACGGAGTGTTTTGGGCATCGAGATGCACGTACCGCACCTTGCCGCCGCGCTCCGCGCGTTTCTGGGCCAGCAGCCGCCGGGTCTCGGACTTGGAGTCCGGATAGCGGCGCTCCAGCTCCGTGTCGCCGGCCAGCCGCTCGTACTCCTGCTCGAACAGCTCCCGGATGGAGGCAGTCCGCTGCAGGTAGGTCTTGACGGGCTGCGGGGTCAGCCAGATGCCGGCCTCCGCGTGGGAGGTGGCGGCGAACTGGCCGCCTTCGCGAACGCCCTTGCGGACGCGGTTCTGGTCAATGCTCATGCCCGGTTGTGTGCGGCTTCCATCTCAGGACG
This sequence comes from Arthrobacter crystallopoietes BAB-32, assembly GCF_000328305.2. Lineage (GTDB taxonomy): Bacteria > Actinomycetota > Actinomycetes > Actinomycetales > Micrococcaceae > Crystallibacter > Crystallibacter crystallopoietes_A. The sequence continues at coordinate 4,601 of NZ_ANPE02000023.1, read as the reverse complement.
CCAAAAGGGGCAGGGCGCTCTGGCCAGTCACAGACAACAGGTCCACACTGGGTGCATCCCGGGGCATGGCGGGGAAAGGGCGTCCTCGGGTGATTGCGACAACCAAGTCTCGGAGGTGGGCAATGGGACAGAGTATCGACATCTATCTGGCCGGCCAGGGCCGGTTCGATCGGACCATCGCGGGGATCAGGGTTCGGGTCCATCCGGGGGTAAACCCCGATGACCAAGGCGGCGGTCCTTCCTTCGTGGCTGAGGGGTTTGGAAAAGACAAGTCCCGCATCATCGAGGTGAAGGACATCCTGTATCTCAGACGAGTGCCAACGGCTATCCGCAACAGTGGAACCCGCGTCATTCAATGGGGTCGCAATACGATGGCTCGGAGGAGGGGACATGGTTGAGGAGAAGCAGCCGCCGCTCACCCTTCCAGCCGAGGACCGGATCCGGGAGACGGCCAAGTGGCTGACGGTGACCCTAGGCGCTGTTGGCGGCGTTGTTATCGCGGGCACCCAATTCAGTAACCTGGGGGCGATCCAGCCGGGCAGCTGGAGATTCTGGGTGGTTCTGGCTGGCGCCGTGCTCGCTGCCGCTGGCGCCGCAGTAATCTTGAGCGCTGCCGTAAAAGCTGCCACGACTCCACTGCTAACTCTGGAACAGATACCGAACGCAGGGCTGGCGAAGGAAACAGCCGAGAGAGAAGGGTTTGAGGGCGGTGTACCGGCTCTCGTTACTGATTTCAGGAATGCTCTCAACGATCGGGATGCAGCAATCCGTGCGAACCTCGACAACCCCAATCAAGAGACTGAGCTGGCGGCCAATGTAGCGCAGACACGTGCTATCCATCTCTCCCAAGTCGTACGCAAGGTAAGCAGGGTTGCTTCCTACGAGGTCGTGGCTGACCGCTGGAAGAAGTTGTCGTGGACGATCGGCGAGGGGGCCGGAGTCTCACTCCTGGGCCTGTTGGTGTTCATTTGGGCGATCAACCCGCCCGCGAAAGTCGCCGCCAGTGAGGCATCGCCAGCGGTCGTAGGGGAAGCTGCGATGCGGATGTTGGAACTGGAACCCGCCGGCCAGCGGGCCCTGGCCAAAGACCTGGGGGAGGAATGCCGGGTCGAGGAGCCTCTGCGGGTCGCCCACCTTGCCACCACCGATACCGGACCTGACGTCCTGGTGCAGCAGGACGGCTGCAAGCCCATGAGGCTGATCATCACCAACCGCTGGGGACACCTTGAGGAACCGCCGCCGTCGCTACCAGCGGAAGAGGAAGCCACCCCGGCTCCCTCACCCTAGGGCCCGGCCGGTCAGAGCTTGCGGTTGAACACCTCGTCGATGTGCTTGATCGATTTGTAATCGGTGCCGTAGGCGGCGGCGAGGGTGTGCAGGTTCTCCTCGTACACCTTGCCGGAGATCCCGACCAGGAGCTCTGCGATATGCATGGCGGATCCGTATTGGACGCCGGCGCGGTCGGCTGCCTGCTGTTGGGCGGCGATCTGGGCGGTCTCGTCCTGAATCTGTGTGGTCATGCACGGTATGTGTCCGGCGGCCGGACCAACGGTGCCCGCCCTACTGTCCGCGCAGGAACGCCATGGTCCGCCGGAACTCGTCCTCGGCGGCGGCCTGCTGTGACTCGATCGCTGAGCGCCGGGCGGCCAGCAGGGGGTCCAGGCGCTGCTGCGCCAGCTGCCGGGTTGGCCCGTGCGGGTGCTCCCGGGCGATCCTCGTGAGCAGCTCCTGGTCGGTGTTGCGGTGCACGATGATGCTGCGGGTGGCCCGGATAACTGAGGCGCGCTGGTTCATGGTGGCGTCGCGGGCGGCCGCCTTCAGGCCATCGAAGTGCAGCTCGTCGGCCTGACGCTGCAGCTCCCAGATTCTGGCCTCAACGTCGGTGGCTTCACGGAACAGCCTGCTGCTTTCCCGTTCGGTCGGTGCGCCCAGGCTGACGGCGGCTTCGGGCCGATGTTCGACAGCGTACTGTCCGCCGGTGCTGATGCCCTTGGCGACGCGGTTCCTGGTGTGGTCGGTGCTCATACGGTGATTGTGTGCGGCAGGTTCCGGGAATCCGCAGCGGCCGAATTGCGCAGCAGCCTGCTGCACAACTTCCTGGAGGGGGTGCGGACGCAGGATGCGCCTTGGCAGGGCCGAGTTGATGGCCCCGGTGCGCCCTTCGGTTCGCTCGCCCGTCTCAGTAGGCGGCGATGACGTTGACGCCCGCACCCCGGTCTCTACACGGTTCCGCGCAGCCGGCAGGAGGCCTGCAGCAGGGCGAAGGCGGCCAGGGTGATGCCACAGCGGATCCTCCCGGAGCGGATGAGCCCAAGCATCTCGCCGAGGCTGTGCCAGGAAGTCATGGCGCCGGATTCATCTTCGGTGAAGTCCAGGTCCTTGTCGGACGGGTGCTGGCGGAAGAGCCAGACTCCTGCTTCGGTGCTGAGCATCCCAGTGTCCGGGTGCACCGCCCCAAGGTACTCGGCATGCCCGGGTTCGATCCCGGTTTCCTCGCGCACCTCGCGGCCGGCTTCGGCGGCGGTCATCTCGGTGGCGCCGCCGCGGACGAACTCCAGGCTCTCGACCTGCACCGGGTAGCGGTACTGGCTGACCAAGCCCAGGTAATCGATGCCGCGGAAGGTGAGCACCGGGATGGCAAGCACGCCGAATCCTTCGGCGACCCCGATGACGGAGTACTTGCCGTCGCGGCCGTTCGGGAAGCGGACATGGTCCAAATCGTGGGTGACGAACGCGGAGCGGAAGATCGGCTGCCGGTCGAGCCGGCGGATGGTCCGGTCCCTGCCGGCGGGTGCCTCCGGGGCGATAGGGGCGGGCGCTTCGGTGAGCATGTCGGTCATGTGGGAGAACATGCGCAGAACCTGCCGGGACGGCAGTCAGGCCTGCGGCGGCTGTGCGGGGTCGAAGTCGGTCGTGTGCAGGATCAGGTAGCCGGACGCTCCGGGCGCCTGAGCGAAGCCGACCCGCGACCAGTACCGGGCGAGGGCCCGGCAGGCCGCGGCCAGCTCGCCTGGTTCGAGTTCTCCGCCGGCGGCGAGGGGGTGCGGGTGCAGGATGGCGGTCAGTTGCCGGGCTGAGCTCAGGTGAGCCAGGGCAGCGCCGGCAAGGATCAGGCCGAGACCGCGGCCGCGTTCGGCCGGATCGACCTGCACGGTGTCGATGCACAGCAGGTGGCTGGCTGCAGGTTCCCGGTGCCGGTAGCCGACGGCGGCCAGGCTCTCCGGTTCGGCGCTGACCGCGTCGATCGCATGGAGGACGGCGGTGCGGTGCCGGCGTAGGTTGATGAGGTGGCCTTCGAGGAATCCGGCCTGGCTGGTCTGCCAGCGGCCGTCGGTGCGCAGGGCTTCGGCGGTGACGGCGTCGATGACTCCGTCACCGGGCACGGAGCGGATGGTCACGGTGACTTCGATCCGGGTGTCGTCATCCGAGAGGGTCTCCAGCAGCTCGTGCAGCATGGGCCCATCATCGCGGCCGGTGCCGACAGCGACGGCGAGGCGACGGCCGGGGTCAGAGTCCTTCGGCGAGGGCGGTGAGGGTCTGCTGGCCGAGGTCGATGGTCGAGGAGGCCATCGCAACGATCACGTACAGGCTGACCGGGACCAGCAGCAGCCATTCACGCACCGACCCTGCGTTGCCGAGCACGGGGAAGGAGACGTAGCCGTTCTTCTGCCAGATGCGCTTGAGCACCGGGATGCCCTGGAGGGCCTTCGGCGGTTTGATCGTGAACGGCCAGACGAGGTTGCAGCCGCCGGTGGTGAGCATGTCGCCGAGGATGTGCATGATCACCCCGGTGCCCATCGCCAGCGGGAACCAGTTCTGCTGCTCCGGGGCGAACACCGTGATGAGCGCGGCCGCGGCGAGGCCGACCGCCCACGGGACCTTGCGCATCCGGTCGGGGATGAACTTCAGCGCCTTCGCGGCGAAGGCGACGAGGAAGACGCACAGCAGTCCGGCCAGCGGGGTGACTGTGCCAAAGGCCTTGGTCTCGACGGTCCAGAGTCCGGCGACCCAGGCGACGGCGACGAACGCGGCGATGCCGATCAGCGAGTGGGTGCCGTGACGGTGGCCGCCGGCGAACTTGCCGATCCCGGCGCAGGCGATGTTGGACAGCGGCGGCAGCGAGTGGGCGATGGTTGCGTTGTGGTGGTCGGCGTCCGGGACAAGCGCGGCGCCGGCGGTGACCAGTGCTCCGGTCAGCACGCCGAGCGGTCCGACGTCGAGAAGGCCGAAGCCCAGTGCCAGGGAGTGCTCGCCCCAGCCCATCGGCACGGTGATGAAATCCAGCGGCAGGTGCAGCTGCGTCGTCAGGGCAACCCAGGCGGCTGCTCCGGTGGCGGCGTGGTGGGCTCCCATCATGGCGGGCGGTCTTCCTCTCATAGGCAGTGCAGGTATCTGCATGCCTATGTTGCGGCCGAACCGATCGCGCTGCCCGCTCCATTAGCGGCGCACGGACTGATGTTTAACTAGTGGAGCACCAAATGGATCGGGAACCGCCGGATTCGGCCGGCCGGGTGCTGTCCACCCCCGGCCACCCCCGGCCACAGGGGTGGACACCCCCCTCCGGAGGAGCAGGAGGCCCCCTTTACTACTACTACTTATAG
>NZ_ANPE02000024.1 GCF_000328305.2 Arthrobacter crystallopoietes BAB-32 | reverse complement strand
TCCACCAGCGGGGTCCACCGGCGGTGCCGAGGGTGACGACGTAGGGGGTCTGCGGCTCCAATGGATGCTCCTTCGAGTCTCTGCGGGGTGCTTATTCGAGCATCGTGTGCCGCGTCACATTTGTCGAACTACAATTATTGAGCAGACCCACAAGGAGAACTTATGAAGGAGATCACGCTCCGCCAGCTGGAGTACTTTGCCGCCGTGGCCGAGACCCAGTCCGTGACGGAAGCGGCCCGGCGCTGCAGCGTCTCGCAGGCCGCCGTGAGCCTCGCGCTGGCCCAGCTGGAGGAAGCAGTCGGCGCCACTCTGGCCATCCGCCGCCGAGGCAAAGGCATTGCCCTCACCGCCGAGGGGCAGGCCGTCGCCACCCGGGCCCGGCAGGTGGCCGAGCAGATTGAAGGGCTCGCATCGGCCGTCGGGCAGGTGCATGGCGAGCTCTCCGGGCGTCTGGTGATCGGCGTCTTCCGCACCCTTTCCATGCACGCCATCCCGCCCCTGATCGACTGGTTCATGCGCAAGCACCCCCAGGTTCAGCTGGACTTCCTCGAAGGCCCCGGCCCCGAGATCCAGGAAGCAATGCTGGCCGGCCGCGCGCAGCTCTGCGTGGTGTATGAGGCGCAGCTGCTGCCGGACTGCACCGGCGAAGTGCTGCGCGAAACCAAGCGGCAGGCCGTCTTCAGCCCGGAGCACCCGCTCGCCGCCCAGGCCAAGGTCTCCCTGGCCGAGCTGGCCCGCTACCCCGCCATGCTGATGGACGAGGAACCCGCCCTGCAGCGTACCGTCGCCGAGTTCGCCCGCGCCGGCGTCGAACCCGAAGTCCGCTGGCGCTCCCGCAGCGTCCAGGCGATCCACAATGTCGTCGGCCGCAACCTCGCCTACTCACTGCTGATGCAGCCCGCTGCGCACAGCCCCGAAGGACGGCCCCTCGTTTTCCGCCCCATTGACGGCGATGTCCCGGCCAACTCCGTCATGGCCGCCCTGCCCAGCGGTGTGGCCCGGAGCGCTCTGGTCACCGAGGCGCTGTCGGCACTGCGCCACTACTGGGGAACCAACAACGACGGCGCTGCCTCACCGTAGGCGGCGCCCAGCATGTCCCAGCTCAATCCAATCCGCCGCACCTATGATGGGCGCAACGCAGGCGGCAGGAGGCGCAGCATGGCTCGGCCCGGTTATCTGGCCTTGGTGAACGCGGCGGCAGGCAGCGCCGACGCCACGTCCATCAAGGCGGCCCTCGATGTCCTGCGCGCGCAGCCGGCAGAGGTCGAAGCGGCCGCAACGGACAGCGTCGAGGCCCTCGACCGGGCGCTGGACCGCTTGGGCGGCCGCCGGCTTGTCGTGCTCGGCGGCGACGGCTCACTGCACGCCGCGGTCCAGCGGCTCTTCAGCAACGGCAGGCTCCAGGACAGCGGCCCGATCGGACTGGTCCCGCTGGGCACCGGCAATGACCTGGCCGGTTCCCTGGGCATCCCGACCGACCCCGCCGAGGCGGCCCAAACCGTCGTGTCCGGCCAGCCACGGCCCATCGAACTGCTCGTCGCCGAGGACAACACCATCGCGGTCAACGCCGTGCACGTGGGCATCGGTGTCTCAGCCGCACAGAAGGGCGCCGCCGCCAAGGCCGCGCTCGCCAAGGTCAAACTCGGCCGGCTCGGGTACATTGCCGGAGCACTGGCCGCCGGCGCCACCGAGAAAGGCTGGCACCTCACCGTCACCGTGGACGGCAAGGAACTCCACAACGGCGCCACCCCGGTCCTGATGGCAGCCCTCGCCCTCGGCGGCACTATCGGCGGCGGCGCGCGGCTGGTCCCCGAAGCCGATCCGCATGACGGCCAGGTGGACGTGATCGTCTGGAACGCCGCCGGTCTGGCCACACGGATCGCGTATGCGCTCGAGCTGAAGGACGGCAACCACGCCGCACGGCAGGACGTCAGCGCAGGGCGGGGCACCGCCGTCGTAATTTCCAGCCCCCGCGCCCCGTTTTTCACCAATAACGACGGCGAAATCCACGGCCCCTACACCAGCCGCAGCTGGGAAGTGAGGCCCGACGCCTGGCAGATTATCGTGCCGGCTCAGGACGCGGGGCAGGGCTGACCTCCGGAGCCGGCCGAGAATCCGCGTGCCGGCTCAGGACGCGATGGACCCCGCGGAACCGCCGGGCGCTGCGACGGTGTAGTCGGCGGTCACCAGGATCGGCAGGTGGTCGGACTCCCCGCGCGGCAGCGTCTCCACGCTCTTGATGTCCAGCCCCAGCGAGGTGGCGAAGTCGAAATGTCCCTTGAAGACGGCGTAGCGGGTGTACGTCCGGTTGTTGCTCAGCGAGAGCGCATAGCCGGACTCCTTTAGGTGCTCGATCAGGTTCTTGGTGAAGAACGGGTAGTTGAAGTCCCCGACCATCAGCGTGATGTGTTCGCCGCCCATGCCAAGCAGCGCCTCGTGGCCGGCACGGATCTGGTGCCGGCGCAGCGAGTTGGTCGCGGTCAGCGGCGCCGCGTGGAAGTCCCCGACCACCAGCTCATGCTTCGTCTGGTTGTCCATCAGCCGGATCCCGAGCAGCCGCTCATGTGCCGGCGCCAGCAGGTAGTCGTGCAGCGACTTCTTCAGCGAGAAGGTGTTGGTTTCCAGCGCGGTGAAGCGGTCCTGCCGGTAATAGATGGCCAGGCCCAGCCGGTTGCCCTTGGTGGAGTCGGCCAGGTCCAGGTCGTCGAGCCGGTGCGGCAGCTTCTCCGTGTCGCACTCCTGCAGGCACATCACGTCCACGTCGTAGTTGACGCTCAAGTCCATGAGTTCACCGCTGGCGGCGTGTTTGCGGAGGTTGTAGCTGATGACATTTAGCACTGGACTACTCCTGTCCTGGGTCGGCAGCCAAACTAGCATCTGCAGCAATCCTATTCACGACGGCGGTGCCTGCGGCTTCTGCGCGCAATGTCGGGTTCATGAAAATGATCCGTTGTCCCCTGCGGAACAAAGCGTCGGCCGCCGAGCGTTGGGCGGACATGGGCAAAGTGCGTGGAACCGTCGTCATCATCGGCTGTGGCGACCTTGGAACAGAGGCCGGACTGCGCTTCGCGGAAGCTGGCTACCAGGTGCAGGGCTGGCGGAGGCGGCCGGCACTTCTGCCGGCTCCGATTACCGGTGTGCGTGCGGATCTGGGCGGCGCCCTGCCCGAGCTTCCCGCGGATACGCAGGTCGTAGTCTTCGCCCCGGCGGCCCCGGAGCGCAGCGTGGCAGCCTACGAAGCGACCTACCTGCACGGCCTGGCGCGGACGCTGGATGCCGTCGACGCCAGGCCGGGGGAGCCGCCCAGCGTCCTGCTGGTGTCATCGACGGCGGTATACGGCGATGCGTACGGGGCCTGGGTGGACGAAGGGACGACGCCGGTTCCTTCGACACCGACAGGCCAGGTCCTGCTGCAGGCCGAGGAGCTGCTGCGGCGGCGCCGCCCGGATGGCCGCATCCTCCGCCTCGCCGGCATCTACGGTCCGGGCAGGACCAGGCTCATCGACCAGGTGCGCACTGGCACCGCCGCCGCGGGCGCATCCATCACCAACCGGATCCACCGCGACGATGCTGCAGCTGCGATCGCCCATCTGGTCCTCACCGGCGCTCCCCCGGGAACCTACATCGGCGTGGACGATGAACCGGTGGAAATGTCCGACGTCGTTGCCTTCCTCGCCCGCGAAATGGGCCTGCCCGTGCCCGGCCCGCGGGAGCGGGAGAGCAGCCGGGGCGGAAACCGGAGGCTTTCGAATGCACGGCTGCGCAGCACGGGGTTCCGCTTTGCCTATCCCGACTATCGGGCCGGGTACCGGTCCGTGCTGGCCGGGCAGGGCCAGCGGCATCCGTAGTCAGGCGATCAGGCGCAGCTGCCGCGCGGTGGCCACGGCCTCAAGCTGGCTGTGCGCGCCGAGCTTCGCGAGTACGGCTTTGATGTAGCCGCGGCACGTGTTCAGCGAGATCTCCAGGTTGCGCGCCGCAGCCCTCGCGTCGCTGCCGTCCGCCAGCAAGCCCAGCACCTGCAGCTCCCGCCGGGTCAGCGGCGGGCCGTCGAAAGTCACGCCCTCCGGGCCGATCGAGGGAATCAGGAAGCAGGGATGGACCGCCATAGCCGTCGGGCACGCGTGGCGCAGCGCCTCCAGCAGCGAATCCAGCGGCGCGTCCAGCGGCAGCAGCCCGCTCACCCCCGTCTCGACCACCCGGTGCAGTTCCTCGGCCGACAAGCCGTCCGCCAGCAGGATGATCCGGGCGTCCGGCAGCTGCGCCAGGATCTGCTCAGCCGCATCGAGACCGCTGGCGTCGGGCAGCTGGTAGTCCATCACCACCACGTCCGGGCGGCGCTCCAGGCACAAGGCGACGGCCTGCTTCACGGTGCCCGCAGCGCCAACCGACTGGAAGTCATCGTGCCGCGACAGCGACGCCGCCAGCAGCTCCCCCACGAGGGCGTGCCGGCTCACCACCACCACCCGGGAAATCCCGATGCAGTTCACGCTCATGCCAGGCGCTCCTCCGCCGACGGGCACATCCCGTCCGAGGGACATGCAGGCATCTTGATTAGTGAACACAGTGTGCCCGCTGCAGCTCAAGGGCACCCTCTGGGAAAACGCAAGTTCAGCTCAAGATTGCAGCGCAGGAACAGAACGTCCTGCGCGACCGGCACATTTGCATCAGTAGTCAGGACATGGATGTTGCTGTATCGTTTAACTGCTGCTTTTGGTGCGTCCCGCCCGGCGGCATTGTTGGGGATTTGAAAGGTTGGGGAACCTTCCATGTGGGGGAAATTCGTTGCTGCCGTTTTCACGGCTGTCCTGCTGCTGTCCGGATTCGCCGTTCCGGCCGAAGCCGCGAGCGTCTACAAGGCGTCGCTGCGCACTGCGGCACGGTCGCTGCCGGTCGCGGTGGAAAAGAACACCGGCTATGACCGGGACCGCTACTTCGGCGACTGGAAGGACACCAACCGCGACTGCCAGAACACCCGGGCCGAGGTGCTCATCCAGGAATCCAAAGTCCGGACCACTTACACCACGTCCCGGCGCTGCACGGTCCGCAGCGGCAAGTGGGTGACCAGCTGGGACAACCGCACGCACACGTCGGCATCGGCGGTGCAGATCGACCACTTGGTGCCGGTCCACGAGGCCTGGGGCTCGGGAGCGCGGTCCTGGTCGCAGGCCCGCCGCGTTGCCTTCTACAACGACCTTGGCGACGGCCGCATGCTGAGCGCGCAGACGTCCAAGCTGAACTCGGCGAAGCAGGCCAAGGGCCCCGAGGACTGGATGCCGCCGAAGAACCGCTGCAAGTACGTCGCGGACTGGGTCGCCATGAAGATCCGCTGGGGCCTGAAGGCGGACAGCCGCGAGCGCTCGGCCCTCATCCGCTACGCCGACTCCTGCGCCTCCACCACCATCACGGTCACGAGGGTATAGCCGCCGGACATCGGTGCGCCGGAACTGCGGCGCCTGCGGAGCGGCAGGAAAAGTACGACGACGGCGCTTGGGTTCCGGGATCGACGGA
>NZ_ANPE02000025.1 GCF_000328305.2 Arthrobacter crystallopoietes BAB-32 | reverse complement strand
CATGAACCTTGTCCAGCCCGTTTATAGACGAGCCGAGAAAGGAGGAAGCGTGGATCAGGAGAATAGCTCATCCAAAGCCGGATCGGCTCCGCATCCGGAGGATGACCGGAAACCGGATACTCCGGCAAAGGTCAAGAAGCCGTCGTGGATGTACATCTTCCGGAAGGCAATACGTGAGTTCTCGGCAGACCAGTGCACCGACCTGGCGGCTGCCTTGACCTATTACGCTGTCCTGTCGCTGTTCCCGGCGCTGCTGGCTCTTGTTTCCATCCTTGGCGTAGTCGGCCAAGGCCAGCAGACTACCTCCGCCATGATGGACATGGTCGAGCAGATGGCTCCCGGCCAGGCTGCAGAAACGTTGCGGCAGCCGATCGAGCAGCTGGCCAGCGCACCGACTGCAGGACTGGCGCTGATCGTCGGCCTTGCCGGTGCCCTCTGGTCCGCTTCCGGATATGTCGGAGCCTTCGGCCGCGCCATGAATCGGATCTACGAGGTGGACGAGGGTCGGCCGTTCTGGAAACTGCGCCCCGCGATGCTGCTGATCACGCTCATCGTCGTGCTGATTGGAGCGATGATGATGCTCATCCTGGTCCTCTCGGGCCCGGTGGCCGAGGCTATCGGATCCGCCGTTGGGCTGGGGCAGGCAGCGCTGACCGCATGGAGCATCGCCAAGTGGCCGGTCCTGGTCGGCTTCGCCATCCTGGTGGTCGCCCTGCTGTATTACGCCACTCCCAACGTGAAGCAGCCGAAGTTCCGGTGGATGAGCATGGGCGCGTTCCTGGCCCTGCTGGTCCTGGCCATCACGACGGCGGGCTTCGCCTTCTACGTCGCGAACTTCTCCAATTACAACCGTACCTACGGGGCGATTGGCGGCGTGATCGTCCTGCTGCTCTGGTTCTGGCTGTCCAACCTGTCACTGCTGTTCGGCGCGGAGTTCGACGCCGAGGCAGAGCGCGGACGCCAGCTGCAGGGCGGGATTGAAGCGGAAGAGACCATCCAGCTGCCGCCGCGCGATACGCGCAAGAGCGACAAGCAGCTCCAAAAGGAACAGGAGGATATCGAGCGTGGACGTTCCCTGCGCCGGGAATTCGGCGACAGCCAAGACACGAACCGGCGCTGATTTTCCCAGCCAGTCCATCAACCGACCCAACCTCGAGGAGAAGGAATAGCTATGACGACCAATACCCCAGGAAATTACGACGACGATGCCACGGGCCTCGGCCCGACCGGCGGCACGTTCGGACGTCCCGGCGGCGTCGGCGGCGAGACCCTTCCGCCTGCCCGCCCGGCAGCTCCCCTCACTGAGCCGATGACCACGGCGCAACCGGAGCAGTCCAAGTCCGAGACCGCCAAGGAAGAGGCCCGTGAGGTCGGCCGCGAAAGCGCAGCCGCCGGCCAGCATGTGGCCGACACGGCCAAGACCGAGGCAAAGCAGGTGGCGCACGAGGCCAAGGAACAAGCCCGCTCGCTGATGGGCCAGGTCGGCGACAATGTCAAAGGCCAGGCCAGCAGCCAGCAGCAGCGCGTGGCTTCCGGCCTCCGCTCGATCGGCGACGAGCTCTCCTCGATGGCCCGCAATTCTGAGCAGTCCGGCAACGCAACGCACCTGGTCGGCCAGGCCGCGGACAAGGCCCGCTCGGCGGCCGACTGGCTGGAGAACCGCGAGCCCGGCGACCTGCTGGACGAGGTCAAGCGGTTCGCACGGCAGCGCCCCGGCGCCTTCCTCGCCATCGCGGCGGGCGCAGGACTGGTCGCTGGCCGCCTGACCCGCGGTCTGACCAAGGAGAAGGAGGACCAGCGCCACGCCGCCCAGCACCGCGCCACCGGAACCACCGGCTACAGCACCGGTTACGGCACGGAGTACGGTACTGACTACGGCACCCAGAGCGCTGCCGGCTTTGCCGCCCCGGGCGCGCAGACCGGTTCGGCCCTTGGCGGGGCTCCGGGCGGTCCGGAAACCATCAACTACCCCACCGGCACTCCGACGGGCGCCACCGAACGGCACGACACGTCGGGCGCGGTCGGTGGCGCGGCCGGCGAGCCGGACACCATCACCTACCCGGGCACCGAAACGGGCACGGGCGGCAGGGCCATCCCGGAACGGGATCCGTTTGAGGGCGGTGGCAGCCGATGACCGAACCACGCCACACTGAACCAGGGCATCTTCCGGCTACCCCGGCGGAGATCAAAGCGGAGAACAGTTCGCTGGGCGACCTGCTCGGCGACGTCTCCCGGGATCTTTCGGTGCTGATGCGGCAGGAGCTTGAGCTGGCCAAGGCCGAAGCCAAGGAATCCGCCACTCGCGCCGGGAAAGGCGCCGGCATGTTCGCCGGCGCCGGCATCGCGGCCCACTTCGTCCTATTGTTCCTCTCCATTGCGCTCTGGTGGGGGCTGGGCGAGGCCATGGGTGAGGGATCGGGCTTCGTCTGGTCCGCCATTATCGTGGCCGTCATCTGGGCGATCATCGCCGCCATCCTGGCCGCCGTGGGCAAGAAGAAGATGGAGACCGTCCGAGGCCTGCCGCGCACCACGGAATCCGTCAAGAAAATCCCCGACACTCTCAAACCAAGTGAGGAAGCACGATGAGCCAGTCACCTGAAGAAATCCGGGCCGATATCGAACGCACCCGTGGCCGCCTGGGCACGGACGTGGATGCCGTGGCGGAGAAGGTCTCCCCCTCGAACATCGTGCACCGGCAGACCGACAAAGTGAAGAACAGCATTGGCCGGGCCAAGGACAAGGTCATGGGCGCGGCGGAAGACACGAAGGACAGGGTCATGGGCGCCGCGCATGACACCACTGGTTCAGCCCGGTCCATGGGGCACGACACCGCCGACTCGGCCAAGTCCATGGCGCACGACGCGGGCCAGGCCATCAGCGATGCGCCGCAAACCATCGCCCGCAAGACCGAGGGCAACCCGCTGGCCGCAGGCCTGATTGCCTTCGGCGCGGGCTGGCTGGTCTCGTCCCTGATCCCGGCGAGCCGGGCCGAGCAGCGCGCCGCGGAACGGGTCAAGGAAGAGGCCCGGCCGGTGGTGGAGGAGGTCAAGAGCTCCGCCCAGCAGGTCGCCCAGGACATGAAGGAACCCGCGCGCGAGGCGGCCGAGCAGGTCAAGACCTCGGCGCAGGACTCCGCCCAGCATGTCAAGGAGGAAGGCCAGGTCGCAGCCGAGGACGTCAAGTCCCGGGCCGAAGAGGCCAAGACCAACGTCCAGGACCAGCCGCGGCAGTACTGACACCTGCGCGGCACCAAGGGTAACGACGACGGCGGACACGCTCCGCCGTCGTCGTCCTTTGTCCAGAGGGACTTCAGGCGCGGTAGATGCTGATGGCGTTGGCGCCGATGATTTCGCGTTCCCCGCTGGCGACCCGGGCGCCGCGGCGCCGATCGTCGTGTTCGGAGGTGGTCAGCACCAGTTCGAAAGTGCGGCCGTGGCTGCCGCCGACGCCGAAGTCGCGCAGCGCTCCGGTGCTCGGCATCAGGATCTTGCGCGGTTCGAGCCGCCCGTTGATGACGACCAGGCCGTCGATGCTGCCGCTGGGCGATCCCATCAGCAGCTGGACGGTCCGGCTCGCCGGGTCCGTCCACTGGTCCTGGGTCATCGGTTCGCCGCACTCGTTGAACCAGAGCAGGTAGGAGCTCTGTTCCTTCGACGGATAGCTGTACGGCTGGTTGGCCAGGAAGGACTTGCGGATCCGCAGCAGCCGGCGGGTAGTCCGGAACATCTGCTCCTGGCGGTCGTCGAGGACCCAGTTCAGCCAGCTGGTCTCGTTGTCCTGGCAGTAGGCATTGTTGTTCCCGTGCTGCGTCTTGCCCAGCTCGTCTCCGGCGGTGATCATGGGCACGCCCAGCGACAGCAGCAGGGTGGCCATCAGGTTCCGCGCGGCCCGCGCCCGCGCATCCAGCACGGCGCCGTCCCCGGTGGCGCCTTCGACACCGTGGTTGTAGCTGCGGTTGTAGTTGGAACCGTCCCGGTTCTCCTCGCCGTTGTCTTCGTTGTGCTTCCGGTCGAAGGCGGTCAGGTCCGCCAGGGTGAAGCCGTCGTGCGCCGTGATGTAGTTGATCGAGGCCAGCTTGCCCCGGCCCGAGCCGGCGAAGACCTCGGCCGAACCGGCGATACAGCTCGCCAGGCGGGCCACGGAGGAGCCGCTGCCGCCGTGCTGCAGGGCATTGGCGTCCTCCAGCCAGAAGCTGCGGGCGGTGTCACGGAACCTGTCGTTCCAGTCAGCCCACCCCTCCGGGAAGTTTCCGGTCTGCCAGCCGCCCGGGCCGACGTCCCAGGGCTCCGCAATCAGCTTGGCCTGCGAAACCACTGGATCCGCGGCGACGTCGGCCAGGAACGGGTGGCGTGGATCGAAGTGGTTATTCCGGTCACGGCACAGCGCAACGGCGAGGTCGAAGCGGAACCCGTCGATGTGGAACTCTTCGATCCAGTAGCGCAGCGAATCCAGCACCAGCTGCCGTACGCGCGGTTCGTTCAGGTCCAAAGTATTGCCGCAGCCGGTGGTGTCCAGGTAGTTCCCGTGCACGTCGTGGCGGTAGTAGGCCTTGTCGGCCAGGCCGCGGAAGGAGTAGGTCTGCTGGTGCTTGCCGCCCTCGGCCGTGTGGTTGTACACCACGTCCAGGATCACCTCGAGCCCGGCCTCGTGCAGCTTCTTCACCATCGTCTTGAATTCGTCCAGCACTGCCTTCGGGCCGGCCGACCGTGCCTTGGCCGTGGCGTAGCCCTCATGCGGCGCGAAGAAGCCGAGGGTGTTGTAGCCCCAGTAATTGGACAGGCCCAGCTCCTGCAGGTGCGGTTCGTCCAGGTGGAAGTGCACCGGCAGCAGCTGGACGGCGGTGATGCCCAGGTTCAGGAAGTACTCGATCATCACCGGGTGCGCCAGGCCGGCGTAGGTGCCGCGCAACCCAGCCGGAAGCTGCGGGTGCAGCATGGTCTGGCCCTTCACGTGGCACTCGTAGAGCACCGTGTCGCGCCACGGAATGCGCGGGAGCCGGTCCTCGCCCCAGTCGAACTCCGGTTCCACAAAGACGGAACGGTAGAGGCCGCCGTCGTCCGTGATGGCCCTGGCGTAGGGATCCACCAGCAGCTGGCGGGACGCCGGCTGGGCAGCGCTTGCCCGCGGCCAGAAACCGTAGCGGCTGCCCGGGGCCAGGCCCGGCACCAGCCCGTGGTGCACACCGTCGGTCAGCTCGCGCAGCGGTGCGCTTCGCCAGCGGCCGCCGGCTTCGAAGTGGATGTCCACCGCCTTCAGGCCCGGAGCGAACACCGCTGCGTTCGCCAGGCCGTCGGATCCGGTCCCGGCGCCGCTGACGCCCAGCGGAAAGGGACGCGACAGGTGGTCGGGGCCGATTCGCAGTTCGGTCGGGATCTTGTCGGTCGATTCGGCCAAGGCTGCCTGCTTCCGAGGGGCCGTTACTGCCCGGCGCGCTGCCGGGAGACTTCGTACAGGCTGATGCCCACGGCCATGGAGGCGTTCAGCGATTCCATGTCGGAATCGATGGGGATGGAAACGATCTGGTCGCAGTGCTCGCGGACCAGCCGCGAGAGGCCCTTGCCTTCCGAACCCACCACCAGGCAGAGCGGCTCGGTGGCCAGGGCCAGGCCGGGCAGCGAGACGTCGCCGCCGCCGTCGAGTCCGAGCACGTAGATGCCCATGGACTTGTAGGCCTTGAGCGTGTTGTTCAGGTTGGCCGCGCGGGCGACCGGGACGCGCACGGCCGCACCGGCGCTGGTCTTCCAGGCCGAGGCCGTCATCCCGACCGCGCGCCGCTCCGGAACGATCACGCCGTGGCCGCTGAACGCGGAGACGGAGCGGATGATGGCGCCGAGGTTGCGCGGATCCGTAATGCCGTCCAGCGCGACGAAGAGCGGGGCGTTGCGGATGTAGCCCTTGCTGAACTTGGTGATGGTCTCCTCGGCCAGGTCCAGGGCGTCGGGGTACTCGTACGGCGGCACCTGCAGGACCAGCCCCTGGTGGACGGCGTCGTCGGTCAGCCGGTCCAGTTCCGGCTTCTGCGCCTCCAGCACGGGGATGCCGCGCTCGGCGGCGATCTTCAGCGCCTCCTTGACCCGGTCATCCATCTCCACCCGCAGGGCGACGTAGAGGGTCTTGGCGGGCACGCCGGCACGCAGCGCCTCAAGCACCGAGTTGCGGCCGGTGACCATTTCCTCAGCCGCCTTGCTGCGGCGGGCGGG
>NZ_ANPE02000026.1 GCF_000328305.2 Arthrobacter crystallopoietes BAB-32 | reverse complement strand
CCGCGCCACTGGAGCGGATCCGCGAAGGGGAGCTGCAGAGCGAGGGAGCCGTGGCCGGAGCGCTGCAGGTTCCGCCGTCCGGGCTGCCCGTGCTGTTCCTGGCCGACCACCCGGTGACCGGAGGATATCCGGTGATTGCCGCCGTCGTACCTGAAGACCTGCCGGTGGCCGCCCAGCTGCCGCCCGGCACCACCGTCCGCTTCGTCCTGGTCGATCCGGACACCCTGCAACCCGCCGGCGCCGCCGGCACCGAGAACCAGCCGGAAGGGCGCCGTCCATGAAAAAGGTTTTGATCGCCAACCGCAGCGAGATCGCCGTCCGCGTTGCCCGCGCCTGCGCCGACGCCGGCCTGGAATCCGTGGCGGTGTATTCCGATCCGGACGCGGACGCCCTGCACGTCCGCTGCGCCGATGAGGCCTATGCGCTGGGCGGCCGCACCAGCAAAGAGACCTACCTGGACATCGACAAGCTGATCGACGTCGCCCGCCGCTCCGGCGCCGACGCGGTGCACCCCGGCTACGGCTTCCTCTCCGAGAACGCCGACTTCGCCGAGGCCGTAGGCCGGGCCGGCCTGACCTGGATCGGCCCCTCCCCGGAATCCATCCGCACACTGGGCAACAAAGTCACCGCCCGCGAGATCGCCGTCCGCGCGGGCGCTCCGCTGGTGGCCGGCACCGACAACCCGGTGGCCGGCGCCGCGGAAGTCATCGCTTTCGCCGAAGAACACGGGCTGCCCGTGGCCATCAAGGCGGCGTACGGTGGCGGCGGCCGCGGCCTGAAGATCGCCCGCCGGATGGAGGACATCGAGGACGCTTACGACTCCGCCGTCCGTGAGGCCACCGTCGCGTTCGGCCGCGGCGAATGCTTCGTGGAGCGGTTCCTGGACAAACCCCGCCACGTGGAAGCGCAGGTGCTGGCAGATACCCACGGGAACGTCGTCGTTGTTGGCACCCGTGACTGTTCGCTGCAGCGGCGCTACCAGAAACTCGTGGAAGAAGCCCCGGCGCCGTTCCTCACCGACGAGCAGCGCCGAAACATCCACGAATCCGCCAAGGCGATCTGCCGGGAGGCGGGCTACCACGGCGCCGGCACGGTGGAGTACCTGGTTGCCAATGACGGGACCGTCTCCTTCCTCGAGGTGAACACGCGCCTGCAGGTGGAGCACCCCGTCACCGAAGAGACCACGGGCGTCGACCTGGTCCGCGAGCAGTTCCGCATCGCCGACGGCCTGGCGCTGACCTTCACCGAGGACCCCCAGCCGAACGGCCATGCCTTCGAGTTCCGGCTGAACGCCGAGGACCCCGCGCGCGGTTTCCTCCCCGGACCGGGCAGGATCACGGCCTTCGAACCGCCCACCGGTGCAGGCATCCGGGTCGATTCCGGCGTGCGCAGCGGCTCGACCATTCCGGGCGAGTACGACTCGCTGATGGCCAAGCTGATCGTCCGCGGCGAGGACCGGGCCCAGGCCCTCCGCCGGGCGCGAGTCGCGCTCGATGAGATGGTGATCGCCGGCGTGCCGACGGTGCTGCCCTTCCACCGGGCCGTGGTCGGCAACGCCGCCTTCACCGACACCGAAGCCTTCGGTGTCTACACCACCTGGATCGAGTCCGAATTCGCCGACGAGCTCGCGGCCTCCCCCGAAATCGCCGCCGCCGAGGCCGGCAGCGAGCGCAGCGAACTGACCATCGACGTGGACGGCAAGGCCATGCGCATCGGCCTGCCGGCGCAACTGCTCGAAGCGCTGCTGCACGGCGGCGGTTCCGCTCCGGCGCCGGCCGCGGAGCGCGAGCACCATGATGAGGAGATCCTGCAGGCGCCCATGGACGGCAACCTGGTCAAGTGGCTTGCGGACGACGGCGCGGAGCTCTCCAGCGGGGACCCGGTGGCCGTGCTCGAGGCGATGAAGATGGAAACCACCATCGTCGCCCACCGGGCCGGCACCCTGGCACGCGGAGAGCAGGAGCCCGGCGCCGCCGTCGCACAGGGCGAGGCACTTGGTAGCATCGGTTAGCCCGGCCGCCCGCAGCCGGGACAAATCGATTGGCCCGTAGTGGCTGGATTGGAGCCGGTTTAAGGTGCCAATCCAGCCACTACAGGCCAACAGATTCGCAAAGCAGGCGCCGGATCGCCCGGCGGATGGGATGGACATGTCGTTGAAGGCACCGCTGGAGGGCCTCGCCGCCAGGAGCGAGGCCGCGCACGCGCACACCGCCGCCTGGGTGGCCGAAGCGCTGCGCAGCCGGATCGCGGAAGGCCGGCTGCTGCCCGGCTCCAAGCTGTCCGAACAGGCGCTGGCCGACAGCTTCGGCGTCTCCCGCAACACCCTGCGCGAAGCCTTCACCGTCCTGGCCAGCGAGCACATCGTCACCCGCGTCCCCAACCGCGGCGTCATGGTCACGTCCCCCGGTATCGAGGGCGTCCGCGAAATCTACAGCGTCCGCCGGATCCTCGAGCCCGCCGCCGTGCGCTGGGCCGAGGACATCGACGTCGAGGAACTGGAAGCCATCGTCGCCGAGGCACGGGCCGCCCGGGACAGGGGCGCCGTGGCCGAGATGGCCAACGCCAACCAGCGCTTCCACGAAACCCTCATCCGCGGCACCGGCAGCAAGCACCTGCAGGAGCTCATGACCCGGGTCCTGGCCCAGATGCGCCTGGTCTTCTACGCCATGCGCCACGCCCCCGACTTCCACAGCCACTACGTGGAGCGGAACGCCAAGCTCGTGGCCCTGCTGGCCGGCGGACAGCGCGAAGAAGCCGCCGAAGCCCTGCGCGGCTACCTGGACGTGGCCGAGGCCGAACTCCTGGGCCACCTCGGCGCGGAATAGCTGGCTCCAGCTTCGCCCCGCCCGATGCCTCAGCCGCCAACGGCTAAACCAGGCAAAATGCACGACGCCGGCACTTCGGTTCTGCGGTAACGGAACCAAAGTGCCGGCGTCTCATCTGCCCGGCTGGTGGGGAGGGGCGCGAAGCTGTCAGCCGAGCAGGGCCTGCACGTCCTCGAGGCGCGGGTAGGCGGCCTGGGTGCCCTTCTTGGTGGCGGCGAGGGCGGCGGCGA
>NZ_ANPE02000027.1 GCF_000328305.2 Arthrobacter crystallopoietes BAB-32 | reverse complement strand
GGCGCTCCACTGCGCCTGCAGCTCCGCAGCCTCCAGGCCGGGCTGGGCCAAGCCGGGCTGGGCCAGGCCCGACTGGGCCAGGCCGGTGGCCATCAACGGCTCCTCTTCCGGCGGACGGGACGGGACGGATTCGCCATGGTCAGAGTCCCAGGTACGAATCCGCGGCGGACATGACGTGGTCCACCTTGCCGAGCAGGTCGTCGAGGACCTGCTGGTCGGCAACCAGCGGCGGGGACAGCACCAGCATGGTGGCGCCGCGGTTGTCCGGACGGGTGATGAGGTTGACCTCCCGCATGGCCTGCGGCATGACCCGGCCCAGCAGCTCTTTGGACTGTTCCGGCGTCAGTTCCCGCCCGCTGTCCCGGTCCCCGGTGAGCTCGATTGCGTAGAAGAAGCCGGTGCCGCGCCACTCCAGGATGCTGCGGTGGCTGTCGCGGATCTGGTTGAGCCCGGACTGGAAGTAGGGCTCCAGGCTGCGGACGTTCCCCGGAATGTTCTCTTCCTGCAGCGCCGCGAGGTTGGCCACGGCTACCGCGGTGGAGACCGGATGTCCGCCCCAGGTGGCGCCGTGCGTGAAGATGCCGGCTTGCGGCGAATCCAGCAGCGCGTTGGCCAGCGGCGTGCGGATGAGGACGCCGCCCAGCGGGGCGTACCCAGAGGTGGAGCCCTTGGCGAACGTCAGCAGGTCGGGCACGACGTCGAACTTGGTGCTGCCGAACCATTCGCCCAGCCGGCCAAAGCCGCAGATCACCTCGTCGGCGACCAGCAGGATGCCGAACCGGTCGCAGATGGCACGCAGTTCCTGCCAGTAGCCCGGCGGTGGCACGAGCGCGCCGCGGGAGTTCTGGACCGGCTCGGCGAACAGCGCGGCGATGGTCTCCGCGCCCTCTTCCTCGATCACCTGCAGGATGGCTTGGATGCTGGGCAGGTCCGCCGCGGTGCCGCCCTCCGGGATGGTCTCCCCCAGCGTGTTCGGCACGTGCCGCACGCCTGGCATCAGGTCGCCGAAGGGCTCCTTGTAGGCCGGAATGCCCGTCACGGCGAGCGCGCCCAGGGTGGTTCCGTGGTAGGCCATGTGCCGGGCGATGATCTTGGTCCGCTGCGGCTGGCCCTGGCTGCGGTGGTACTGGCGGGCGAACTTGATCGCGGACTCCACGGCCTCCGAGCCGGAGTTGACGAAGAAGGTCACGTCCAGGTCGCCTGGGGCCAACTTGGCGATGGTGGTGGCGGCTTCGATGGCCGCGGGATGGGCCGAGCCCCAGTTGGTCCAGTACGCCAGCTTGGACATCTGCTTGGTCGCGGCGGCCGGAATGTCCATCCGGCCGTGGCCCATGTTGACGCAGAACAGGCCGGCCAGGCCGTCCAGGAAGCGGTTGCCGTCCTCGTCGTAGAGGTAGGAGCCTTCCCCGCTGACGATGACCGGCAAGTTCGGGTCCCGCCACACCTGACCCGCGGTGAAGTGCGGGAACAGGTGCCTCTGCGCGAGGGCACGGTTCTCTGAGTTGCTCATCGGGAGCCTCCGTTCAAAGAGTGCTGGCCTGGCCCGCTCACGGGCCCCTGCAGCTTCCGTTGTTATGTGGTGCATCTCACTCTCGCTGACGGACAGGACCCATCAAAGGCCCACTTTGCGCCGATTTTTTAGGTACCAGATGCAGCCGGACCGGCAGCCGCGCCGCCGATGTAGGTGCGCGGGACCCGCGGCCCGATCCGGGTCAGGACCTCGTACGGGATGGTGCCGGCCGCAACCGCCCACTCCTCGGCGGTGGGCGCGTCACCGTCGCCGAACAGCACCACGCGGTCCCCCGCCGCCACCTCGTCGTCGCCCACGTCCACCACGAACTGGTCCATGCATACCCGGCCTGCCACCCGGTACCGGCTGCCGCCCAGCTGGACCGGTCCGGCAGAACTGGCGCTGCGGAACACGCCATCCGCATAGCCGAGCGGGACCACCGCCAGGGTGGTCTCGCGCTCGGTCCGCTGTGTGTGCCCGTAGGAGATGCCGGAGCCCGCCGGCGCACGCTTGGTCTGCACCACCGAGGCCGCAAGCGTCATGGCCGGCCGCAGCCGCGGCAGGCCGTCCCGGGCCTCGGGAGGAAGCGGATTGATGCCGTACACGGAGATGCCGGGCCGGACCAGGTCGAAATGGCTCTCCGGCAGGGACAGCGTGGCGGCCGAGTTGGCGATGTGTCGGTACCGGGGACGCAGCCCGGCGGCGCGGGCCACTGCGACGGCCTCGTCGAAGACCGCCAGCTGCGCCGCGATCGACGGATGGCCCGGTTCGTCGGCACAGGCCAGGTGGGACCAGACTCCCACCACCTCAACCAGACCGTCCTGCTCCGCCCGGCGGGCGGTCCGGACCAGCTCCGGCCAGTCCGCCGGGGCGGCTCCGCCCCGCCACATCCCCGTGTCCACCTTCAGGTGCAGCCTGGCGGGCCTTCCTGCATCTGCCGCGGCCCTCGCAATGTCCGCCAGCTGGTCCGTGCTGTAAGCGGCCAACTGGATGTCCCGCCGGATCGCCTCCGCGTAGGGCGCGCCGGGTGAAGCCAGCCAGGCGAAGACCGGGGCGTCGATGCCCGCTTCCCGCAGGGCAAAAGCCTCCTCGAGCACGGCCGCGCCAAGGAAGGTGGCGCCGCCGGCGAGTGCGGCGCGTGCGGCCTGCACCAGCCCGTGCGAGTAGCCATCCGCCTTCACCACAGCCATCAGGTCATCCGAACGCGCCACCGAACGCAGGGCGGCAACGTTCTCGCTGATCGCGTCAAGGTCGATGATGGCCGTGCGCTGAGGGTGGGCCGCCTCCTCCGGGAGCGCGGGCCGGCAAGCGGCCATCGGGGCCCGAACGCTAACAGCTTCGCCGCTGCCCGTGATCGTCTGGCTCATGGACTTCCTCCTGGGATCCGTGCTGGTCCCGGGCGCGTCGTTGCAGCCCGGTACCAACACTGTGGGACAGCAGGTCGGAAGGAAGACAGGTCCAGTCCGGCCCAACTGTTCAGGTACCAGCCGCAGGCACAGTCAGCAGCACCTCATGCTCGTTGCGGCCAACGACGGCGGTGGCGCACTTCGGGCTGCCGTACTGTCCCGACCGAAGCAAGTCTTGGACGAGCCCTACCCTGCATTCAGCGTCATTTGTGCCGGCATCGGCGTCGCCAGTGATTTGTCACAGACCGGAAGGGGAATACCTACGGTCGCGGTTGTGAATAACGGAGTCCGCCAGGCCACCGTCCTGAACTGAAATTTGTGAGTTCACGCGGGCGTCGATGGGGCGGCAAAGCCGTTTCCGGGTGGACACGCATCGATACATCTCTGAAAGCCATGCGAGGGGCCTTGCTTGCGCGCACTACAGGGGAGCATACTCTTGACTCATCGCCCGGGCACGAGGGCTTGGGCTTGGAATGAAAAGGATGAGCACCATGACCACCGCCGTGCGCTCCTGCGCTGCCACCTCCTGCTCCTTCAACAACAATGCCGACTGCAACGCGCTGGCAATCACGATTGCCGGTGCCGAGTCCCAGGCCTCCTGTGGCACCTTCGTGCAGTTGGATGCCCGCCGGCCTGTTACTTCTGATGCCGGCCGCGTGGGTGCGTGTCACCGTCTTGAATGCTCCTACAACAGCGACCTAATGTGCACCGCCGAAGGCATCGAGGTCACCGACACCGCCACCTGCGCCACCTACACGGTCGCCTGACCCTGCCGCACACCAGGAGCGCCTGAATCGGCGCAGCCCCAGCCTGCTGTGGGCCCGTGCTCAGGGCCGCGGGGCAGTGATGCGCCGCGCGGGCAGAGAGTCGAGGAGATGGCGCCAGGCGATGACGCCGTCCTGCGCTGACGGGGCATGGGCCGGCGACGGCAGCGGCACTTGCACCACCCAGCCCTGGTCTCCGGTGAAGCGTGCCAAAGTGACGCAGTGCCGGTCTACGTCTACACAGTGAGCCGGATCGGCGACGACGCTTGTGTCCTCCGGCAGGTCGAGCCGCTCCGTCCAGCCGGGGAGTATGTCGTCCAGCACGGCATCGGCGACGTCCGCCAAGGTCTCGGCGGCCGTGGACATGACGGCGTCATGCAGGGCGTCGGTCGACGGGGCCGCGGTGGCCGCGTCAGCCAGGATGGCAGCGTCGTAGGCGGTGACGCCGGAGCAGTCGTGCAGCAGGATCCGTTCGGTGGAGATCACGCCCACGCGCACGCGCGGTCCGACATCCTGGACGAGATCCGCCAGCTGCCCCTGCAGGCCCAGCGCGCCCACCTCCTCCGTATCCCGGCACCAGCGCAGCGTGCCCAACAGGTGCAGTGACGCCAGACGTAGGGCGAGCCTGTGGTCGGCGGAGTCCTTGACGATATCCGCGCGCACCTCGATGTCATCGGCCGTGTGGAACCCGCCGAGCGAATGAAAGAGGTTGGGGATATCCGCGACCACCAGCTGCCCGGAGCGGGAGACGCCGTGAACCGCGGAGGAGAGCGTTTCGCCAGCCCGGTACGCCGTGAGTTCGATGGCGCCCTCGCCCGCCAGGATGCGGCCCGTGACCGACCGGGCGTGGGCGGCTCGCGGATTGGCGGCCATCGACGCGGGTGTCGGGGAAGTGTGCGATGTCGAACTCATGGGTGATCCTTCCGGGACGGTCATCGTCTAGTAAGGCACGCCTAAGTCGATTTAAGCAAAGGATATGTACGCTTATTACGGTCCGTGTAGCGTCGTCGATACCCTCCTGGATCCGGGCTTCGGGCTGTATATGCGCCGTTATCGGCATTTCGTGTAGTCGGTGCCCACACGTTGACCGTCAGGTCAGCGGCAGGAGGCGCCATAGAGGTTCAGTTACGTATTCGAGGTCGCCGTCATGTGCCTGGATCTCGTCTTCGCTGATGATGTCTATCGGCTCGCGTCCGAGGGAAGGCGCGATCTTCAGGCCAGGACGGTGCGCGCCATCTGACGAGCGCGATCACGAAGCTTTGAATAGTGTGAAGACATATCCGTGGCACCATTGCCCAACGTGTCATACAGCAGTTCGACGCGACTGTCTCTAATCCCGCAGAAGCCGGCGATGCCAACGTTCAGGTGGTGCTCGATCATTATGTCGTAGCTCCTCTTGGTGAAGAACTCG
>NZ_ANPE02000028.1 GCF_000328305.2 Arthrobacter crystallopoietes BAB-32 | reverse complement strand
GAGCGTTGCAGGGCCGGGAACGGCGATTTGCGAAGAGCTGGAGGATCGGGTAAGTTGGAAAAGTTGCTCCGGAGCGATGGAGGGCCTGGTTGAGGGCCTGACGGGTGCCGGGTGCTCCTGTTGTTTGAGAACTCAATAGTGTGCCAAGTTTGTTGATACCAATTTTTTATTGGTTGAAATTTGTCGTGGTGTGCCACCCCCGTGGTGTGCTGCGATGTTTTTTGGCCTGGATTTGAATTTAGTGCATGTCTGCCGTCAATTTTCCTTGATGGTGGGTGTGTGTTTCGTTTGGAACATTAACGGAGAGTTTGATCCTGGCTCAGGACGAACGCTGGCGGCGTGCTTAACACATGCAAGTCGAACGATGATCCGGTGCTTGCACCGGGGATTAGTGGCGAACGGGTGAGTAACACGTGAGTAACCTGCCCTTGACTCTGGGATAAGCCTGGGAAACCGGGTCTAATACCGGATATGACCTGTTACCGCATGGTGGCGGGTGGAAAGATTTATTGGTTTTGGATGGACTCGCGGCCTATCAGCTTGTTGGTGGGGTAATGGCCTACCAAGGCGACGACGGGTAGCCGGCCTGAGAGGGTGACCGGCCACACTGGGACTGAGACACGGCCCAGACTCCTACGGGAGGCAGCAGTGGGGAATATTGCACAATGGGCGCAAGCCTGATGCAGCGACGCCGCGTGAGGGATGACGGCCTTCGGGTTGTAAACCTCTTTCAGCAGGGAAGAAGCGGAAGTGACGGTACCTGCAGAAGAAGCGCCGGCTAACTACGTGCCAGCAGCCGCGGTAATACGTAGGGCGCAAGCGTTGTCCGGAATTATTGGGCGTAAAGAGCTCGTAGGCGGTTTGTCGCGTCTGCTGTGAAAGCCCGGGGCTCAACCCCGGGTCTGCAGTGGGTACGGGCAGACTTGAGTGCAGTAGGGGAGACTGGAATTCCTGGTGTAGCGGTGAAATGCGCAGATATCAGGAGGAACACCGATGGCGAAGGCAGGTCTCTGGGCTGTAACTGACGCTGAGGAGCGAAAGCATGGGGAGCGAACAGGATTAGATACCCTGGTAGTCCATGCCGTAAACGTTGGGCACTAGGTGTGGGGGACATTCCACGTTTTCCGCGCCGTAGCTAACGCATTAAGTGCCCCGCCTGGGGAGTACGGCCGCAAGGCTAAAACTCAAAGGAATTGACGGGGGCCCGCACAAGCGGCGGAGCATGCGGATTAATTCGATGCAACGCGAAGAACCTTACCAAGGCTTGACATGGGCCGGATCGGGCTGGAAACAGTCTTTCCCTTCGGGGCCGGTTCACAGGTGGTGCATGGTTGTCGTCAGCTCGTGTCGTGAGATGTTGGGTTAAGTCCCGCAACGAGCGCAACCCTCGTTCTATGTTGCCAGCGCGTGATGGCGGGGACTCATAGGAGACTGCCGGGGTCAACTCGGAGGAAGGTGGGGACGACGTCAAATCATCATGCCCCTTATGTCTTGGGCTTCACGCATGCTACAATGGCCGGTACAAAGGGTTGCGATACTGTGAGGTGGAGCTAATCCCAAAAAGCCGGTCTCAGTTCGGATTGAGGTCTGCAACTCGACCTCATGAAGTCGGAGTCGCTAGTAATCGCAGATCAGCAACGCTGCGGTGAATACGTTCCCGGGCCTTGTACACACCGCCCGTCAAGTCACGAAAGTTGGTAACACCCGAAGCCGGTGGCCTAACCCGTTTGGGAGGGAGCCGTCGAAGGTGGGACCGGCGATTGGGACTAAGTCGTAACAAGGTAGCCGTACCGGAAGGTGCGGCTGGATCACCTCCTTTCTAAGGAGCGCCTCGAACCGTTGCGTGGCCTTCCTGTGTGTTGGTTGCGTGGGTTTGCAGGGTTGCCCGTTGCGCAGGCGTTTGTTCTGCGGCGGGTGCTCATGGGTGGAATATCAACGGATTTGTGGCCGGCCCTGGTGGCTGGTGCCTGGTTAGTACGGCCTCCCCTTTGGCGGGGTGGTTTGGAAGGCGGGTGCCGAGCCGGTTCGGGGTTGGTCCTTGGCACACTGTTGGGTCCTGAGGCAACAGGACCTTTTCTGCAGCGCAGAACCAAGGGTTTTTGTTGGCTTGGTTGTTTCCTGCACTGTCCGGTCATGGCTTTTGGTGCGCGTGTTTGGCGCGGGCGGGGGTTGTGATGGTGGTGACGGGGTTGTTGTTTGAGAACTACATAGTGGACGCGAGCATCTAGCAATTTTTGATGAACCTGGTTCCGGTTGTTTGACCGGGGCCGTGGTTCTCTCGAGATGAGCTGATTTGATCGTTTGTGGTCAAGTTTTTAAGAGCACACGGTGGATGCCTTGGCATCAGGAGCCGAAGAAGGACGTGGGAATCTGCGATAAGCCTGGGGGAGTCGATAACCGGACGTTTGATCCCAGGATTTCCGAATGGGGAAACCCCGCCCGGCGCGTTTTGCGTGACCGGGTGACCCGTACCTGAACACATAGGGTGCGTGGAGGGAACGCGGGGAAGTGAAACATCTCAGTACCCGCAGGAAGAGAAAACAACAGTGATTCCGTTAGTAGTGGCGAGCGAACGCGGACGAAGGCCAAACCGGTCCATGTGTGATAGCCGGCGGGCGTTGCATGGCCGGGGTTGCGGGACTTTCCGTTGCTGTTCTGCCGGACAGCTGGAGTGGGTGCAGGCGTATAGGTGAACGGTCTTGAAAGGCCGGCCGGAGAAGGTGTTAGCCCTGTAACCGGAATGCGTGCTGCCGCTTGGAGAGTATCCCAAGTAGTACGGGGCCCGAGAAATCCCGTGCGAATCTGCCAGGACCACCTGGTAAGCCTGAATACTACCTGATGACCGATAGCGGACCAGTACCGTGAGGGAAAGGTGAAAAGTACCCCGGGAGGGGAGTGAAACAGTACCTGAAACCGTGTGCTTACAATCCGTCGGAGCGGTCCTTGTGGCTGTGACGGCGTGCCTTTTGAAGAATGAGCCTGCGAGTTAGTGTTACGTCGCGAGGTTAACCCGTGGGGGGAAGCCGTAGCGAAAGCGAGTCTGAACAGGGCGTTGCAGTGGCGTGATCTAGACCCGAAGCGGAGTGATCTACCCATGGCCAGGTTGAAGCGACGGTAAGACGTCGTGGAGGACCGAACCCACTTCAGTTGAAAATGGAGGGGATGAGCTGTGGGTAGGGGTGAAAGGCCAATCAAACTCCGTGATAGCTGGTTCTCCCCGAAATGCATTTAGGTGCAGCGTTGCGTGTTTCTTGCCGGAGGTAGAGCTACTGGATGGCCGATGGGCCCTACAAGGTTACTGACGTCAGCCAAACTCCGAATGCCGGTAAGTCAGAGCGCAGCAGTGAGACTGTGGGGGATAAGCTTCATAGTCGAGAGGGAAACAGCCCAGACCACCAACTAAGGCCCCTAAGCGTGTGCTAAGTGGGAAAGGATGTGGAGTTGCCCAGACAACCAGGAGGTTGGCTTAGAAGCAGCCACCCTTGAAAGAGTGCGTAATAGCTCACTGGTCAAGTGATTCCGCGCCGACAATGTAGCGGGGCTCAAGTACACCGCCGAAGTTGTGGCATCCGTGCAGTATCCAAGCCTTCGTGGTTCAGGAGCGCGGATGGGTAGGGGAGCGTCGTGCTGCCGGTGAAGCCGTGGCGGAAGCCAACGGTGGAGGCTGCACGAGTGAGAATGCAGGCATGAGTAGCGAAAGACGGGTGGGAAACCCGTCCGCCGAATGATCAAGGGTTCCAGGGTCAAGCTAATCTGCCCTGGGTAAGTCGGGACCTAAGGCGAGGCCGACAGGCGTAGTCGATGGACAACGGGTTGATATTCCCGTACCGGCGAAAAACCGCCCATACCGAGCCGGTGATACTAACCGCCCAAACCGTGCGCCAGTGCCCTTCGGGGCCAGTGCGTGCGGGGCGCGCGGGACCTGATCCGGGGAGGTAAGCGTATTAACAGGTGTGACGCAGGAAGGTAGCCAGGCCGGGCGATGGTTGTCCCGGTCCAAGGGTGTAGGGCGAACGGTAGGCAAATCCGCCGTTCACGTAGCCTGAGACCTGACGGGACCCCCGTACGGGGGGATCTGGTGATCCTATGCTGCCGAGAAAAGCATCGACGCGAGGTTTTAGCCGCCCGTACCCCAAACCGACACAGGTGATCAGGTAGAGAATACCAAGGCGATCGAGAGAATTATGGTTAAGGAACTCGGCAAAATGCCCCCGTAACTTCGGGAGAAGGGGGGCCTGCCCCGTGATGGAAACACGCTTTCCGGAGCGGGTGTGGGCCGCAGAGACCAGGGGGAAGCGACTGTTTACTAAAAACACAGGTCCGTGCGAAGTCGCAAGACGAGGTATACGGACTGACTCCTGCCCGGTGCTGGAAGGTTAAGAGGACCGGTTAGCCCCTTTTGGGGCGAAGCTGGGAATTTAAGCCCCAGTAAACGGCGGTGGTAACTATAACCATCCTAAGGTAGCGAAATTCCTTGTCGGGTAAGTTCCGACCTGCACGAATGGAGTAACGACTTCCCCGCTGTCTCAACCATAAACTCGGCGAAATTGCACTACGAGTAAAGATGCTCGTTACGCGCAGCAGGACGGAAAGACCCCGAGACCTTTACTATAGTTTGGTATTGGTGTTCGGTGTGGCTTGTGTAGGATAGGTGGGAGACTGTGAAACCCGGACGCCAGTTCGGGCGGAGTCATCGTTGAAATACCACTCTGGTCACTCTGGACATCTAACTTCGGCCCGTAATCCGGGTCAGGGACAGTGCCTGATGGGTAGTTTAACTGGGGCGGTTGCCTCCTAAAGAGTAACGGAGGCGCCCAAAGGTTCCCTCAGCCTGGTTGGCAATCAGGTGTCGAGTGTAAGTGCACAAGGGAGCTTGACTGTGAGAGAGACATCTCAAGCAGGGACGAAAGTCGGGACTAGTGATCCGGCGGCACATTGTGGAATGGCCGTCGCTCAACGGATAAAAGGTACCTCGGGGATAACAGGCTGATCTTGCCCAAGAGTCCATATCGACGGCATGGTTTGGCACCTCGATGTCGGCTCGTCGCATCCTGGGGCTGGAGTAGGTCCCAAGGGTTGGGCTGTTCGCCCATTAAAGCGGTACGCGAGCTGGGTTTAGAACGTCGTGAGACAGTTCGGTCCCTATCCGCTGCGCGCGCAGGAAATTTGAGAAGGTCTGTCCTTAGTACGAGAGGACCGGGACGGACGAACCTCTGGTGTGTCAGTTGTACTGCCAAGTGCACCGCTGATTAGCTACGTTCGGATTGGATAACCGCTGAAAGCATCTAAGCGGGAAGCCGGCTTCAAGATGAGATTTCCATCCCCGCAAGGGGGAGAGGCCCCCAGCCAGACCACTGGGTTGATAGGCCGGATGTGGAAGCAGGGACTAAAGACCTGTGAAGCTGACCGGTACTAATAGGCCGATAACTTACACCACACACACATCAATGTGCTGCGCGTCCGCTATGTGGTTCCCAGACAACAACACCAGGGAAACCACGCATAACTGAATACACCGCCACCATGGCCGGCAATCCGCCGGCCCGGTCGGCCGGAACCACAGGTTTCCACCCCGCCAACACCCGGGGGTGGCACAGGGTTACGGCGGTCATAGCGCGGGGGAAACGCCCGGTCCCATTCCGAACCCGGAAGCTAAGACCCGCAGCGCCGATGGTACTGCACCCGGGAGGGTGTGGGAGAGTAGGTCACCGCCGGACACAACATCACAGGTCAAGGGGCACCGCCAACGAC
>NZ_ANPE02000029.1 GCF_000328305.2 Arthrobacter crystallopoietes BAB-32 | reverse complement strand
CTTTCAGTCCCGCTACCGACAATAACGAGCGGCAATTTAGCTATCCGCGCCGCCTCTACCGCTAGTCCGACGTTCTTATAGCCTCGATTGCGAGTGACGACCAAGGCAAACGACTCCGGAATGCGTGCGATAGGCGGTTGTCCAGCGACCTCAATTCTATGAACGGGTGGATGGACTATTTCACTGTCGACGCCGTAGGCCTTCCATATACGGTCTCGAGTCACCCTAGAATTGCTAAGCAAGAGACCCATTCTCTGCATCCCCTGGCGGTCTTTAGCGCGAAGGTATGGTGCCGCCATGCCACGCCCGATTCTTCCGACAGGCCCGAGTTTGTTCTTATAGTCATCGACAGCATAGAGCCACCTCGCGGGACTGTGAACATAAGCAACCGTTGGCATGTCGAAAGTGAACATGTGCGCCCAGCCGCTTGTCGAGACTAGCGCGACGTCTCCTTGCGCTACTCTAACGCCGCGCGAGATTGAGGGCAGTACAGGCAAAAAGTAATTGATCTTTTCGGAGAAGAATTTGTCCGAGCGTGCCGCACATATATTTCGCTCATCGAAAACGGAAAACGTCCATCCGGCTGATAAGCCAACGTGTGCAATTTAC
Organism: Arthrobacter crystallopoietes BAB-32; assembly: GCF_000328305.2. Taxonomy (GTDB): domain Bacteria; phylum Actinomycetota; class Actinomycetes; order Actinomycetales; family Micrococcaceae; genus Crystallibacter; species Crystallibacter crystallopoietes_A. The sequence goes on along the minus strand of NZ_ANPE02000029.1, from coordinate 9,761 downwards.
TATTTGGGTATTTGCCGGCCCAAGTAGCAACCACGCGCTCAGCACCACCAAATTGAAGTAAATAATCATGAGCAATGGCTATTTTCATTTCCCCTACCCCTTAGCTCTGAAATTAGAACCAGGACCGCTACAACGGCCCCGACACATTGCGAGCCGACAGCTATCCATGCGGCTAAATGGATGTCCAGCGCAGGCCACGCAAGGAATAGTAGAAGCACAGTCATAACCGTGGCGCTCACTGCCCCCAAGGCACCAAGGCCTGGATGCCCTCTTCCCGAAAGAACAACGCCGATGCAGCTAAAAACTGCTCCAAAACACGTAGCGAGAAGCAAAATCTGAGTGACAGGAACTGCGGGACCGAATGAATCACCGAATGCTAGTGGTATTGCCCATGGCGACATAATCGCTAGCGTCAGACTAGTCAAGCCGATGCCGGCGAAGCCAAGAATAGCAGTCCGAGTGAGCACGCTCCGTTCCTGCCCGCCACTAGATTCGGCTAGTAAGTTCCTGTTCATGACGATCATGAGGATGAAGGGAACTTCCGCCACCGTGACGGCAACTGAATATTGTCCAAGCTCCGAGGCGGAGACAGCTGCTGGCAGAATAGCCTGATCGAGGCGGTTGTTTAGAGTCGCTGAGATCGTGCCGAGACTAGCAAGGACGGAATACTTTACGAACGCAGATGGACGGACGCGCTCTGTGCGCATCGTTGATTCATTCAGCCGCACGAAGAGTTGGGAAAGGCATATCCCCGCCAACAATCCCGCACCTACGTATGCCAGAGCATACGGATAAGCAGATCGAATTCCAAAGACCGCGACGAGAACGATGAGTGCAAGCCTGATAATCGCAGATGAGAATCGTTCTGCGTCAAGAGGGCCGTAAATGCGTTGCCCCTGCCAAGTGGCACGGCGGTTCGATATAACGGTCCCTAATATGATACTCGTCCACAGCAACAGAATGAGAAAGCGGTCAATGTTGGTCATGGCGGCAATAGCGGCCGAATAAAACCAAAGTACAGTGCCCACGACTGCCAGGGAACTAAGAACCATGACATTACGGACGCGGGCGATGTCATTAACCGAATGTCCTCTAGCGATGTAGAAGGTGATCGCAGCTGGCACGCCAAGTGCAGCAAACGCATCGGCCACGGTCAAGGGCTGCAGCATTGCAGCCAGTTGTCCCCTACCTTCCGGTCCGAGAGCTCTCGCCAGAATGGGTGCGGTAATCAATCCGACTATTGGTACGGAACCGTAGGCAAGCCATCCACGTAACATTGACCAAGGCAATGCGGCAGCTACCTTCAAGAGACCGCCCTAACTAGGTCATCGAAAACGGTAGCCCAAGGCCGGGCTCGAGCCCATTCGCGACTACTGTCAGCACTATGAGCACGTGCTAGACCGTTATCTAAAAGCTCGAGAATGGCCCGGCTGAGGTCCATTGGGTCCCCTCTGTTCACAAACCTAACACCGGCTTTATCTCCAACCTCCGGGAGGCCCCCAACTCGCGTCGCCACAACTGCCGCGCTGCTGGCCATGCCCTCGAGAAAAACGAGTGCACAAGGTTCATCCCAAACAGAAGGCACAACTGCAATCTTCGCACTGTTTATTAGCCCTGGGATCCGGCTGGGCGGTACCGGACCGGTATGGTGCAGGGTGATATTGGGCATCTTCAAAGTGCGGAGTACTGATTTCTCATAGTCGGTCAACTCCCCGGAAGGTAGAAAGGAATGCCCTCCGACTAGCCGAACCTGGAGTTTTCTGCTTGCAGCGATATCTGCAACCGCTTGGCTGAGAACGTGTGCACCCTTCTCTGGAATAATTCGTCCGACATACACGATGTCTACAGGTTGATTATCCTCCGACCTCTGTTCGAATTTCTTGATATCTACGCCGTTAAAGACGGTGCGAAAACGGTACTGATCGCTGCGAGGGTTCCGGTCGATACCGGCGCGTCTCTGGAGATCACTAGCAATAAAGTTACTGACACAAATAATGGTGTCGAATTGTCGGAGAACGCGACGTACTGTAGCAGGCGGTGCACCCATGAGAATCCGATTGTGTACATACAGATGAACACGAGATTTGGGATAAGAACTTCTTACGGTCCGGGCAATCCAAGGCTGGTTGTGGCAAAACACGTCGGATGGGGTCAGACCATCCTCGCTTTCCAAACGAGGAGCAGAAAAAGATCGTCCGACCGTAAACTTTGCCAGTTTGTCCAAAAGTCGTACCAACCGCTCATGGCGTACTGCCCGCGCCTTATACAACACTCCAACTGCGGCGGGGAGATCATTGACCTTATCGCTGCCCCCGCCGATCCAAGATCGAATCGAACGTTGAGCAGCTGCTGCGCTCAGTTCACGACACACGGTCAATATCGCGGAACCATTCCTCGACGAAAGCTCGTCGTGTTCAGACAACAGGTGGATTATTTCCATTGGTGCGCTCCAAAGTGTGTATAACCGAAACCGCTTGTCTGGTCCTGCTTTCCCAAGAGAACGCGTTTGATCTCACTCGACGCTCCGCTATCGCTTCTTTGTCAATAACTAAGCTTGCCGACACACACGCTACGAACTCGCTCTCGGTTGCGATCTTTATCGATGGGTCGTTTACCTCATTGAGGCTAGGTAGCGGCGTGGAAACGACAGATAGTCCAGCTGCCAGGTATTCGTAAACTTTCATTGGGAAGACGCCCCTAGTGTACCCATTTTGTAAATAGGGGATAATACCAACACAACAAGAGCTCATTAAGTGAGCGAGTCGCGCCGGCTCCAAGTTTCCGACATACTCAACGTTCGGATGCTCAACGAGTTCAAGAAAACTGCCCTGAGGTTCGGTTCCGTCAACACCGATGGGCCCAGCTAAAACGAGAGGGACACCGGCCTCCGCCAGTCGCAGCATTAATAGAGCATCAATTTTACTAGGCGTCATGTTCCCGGCGAATATTGCCTTCTTCATTCGCACTGCACCTGACGGCTGTTGATAAAGTCGCACGTCTGCGACGTTTTCCCACAGCTCAACGCTTTTCGCACCGGAAACTTCCAAATGCTCTTTCACCATACGACTACTAGCTACAACAAGATCGGCGCGACGTATAAGGTGACGCTCCGCGTCGAGAAGGAGGGCCTTAGGCAATCCATCAATCTCGTGTAGCAAATCTACAGAATGATATACAACAGATTTGGCGTATCGTTCAATTCCGTATGTAATGGGCGAAAAGGACCATAAAACAAATCCGTCGTCCATGGTCTTCAAAATTTTCCTAAATTGAGCTTGCAGGGTGATAGCGTTTATTCTGCGCACAAATCGATTGGTATGGATCGGCAACACCCACGGACGGATAATTTTGACCGGAGAACCGCTTTCGGCACCCTTCTGCTTTATACCCGCGAGGCGCCGCATAATTCTCTTGACGTCTGATCTGCTAAAAGTCGGAGTCCTTAAGCCGAGAGATTCGACATATGCGACTTCGAAATGGTCAGCCAATCTCTGGGCCAAATGCTGCTTATTAGTCCAAACTGCAGCCTGCATGTCAGCTGTTGACAATATCACTACTTTAACCATGGAATTACTCTTCCAAATATTCTTGCAAGAACAAATACAACGACAACTTGAATCGAGAGAAATATGTCGAAAGCGTCGCCGGCGACCGAGAATCTTGCAACAAGGTATATGGCAGCGCAAACAATTAATTTATCTATGTGCCGCATACACACAAGCAGCTTGAGCGCGTAAACCATAGCTACGAAAAGAATCACACCGCCGATAACCGATCCTGAAACTAGTGACAGATATCCAGGACCCGATAGAAATATTCCCCCCGCCGACAATCCTAGATATTCTCGCCCTATTTGCGATCCCAGCAGATCAGGCTTATCCAGCCAAATCTGGCGCGGTATAAAATTAAGTAATGCCACTAAGGGGTCGGCCCATTGAGCGTCATACCCAGTCGAGACCACGTAACGGCTTAGGACGTGACCATCGATTGTGTCCAAGCCCAAGCCCAAAAACGATCGCATCGGATCGAGGAAGATTGTATGTAGGACATCGGAGGGACCCGCGGGAAGACCACGGCTGACCATAGATCGCCATGTGGATTGATACGAGAAGGTCAAGAGCAGCGCGGGGAATGATGCAGCGATGGCTGTGACAGTTTTTCTGTTCGTAGACGAGATTGCACGTAGTAGGAAAGAAACTGCTACAAGTGCAAGTGGACTTCTATTACCAGTTAAGAAAAGCGCAATTACATAGAAAACTGCACAAGCCACAAAAAAGCGCTGATCCCCCTTTCGCCAATGCAGAATTACGTAAGCAACAAAGGCAGCTCCTGCCCAGTAGAGCAGGCTTTCCAGGCCATTTCCACTGGCTTCTCCGCGGGTGCTAAATTCTTGCATTCTTGATTTCGAAAAGGCGAATAGAAACCCAATGGCGCCCATTCCGGCCATCACAGTGGCAGCCCGTGGAGTAAAGTATTGGCGGATTTCGGGTGTCGGACTCGGCCTGGATGCGGCAGGCATTATCGGTGACAATAGAGCGCTCGAACTGTAAGCCCATAGAAGCACGACAAAACTTGGAACGAAGTCAAGCTCTCCTAAGTATCTAGGAAAATTCAATCGATACAGTTTTGTATCTTCCGGGCTGTTCAACATCGCCACAAAGACCAAGGAGGCGATTGCTATCACCAGAAAAACTACGGTGTCGATAATGAGAGAGAATCGACGGGCCGAATTCTCAAGCCTTGCCATTACAACGCTCAAGCTACAACATATGATCGCCAACACGGCCGTCGTTATGCCGGCTGCACCCACGAGCCCATATCCCGACAGGAGTGTCCCGCTTAATGGTATGGCGCCGCAAAGGACAAACTTCGCTACAGTCAGCACCTTTTGCCTTTTGAGTCCGTGCTGATTTGCTGTCCCCGGCCTGCCAGCAGCGGCCCCTGCCCCGCGCCTAGCTTCGAGGTTGCGCATGAAGTCCCCTTTGAGGTGGCGGCGAGGCACTAGTTATTGCTATTTGAAACACTCCTTCGGGACCGTACACGCTTTTCTCTACTGCAAAGGTCCATCTCTTCACCGGAGTGCCTCCAACAGCTGTTGCGACTCAGCGTCCTTGGGAGGTTCTGGGGTGCCGTCCGGTTCACGATGACAGAGTTGGATGCTGTTACGAAGTTCTTTAGCCCACGATGACGCAGACAGGTCCGGTATTACGACATCAGCTTGCTCGGCCAGGCCACCAACGTTATAAGCGAACACCGTGGCACCATAAGCTCTTCCGAGGACCGCGACTGCCGACTGACTGGCTACGCTGTAGGGCAAAGCAACCGCTCCAGACACTGCCACAACAGCCGCCATATCTTCGAGTGGCCAGTATCCTTCAAATACCGAGGCAACCTCATGACTATAAGAAAGGATCTTATTCTGAACGCTGGCCAAAGCACCTGTATCGGGCCCCATTATGACCAGATGAACCCCTGCTGCAGCTGCGGCTTCAACTAGCATGTCTAGATTCTTGTCACCGCGAATTTGACCGACCGAACATACTACAGGTTTGTCGTTAGGAATCCTAGCTTTCCAGTAGTTCAACTTGTCACGTTCGACACTGGGGGTGTGCATCAGGAGAGGAGCGAGCCTGACTTTCTGCCCTAAATGGGACAGCCTTTCATAGTCGTCAGAATTATATACAACTATGCGTTTTGCTAATCGAAGGCAAGTGTCAAGTAGCCGCTGCTGAAAACGACCTCCGTGCCTGGCGAAAAGAGTGTGCGGACTAAAAACGATGCCATCCTTGCGGTTACGCAATAGGAGTATCGACAGCAGGGTCAGCGGGATCTTAAAGAGACCCTGAAGCCAAACTTGTCCTTCAAGTCGGTTTATATGTGGCAGCGTTTTGACAAGATATAATCCAGCAATCCGAGGACCGCGCAACCGCTTTGCATCACGCATCCAATCGAAACATGGGCAGATCTTAAGCCTTGGGTGCGACAATTCTGCATCAGATGCCGTGTGTAAGGTAACCCGTACACCAGCGTCTACCAAGCAGAGAGCCACTGCCAAGCTGTGTTGAAAGACACCACCCTTCCCGCCCACTTCTACTATGTGCACAGGAGCCGGCACGTTACCTTTGCTCATACTTCAGTTCTTTCGTCGCTGTTCGGCCCACACCGGCCCTCACCATCATATAGCGCAGCTATTGAACCAATGATTTCTTGATCGCTGCTTCAAGCCAACTGCTTATCAAAACAGCTGTAAGGGGAGCTTCATCAATACGACCGCCACAGCAATGGTCATGTTAGAGTCGTCGGCGAGTCTTGGCCGATGTTCTTCAAGACCGTCCACACAAGAATATCGACTGTACTGAGGTGACTTTACGATGAAGCGCGCGTTAATTACCGGAATCACGGGCCAGGACGGTAGCTACCTTGCCGAACTGTTGCTCGAAAAGGGATACGAAGTCCACGGCCTCATTCGCAGATCCTCAAGCTTCAACACGGCACGCATTGATCATCTTTACCAAGAACCGCAGGACCCCCAGCGGCGACTCAAACTCCATTTTGGCGATCTGACTGATGGGTCCCGCTTGGTAGCTTTACTGGAAGAGATCCAACCTAACGAGGTCTATAATCTGGCAGCACAGTCACATGTGCGTGTGAGCTTTGACGAACCTGAATTTACTGGACAAACTACCGGCTTGGGAACGACTCGCCTTTTGGAAGCCATTCGTTCCAGCGGCGCAAAATGCCGCTTCTATCAAGCCAGCAGTTCGGAAATGTTTGGGGCTGCCCCTCCGCCACAAAACGAAAATACGGCATTTTACCCTCGTTCTCCATATGGTGTTGCGAAAGTCTATTCCTATTGGATTACCCGCAATTATCGGGAAGCCTATGGAATGTTTGCCTGTAACGGGATTCTTTTCAATCACGAATCTCCGCGTCGTGGAGCAACGTTCGTCACAAAGAAGATTACCCGCGCCGCGGCGAGAATCTCGGCAGGGCTTCAATCCGAACTCTACCTAGGCAATTTGGACGCGGTGAGAGATTGGGGTTACGCGCCGGAATATGTAGAGGCGATGTGGAGAATGCTACAGCACGACGTACCTCAGGACTATGTCATAGCCACCAACACAGCTTATACCGTCAGAGATTTTCTGGACTTTTCTTTCCGTGCAGTAGGGCTCGATTGGCAGAAGTACGTAAAGTTCGATGATAGGTACCTGCGCCCGACGGAAGTTGATGCGTTGATTGGCGATCCCTCTAAGGCTCAAGAAGATCTCAAGTGGGTCCCAAACGTTCTAACTCCTCGCCTTGCGAAGATAATGGTTGAAGCAGACCTCGAAGCATTGAAATCAGAGGGCAGCCTTTACATCGATTCCGTACAGACGAACTAAAAAGCGCCGGGGTGTAGTTACATGAAGGTACTGCTAACAGGTGCAGAAGGAATGCTTGGCCGAAACTTTCGGAACTCTTGGCAGCTTTTGCGCCCGCATGACGAACTGATCGCGGTCGCTCGTTCTGATTGTGACCTGACAGATATCCAATCTGTACGAAGTTTGCTTCACAATGTGCGTCCCAATACCGTGATACACACGGCGTCAAAAGTTGCCGGGATTGTCGAAAAACTCGACCATCCCATGCATTTTTTGCTCCAGAACAACATCATTGACGCCAATACAATCCAAGCCGCCCTGGACGCTGGCGTAGGGGAATTCCTATACATCTCGAGCGCCGCTGCCTACCCCGCCAAAAAGGAGGCGGTTTTCCAAGAGGATGATCTGTTATCCGGGAAATTGGAGACCGCCAACGAGCCCTACGCTCTCGCAAAGATCTCCGGCATGAAACTCTGCCAGTACGCGAGTAAAGAATTTGGCGTGTCCTACAGATCCGTTTTACCTTCTAATCTCTACGGACCTCATGATCATTTCTTATCACAACATCCTCATCTTATTGCCTCTGCCCTCAGGAAGTTGCATGATGCCGTCGTAAACAATGCCGCTACGGTATCTGTCTGGGGCGACGGGACAGCCAGGCGCGAGTTCACTTATGCACCCGATGTGACGGACTGGCTTGTGACTCAGATCGGTCATCTTCAGGATTGGCCGTCTTGGGTCAATTTAGGATGCGGTGATGATTATTCAGTTTCGGAATACTATACGTTAGTTAGTGAGATTGTCGGCTATTCGGGAGATTTCTATTTCGACACCTCCAAGCCGGTTGGTGTGCAGCGTCGATTGCTCAATTCTGCAGTCGCTAGGGACATGGGCTGGTCTTCAAAGACTTCCATAGATGAGGGGCTAGTACAGACTTATAGTCACATGCTCAGCCAGATAGAAAAATCGGATCTAAAGTAGGGAAGTCCATTGTTTGACGACAATACGTATCCGTTAGCTACATCATCTTGGGATGATGATGAGTATGTCGCGATAGGCGAAGTTATCGCCAGCGATCGCTTCACCATGGGACCTAAGGTTCGCGAATTCGAAGAACAGTTTGCGGAAGCCTTTGGCTCGCGGCACGCCGTGATGGTCAATTCGGGCAGCAGCGCGAATCTGATTGCGATTGCAAGTGCTGTATTGGACGACCGCCAAGGCCTTGGGCCAGGTGATGAAATTCTGGTGCCGGCAGTTTCATGGGCGACAACATACTTCCCACTCCAGCAGTATGGACTCAAGTTGAAATTTGTCGACATAGACATCGACACGCTGAACATGGACCTCGCGCTGGCGGAAGAAGCTATTACTCCCAAGACCAAGGGGGTCTTCGCTGTTAACCTCTTGGGCAACCCTCAGGATTTCGACAGACTTGAGCGTCTGGCCGACAAATATGGGCTAATCGTGTGGGAAGACAATTGTGAATCCATGGGAGCGACCTTCGACGGCCGCTATGCAGGGACATTCGGTCAAATAGGCACGTTCAGTACCTTTTTCTCTCATCATATCTCCACCATGGAAGGGGGCATGCTCTTAACGAATGATGAAAAACTCGCTCAGATGATGGTTTCCCTGCGAGCACATGGCTGGACACGTGAGTTGCCGAGCGTAAACCATGTTTTCAATAAAACCGGAAATAAATTCGATGATCTTTTTCGGTTTGTTTTACCAGGGTACAACGTTCGTCCTTTAGAGATGTCCGGGGCTCTTGGAATAAGGCAGATTTCTAAGCTTCCGTCCATTCTGGCTGGCAGGCGCGAGAATGCGGAGTACTTCTTGAAGACGTTTGCTCAGTGTCCTGATATTAGGACTCAGAAGGAAACCGGACAGAGTAGTTGGTTTGGTTTCTCGCTAGTTTTGGAAGGTCGTCTTGCAGGGAGAAGAATCGACGTTGTTCAAGCCCTGTCTGCGGCGGGCATCGAGGCTCGGCCCATCGTTGCGGGAAACTTCACGTTGAATCCTGTTATGAAGTATTTGGATGCGTCGGTACCCAGGGCCCTACCTGCCGCCGACAAGATTCACGTCGACGGACTCTTCGTTGGAAATCATCATTTTCCAATTCATGCTCAAATTGACAAGCTCTACGGTGTTATAACCGACATGCTTTAATCGACTAGGGGTTTCGTTGTCAAGTGCAATAAATCCCTTGCAGAGCATCGTCTAGGGGAGAGTAATTGCGGGCTAAATCGAGCGGAGTACTGGAGCGGTTTTACGGTGTGATTCCGGCCGGTGGCGTCGGTACGCGGTTGTGGCCGTTGTCGCGGGCGGCGGCGCCGAAGTTCCTGCATGATCTGACCGGGTCGGGCAGTACGCTGATCCGGGCCACGTATGCGCGGC
>NZ_ANPE02000030.1 GCF_000328305.2 Arthrobacter crystallopoietes BAB-32 | reverse complement strand
TACAATTACCCTCCTCCCCGGGAGAGAGTGCTGAAACAGGGTGGCCGGGTGGCCATAGATAGATAGAAATACTTAACTTCCCTATAAGTAGTAGTAGTAAAGGGGGCCTCCTGCTCCTCCGGAGGGGGGTGTCCACCCCTGTGGCCGGGGGTGGCCGGGGGTGGACACCCTGTGGCCGGGCCGAATCCGAGTCGTCATCGTCGAAACTAGGCATGTCTCCCCGGCAGGAGAGGACATGACGACAGGCAAGACCCACAGCGCTGCGCAGCCGGCCTGCAAGACCGGAGCCCGCGGTACCGCCTCGAGGTCCAACCGCGGAGGGACCGGCCAAGACAAAGGCCGCCTAGCCTGCCTCGAAGACGACAAAGATCCCGACCGCGACTGCGGCATCATCGACCACGGGTCGGATTGCCCCGAGCAAGTCCCCCGTGACGAAAGAACCCCAGCCGCCCGGCGCACCTCATGGGCGCCCAATCCGAAAGCCAACGAGGTCAGCTACTCGGGGCGGATCTTCCGCTCCAAGCTCGGAGCCGCTGCGCCATGTTGATGGACCTGTTCGAGATCTCGTGGGATTACGACCCGTCGTACTACGAGGTCGGCCCGGAACCTGTACTACCTGCCCATCTTTTACTTGCGCGATCACCGGCCCTGGCTCGAGGTGAAAGGGCCCTCCTTCATGGACACCCAGTCTTGGCCAGGAGCCTTGACTGGGACAGCATTAGACTTGTCCAGTCACACGCACACCAGTTGGGGGACCACCATGCTTTACAACGATCCGAACGCGCCCGCAAAACCGCAACAGCCGCCGAAGCCGCCGAAGAAACCGACACCTGGCTCGGTCATCACCATGTGGCTCGGCGCAGGCGTTATTGCCCTCGGTGTCCTGGTCGGGCTTCGGCCCGCCGGCGAGATGTGCGGCAGCCCGTTGGCGCCGGACACCGACGTCGCCGAACTCTACGACAGCATGACCCCGCTAGGGTTCTCCTCCGCCGCAGCCGAGTGCAACGACCAGCTGGCCCTGGGCCTGCTCTGGACCATTCTGGTGATCGCCCTCGGCGTCGTCATCATCGCCGTCGGCGCCATCGTCAAAGCGGTCGGCAGCCGCCCGGCACCGCCTCAGCTCCATCCCGCTTACGTCCAAGGTCATGCACCGCACCCGGGACAACCCCAGGGTTTCCAGCCGCCGGTTCCGCCGCAGCACTCACCCGCATTTCCCCCGGGGGAGCAGCAGCGGCAGATTGACCTGTCTGCCCTCGATCGCCTGCACCAGGCCGGACTGCTTACGGACGAGGAGCACGCCGAAAAACGCCGCCGCATCCTCGGCAACTGACCGAACCAGGCAAGCAGAACACCCAGCCACCTTCCGGTTGGCGGGGCGTTGTCTGTTGATCAGGTCAGCGGATGAACGGAGCCAAGGCGTCGCGCAGGGAGGCCGAGTCGTGGAAGCTGCGGGCAAGCAGGTCGATGCCGAGCTCGTCCTGCTGGTGGTCACATGCAAGGCCGACCAGTCAAACAAGGAAGGGCCGCACGTTTTCGTGCGGCCCCTCGTTGTCTGATGGCTAAACCTTCTCGCGGGCCAGCTTGATGACCCAGGCAGGAGTCTCGCGGCCAAGGCGCCGGTCGAGAGTCTCCCGAAGCTTCGCGGCCTCAACCTTGACGCGGCGCTCCGCACGGGCCTGCTGCTCCGGGGTACGCCCGCGACGGCCCTGTCCATTCGCCTCAGACCGGTGTGGCTCGCACATTCCCGCTCCTTCAACTCTCATGTACTGAACACATTGTCCCCCGAGCCCGGGGAATGAGTCCTGTCTAGACCCCGCTCATTCGGATCCGGTCGGCGACGTCAGCGGTGCAGTGGCCGATCTGCATGGCCTCGACCCGGGTGAGCCCGGTCTTGGCCGAGATCCCGCGCCAGGATTCCTTCCTGCTGCGGTCATTGCGGATGCTCTGCGCGAGCACGTTCAGATGGCTGATGGTCTGCGGGAAGGCTGCGGAGGTTTCCATGCCTCGGATGTGTGCGGAGCCACTGCCCCCGCTTCCCGCTGGCGGGACCGCCGCATAGAGGTTGTGATGTAAGGATTCACTGCCCCACCGCTATGATTTGGACATGATCAACGGAGCCGTCGTGGCCTGTTGGCGGGAACGGCAGGACCGTAATGGGCCCGGCCTGAGCGACGCCCGAAACACACTTACCGCAGCATCAGGAGACCTTCTTGGCACGCCCTCAGACCATCCAGATCTACCTGCCCTTCAGCGACCCGCGCGGCTTCCGGCAGGCAGAAATCACCACGAGAACGGTGCGGGCCTTCGAGATTCCCCGAACCGAGCTGGCCAACTTCGCGGCCTTCCCCGAGGCCGAGCAGCCGGGGATCTACTTCCTGTTCGGCCAGACGCAGGATGGGGACCCCATGTGCTACATCGGCGAGTCAGACAACGTCCGTAAGCGGCTGACCGACCACGACGCCAAGAAGGACTTCTGGACCCGGGCTGTCGTCGCGGTGTCCCTGACGAACACGTGGACCAAGGCACACATCCGGTACTTGGAGAACCAGTCGATCATCAGGGCCAAGCAGGCAGCTACCTACTCCTTCGACAACACGCAGGACGGCTACGCCACGGCGATCCCGGCACCGCTAAAGGCGGACTGCGACGAGTTCTTCGACACCATCCAGGTCCTCGTCTCCACCCTGGGCTATCCGGTCATGGAGATCCCGGCCGCTTCGGAGACCACGGCGAAGAGCGAACGCTTCTACCTGCGCAAAGCCGGCGCAGAAGCCTCAGGCACATACGACGCCAAGGGGATGACGGTCTTCGCCGGATCCACAGCACGCATTGCCGATGAGGCCAAGAAGTACAACAAGACACAGGTCGCGGCCCAAAAGCGGTTGCTGGGACAGGGCGTGCTGCAGGAAGCGGACGGGAAGCTGCGGTTCGCCAAGAACCACACCTTCGCTACCCCGTCCGGCGCCTCGTCCACCATCATCGGTGCCGCGAGCAACGGTTGGGACGACTGGGTCAACGAGCTCGGTGCACGGCTCAAAGACGTGAAGCGGCCGAAGGCGGACGCGGAATAGCAGCGGTTGGGCCCGGGGCCAACCAGTCTCCGCCTCATTTGAACACTAGCTGTAGGTGGCCCGCGTTGCGGTTTCGGCCGTCGCGGCCTCACCTGCATAGGATCATTAGCAACACACCACCGACCGGGGGCAAAGCGGTGCCATCTGCGGCTGCCCCAAGCCTGGAGCACGAGCCGTATGACGTTGACCGCCACTGAGCCAAACCACCTGTCCCAGCAGCAGCTGGAATCCACCCTGTGGGCGGCAGCCAACGCCCTGCGTGGCCCGGTGGATCCGGGTGATTTCAAGGCCTATGTCTTCCCGGTGATGTTCTTCAAATGGATCTCGGACAACTGGGATTACGAGCACGCCCAGGCGGTTGAGGACTTCGGGGACGACCTGACTCCCGAGCTGGAAGATACCCTCCACACGTTCACCATCCCGGACGGCTGCCATTGGGCCGACGTCATCGGCACCACCCAGCACACCGGGGTCAAGCTGGACGATGTGCTGCAGCGTCTTCAGCAAGCCAACCCGGACAAGCTCGCAGGAGTCTTCGGGGACGTGAACTGGGCCAACCAGGACCGCCTGCCGCAGACCGCGCTGACCGCGCTGCTTAATACGTTCCATGGTGTGAGGCTGGATCCGGATTCGGTGAACGGTGACATGCTTGGCTCCGCCTACGAGTACCTGCTGCGGGAGTTCGCCGAAGCATCTGGCAAGAAGGCGGGGGAGTTCTTTACCCCGCGTCACGTCGTACACCTGCTGGTGAAGATCCTTGATCCGAAGCCTGGTGACACGATTGCCGACCCGGCCTGCGGCTCCGGCGGCATGCTGGTCGAGACCGTCACCGCCGTGAAGGAAGCCGGCGGCAACCCGAACACGCTGCGACTGCACGGCCAGGAGATCAACCTGACTACCAGTGCGATCGCCAAAATGAACCTTTACCTGCACGGGCTGAAGGGCTTCAAGGTCGCCCGCGGGGACACCTTCCGCGAGCCGAAACTGCTCGAAGGCGCCGGGCTGAAGAAGTTCGACATCGTGATCGCCAATCCGCCGTTCAGCCTGCAGAACTGGGGCGCCGACGGTTGGACCAGCGACCCCTACGGGCGGGTCATCTGCGGAGTGCCGCCGGCCAAGAACGGCGACTACGCCTGGATCCAGCACATGATCGCCAGCATGAAAGAGGACACCGGCCGGGTCGGCGTCGTCATGCCGCACGGCGTGCTGTTCCGCGGTGGCAAGGAAGGCGCCATCCGGGAGTGCCTGGTCCGCAAGGACCTGCTGGAGGCGGTCATCGGCCTGCCGAACAACCTGTTTTACTCCACCTCCATCCCCGTGGCGATCCTTGTCTTCCGCAAGCAGAAGCCAGCCGAACGGCAGGACAAAGTCCTGTTTATCGACGCCTCCAAGCGCTTCGTGAGCGGCAAGAACCAGAACACCATGTCGGATGAGGACATCGACGTCATTGATGCGGCCTACAAGAAGGGGATGGACGTCGACGGCGAAGACGGCCTCAACCTGCGTCTGGTCGACCTCGCCGAAATCGAGGAGAACGGCTTCGACCTGAACATCGGTCGGTACATCAAGACCGAGTCGATCGCCGAGGCGAACGTAGAGGAGGCCATCATCGCTTACAAGGAGGCCAGGGAACGCTTGGCTGCTGCCGAAGACGTGCTGGCCGACAAGCTGAAGGCGGCCGGCTTTGACTTCTAACTGGGAAACCGTTCGGCTTGGTGACATTGCAGCCACCCGACTCGGGAAGACTCTTCCGCGTGGTGCTGGCCAGTCTCCCGAGGGGCTACCGTACCTGCGCAACGCTAACCTGCAATGGGGAAACGTTGACTTGCGGCAGCTGAATAAAATGCCCTTCACGGGCGAGGAGCAGGTCGAGTACGACCTTCGTAAGGACGACATACTAGTCTGCGAAGGTGGCGAGGTTGGACGCAGCGCTATCCTCAGTGCGGACCTGCCGGGGATCTATTTTCAGAATGCCATTCACAGAGTGCGTGTCCTTTCGGAATCCGCTGATCCTCGCTTTGTTGCCCTGAGCTTGGAACACCTTGTGAGATCTGGAGGTCTGGAGGGCCTCACTAGCCAGCTGACCATCGCACACCTTAATCAAGCGAAGCTGCGGAGTCTTCCCATCGCTCTGCCACCTCTAATTCAGCAGCGGCGCATCGTCGACCTAATTGGTTCCTTGGACGAAGTCATCGGGGCGAAGCGTTATCATCGTGCGGCGGCCGTCGACCTGTACAACGAGCTTGTAGTCGCGGCGGTTTCCACCAATGCGCCTAAGCGATCTCTTGGGGATGCTCTCTCTGCAAGCATGACTTCTGCCCAAGTGATCGCTTCCGAAGCGTACAGAATCGTCGGTTTGGAACGCTCCGGCCAAGGGTTCATCGACAGGGGTGAAGCGGTCGGTGCTGACATCGGTTACGCCAAGCTCACAAGAGTCGAAGAAGATCAGTTGGTTTATCGCAAGCTCACGGCTTGGGAAGGCCCTATCTCAGTGTCAGATCAAGATGTCGCCGGTTCGTGGGTAAGTGGCGAGTTCCCCGTTTTCGACATCGACCGGAACGTCCTACTGCCTGGCCTGCTTCGCCACATCTGTCGCTGGCCAGGATTCTGGGACTTGATGGCCGCGCGTCTCACCGGATCAGTTCTGCGACGGAAAAGACTCAACCCTAACCAGTTGATGGAGATCGAGCTGCCAATGCCGGAACTGGGTGAGCAGGAAGCCCATTTGGCTAACCTCGACGCCGCATGGAATGCAACCATGACACTAAGTGAATCCCTCGATGCACTGGGAGTCCTCCGGTCAGAGCTCTTGACAGCCCTGTTGTCAGGTCTCCACGAAATCCCACCCTCATATGACGAGATGATGGCCCTTGAACGATGACCAGCTCAAGGAATACGCCCTTGCAATTCCAGTCGATAAACGTCTAATCAGCTCAATCGGAAGGGTAGTTTGGGCAGGTATCCGCCTGCAGCATTCTGTCCGTGATTTGCTGGGCGCGATTGATGGCAAGCTGTCAAGCGAACCCTTTGATTCGACATTAGGTGGGGCTATCACCAAGCTGTCGCGAGCAGCTGCAGAACTTCCGGAGCCTGTCCGGAGCAACATCCAAGACTGGTGTGCAGGTCCAGCACGAAAGGCGAAGCAGGCACGTGATTCTGTTGTCCATGCGATTGCGTTTACTGCTGCAGATGGACATCAG
>NZ_ANPE02000031.1 GCF_000328305.2 Arthrobacter crystallopoietes BAB-32 | reverse complement strand
TTAGCCCGGGGTTTTCATGGGTGAGCGTTTGAAAACGTGTGTTTAAGCAGGGAAAGGGTGCTCTGAGCTGGGAAAATAGTGGTTGTCGAGACCGTTATTCTGCCTAGCGAAGGAGCACCCTTCCGGTGTCTAATCGTACCCGTGTTTTTCCGTCCGTTCCTGTCACTTTTACCGGCCAGTCGCTGATCTCCCACGCCGGGCTCAACGTCCTCACCGGCTTCATGGACGCCCTCGGCTTCGGCGGGCTTTGCGAGAACCGCCTCGGCCAGTTCGTTCCCTCGAATGCGCAGCACCGCTCCGGCAAAATCCTCGGCTCGCTCGCGGCGATGCTCGCCGCCGGCGGTGAACACGTCACCGATCTGGACATACTGCGCGCCTCACCCGGCGTCTTCGGACCGGTACCGTCGAACGCCACCGTCTCGCGGTTCTTCGAGCGCACCGTGGCGAACCCGGAACTCTTCGCCTACGGCTTCGAAACCCTGTCCCGCGAACTGCGTTCCCGGGCCTGGGACGCCGCCGCGGAGCGCAGCCCCGCGGCCCGGGCGACGGCCGCGGACCCGCTGATCATCGATCTCGACGCGACCCTGGTGACGTCGCATTCGGATAAGGAAAACGTTGCCGGGACCTATAAGGGCGGCTACGGCTTCGCGCCGTTCATCGCCACCTGCGACTACGGTGCCGGCAACGGCACCGGGGAAATCCTGGCGGCCCTGCTGCGCCCGGGCAACGCCGGGGCGAACAACGCCGAGGACCACATCCGCGTCTTCGACGCCGCGACCGCCCAGCTGCCCGATGCCTTCTTCGACGCCGACGGCACCCTGCTTGGCGAGAAGATCCTGGTCCGCACCGATAGCGCCGGCGCTTCGCGGAAGTTCCTGTGGCACCTGCACTCCCGCGGCGTGCAGTTCTCCGTGTCCTACCCGGTCCCGGTCGGCAAGGCCCACATGATCGATTGGATCAACGACAAACAGCACTGGCAGCCGGCCTTGGACCAGGACGGCAACGACCGAACCGACGCGTGGGTCATCAACGCCACGCATGTGATCCCGCTGGCTGATTACCCGCCGGGGACGAAACTGTTCCTGCGTGCCGAGCCCCTGCATCCCGGGGCGACCCCGTCGCTGCTGGACATGGACGGCCACCGGGTGACGGCGTTCCTGACCAACTCACCGCGCTGGCACGGCCCATACCTGGACGCCCGGCACCGTGCCCGCGGCCGGTGCGAGAACCGGATCAAGACACTGAAAAACACCGGGCTGGGCAAGCTGCCGTTCTTCGATTTCGCCGCAAACCAAGCCTGGGCCAACATCGCCGTCCTCGCCGCGAACCTCATCTCCTGGCTTCAGCTCGCAGCCCTGCCCGATGCGCACCATGCCAAGGCCTGGGACATCAAACGCTGGCGCTACCGGCTTTTCGCTCTTGCCGGGAAAATCATCACCCGAGCCCGCAGGCACCACCTACTGCTACCCGACACCGCCCCGGAACAGCCGCTGATCAGCACCCTGCTCAAGGCAAATCTCCGGATCGCCGGCCACTTCCAACAGGCCGCCGCGATCCTGAAAACCTGACGCCCGGCCGGCGCGAATATCCTGCGAAGAGAAAGAACGCCAACACCAGGTACGTGGAATCCTGAAGCCCAGCCCGGCTTATGGGCCAGCCCATCACGCCCAAATCCAGCCAGCCGAACAACAAGCGGCTCCAGACACCTCACGACTGCCAGCAATCAACCGATGAAAAATCCGGGTTAG
>NZ_ANPE02000032.1 GCF_000328305.2 Arthrobacter crystallopoietes BAB-32 | reverse complement strand
GCGGTGCTCGATTATGTTGCCGCGTCGGAGAAGGTCACCGCGTATTGGCAGGCGCAGCGGATCCAGGGTTTGGGCGAGTACGCGGCCCGGCGCACCGAGCCGGGGTCGCCGGAGATGGGCCCGGACGGGTACGCCCGGGACGCGGTGCGCGAGGTCTCCTGGCACCTGCACCAGTCCCGCCAGACCGTGGCCGCGCAGCTGGCCGAGGCGAACCACCTGTGCCGGTACTTCCCGAACACGCTGGCCGCGATGCGCGAGGGCCGGATCGACGCCGGCCGGGTTTCCGCGATCCTGTACGGTTCCCGGGACCTGCCCGTTGCGGTGCTGCCCGAGTACGAGGCCGCCGTGCTGCCGGGGGCGGAGAACGTCACCCGGGAAACCCTGCAGGGGTGGGTGCGGGAGGCCAGGCAGCGGCTGCACCCGCAGACCCTGGACGAACGCCACGACCAGGCGATGGAACACCGCGGCGTCTGGTTCCGGCCCCAGGAAGACGGGATGGCCGAACTGACCGTCCACGGCCCGGCCGACACCCTCCTGGCCGTGCACAACCTCGTGCAGGAATGGGCGAAGCATTTGAAGACCCGGGACGGGGAAACCCGCACCCTGGCCCAGCTGCGCGCCGACGCGTTCGCCGACCTCTGCCTCCAATCCCACGCCAACGCCGCCGCCGCTTCAACCGGCGGCGCCGCCACAACGCACGGCGAAGATGACGGCGACGGCACCGGGCTGGCCGGTGGGGGTTTGACGGGTGAGGTGTGGGGCGGCGGGAACGTCAAGGCGTTCGTATCGGTCACGATCCCGCTGGCCACCGCCGCCGGCGGCGACGAGCCCGGAGAACTCGACGGGTACGGGAAAATCCCGGCCGACATGGCCCGCCGGCTCGCCGAGCTGGCGAAAACCTGGCTGCCGGTCATCACGGACGAACACGGCAAGGCCGTGATGGTCGCCCGCGAAATG
>NZ_ANPE02000033.1 GCF_000328305.2 Arthrobacter crystallopoietes BAB-32 | reverse complement strand
GGATTACCGGTACCCCAACGACGTCCACTACAGTTACCAACAGCCCGCCAAGGCAGCATAGGAAAAACCATCAATTCCGCTGTCCGAAATTCGCGAAGCAGCCCACACGCCCTGCTGCAGGCCCACCGGGCTGCGGCAAGGGATGAAGGCTTCCAAACCGATTACCGGCAGCACCGGCCCATGGTCGAACGCTCGATCGCCTGGCTCACCAGCGGCAACAACCGGCGGCTGCGCTACCTCGGAGTGGCAAAAAACGATGCCTGGTTCCGGCTGCGGGCCGGCGCCGTGAACCTCAAACGCCTGCTGAACCTCGGACTCACCGTCCGAAACGAGGCCTGGGCCCTCGGATAAGCCCAACGGGGGCAACCGGCCCTGCCCAGGGCCGGCAGGACCCCCGTCCGAGTGCCCTGCACTGAGGAAACGGGCTGCCGCAAGCTGCCGCAAGCCTCAATCACTGCCCGCTCCCACGCACCCGGAAACGCCGAAGGACTGATCCAAGCGTCAATTCGCCCGAACCAGCCCTTCAAATCGACCCTTGTTCAGCAACGTCCTAGGCAAATCTGTTGGCCTCTAGTGGCTGTTTTGGAGCCCAAATTCCGCTCAATCCAGCCACTACGGGCCAACGGATGATCGACCAACGTGCACCCTGGATGGCACCCCGGCTGAAGGGAAGCTCATTGGCCTCCCGCGGCGGGTCTGACCAGAAGATCTCACCGCGGCAACTACCAAGCTTCCGAATCTGCCGACAGCGTCGCACGTCCGGCCCCGACAACAGCTTGCGCCGCTCCGTCGTCGACCGCGGCACGTTCGAGGACCATGTCGATGTGGTTGGTTAGCGAATTTCGCTCCAGTTCATCCGCGTAGCGTTCTATGGCCCGTGCGACAAACTCCGAACGACTCACTCCAAGCGTCTGAGCCGCCCTGTCGGCTCGCCTGAGGGTTTCATCTGGCATGGAAACCGTCGTGTTCATGTAAGCAGTATGACCGCGCATCAGCAGAGTTGCTTCGAAGTCACGTCCGTTGGTGAGATGAGGCCGTGTTGCAGGCGCTGATTCAGCCTCAGCTCGCCACTCAATGGCCTGGGTGGAGGTACCGAGTCAGGCCATTGTGCCGCTCGGGGCGTCGGAGGAATATGTACCCTACGACGCCGCCGGGAAGCGGGCAGGGGGTCTGAAGCCCGCGCGAACCTGGTCGGCATGACCAGCAAGGACCAGGCCCATGACCACTACCGAACCCGGGGCACAGACGGTGGGCGAACCCGGGACTCAAGCATCGGAGCTGGCGGTTAACGCTCCCGGGACTCAAGCATCGGAGCTGGCGACTAGCGCTCCCGGCACTCTCGCATCCCAGCGGCCAGCAATCGCTCCCGGGACCTCAGCTTCCCTGCGGGCGGCAGCCATCGCCGCCATGCCCTCCTACCAGCTGACCAATACCTTCCTGAACAACTCCACCTACGCCCGCCGCAAGTCCGAACCGACAGCCTGCGACTTCGGCTTCGGCAATCCGCACCAGATGCCGCCGGCCGAGTACGTCGATGCGCTGCGTGAGGCTCTCACCCCGCGGAACAACGAGTGGTTCGCCTACAAGACCAACCTGCCGGAGGCGCAGGAGGCGGCGGCCGCGTCGCTGCAGCGGCTGCTGGACGTGCCCTTCGAACCCGAGCACATCTACCTCAGCACCGGAGGCTTCACCGCGATCGCGATGGCGCTGAAGGCCGTCGCGGATCCAGGCGACGAGGTCGTCTTCAGCCTGCCGCCGTGGTTCTGCTACGAGCCCATCTCGGTGGAGTCCGGGCTGGTGCCGGTCAAGGTCAGAGTCAACACGGACACCTTCGACCTCGACCTAGACGCGATCGGCGGGGCCATCACGGAACGCACGCGCGTGGTCATCGTCAACTCCCCCAACAACCCCACCGGCCGCATCTACCCGCCGGAACTGCTCGCCAGACTGGCCGCCCTGCTCGAGGAGGCCTCGGCCCGGAACGGCCGCCGCATCTACCTCGTGTCCGACGAGGCCTACAACCGGATTGTGTACGACGGCGCCCGCTTCCACAGCCCGGTCGAGTTCTACCCGTACACCCTGCTCGCCTACTCCTACGGGAAGACCCACCTCTCCCCCGGCGAGCGCATCGGCTACCTCGCCCTGCCCCCGACCATGCCGGACCGCGAGCTGCTCCAGCCCGTCATCGGCGCCCTTCAGGTCGCCACCGGCTGGGTCTACCCCAACGCCACCCTGCAGTACGCGCTGCCCCGGCTGGAGAAGTTCTCCATCGACGTCAACCAGCTGCAGCGCAAACGCGACACCATGGTGGAGGCGCTGACCGGCATGGGCTACCGCGTCAACAAATCCGAGGGCTCCTTCTACCTCTACGTCGCATCGCCCAACCCCGACGACCTCGCCTTCACCGAACGACTCGCCGCCAGCGACGTCTTCGTCCTGCCCGGCGTCCTGTTCGAAACACCGGGCTTCTTCCGCATCTCCCTCACCGCCAACGAGGACATGGTCGAGCGCAGCCTGCCCATCTTCCGCCGGGCCATCGAGGAGCTCTAGCGGCGGCACGTCCGGCCACGTACGACGGCGGGTGGGCCCCCGCCGTCGTACGTACGCCTTTGCTGCGGGTAACGCAAGCGGGACAAAGCTCCCCGCTGACCCGTGCCTGCATAGAATAAACGGATGATTCCAACCCGGGGGACGGCATGAGTTCGCGCCTGCATAGTCTGGTCATCGAGACGGTGGGCCGGCGCATCGTCTCCGGGGAGCTCGCTCCGGGCGACACCATGTTCTCCGAGCGGCTGGAAGAGGAGCTGCACGTCTCCCGCTCGGTGGCCCGCGAGGCGGTGCGCGTGCTGCAGTCCCTCGGCCTGGTGGAGACGGTCAAGCGCGTGGGCATCCGGGTGCTGCCGCGCGAGCGCTGGAACGTCTTCGATCCGTCGGTGATCCGCTGGCGGCTGGCCGACGCGGGCAAGGGCGCCCAGCTGCGGTCGCTCACCGAGCTGCGCTCCGCCGTCGAACCCGCCGCCGCGGAACTGGCCGCGCTGCATTCGCCGGAAGACATCTCGGCGGAACTGTTGGGAGTCGCCGCGCAGATGCGGGCCGTCGGCCGGGCCGGGGACCTGCAGCGGTTCCTGGAGCTGGACATCCATTTCCACGCGCTGGTCCTCGCCGCCTCCGGGAACGAGATGTTCGCGCAGATGGAGTCGATGATCGCCGAGGTGCTGCGCGGCCGGACCGATTACGGCCTCATGCCGGACCATCCGCACGAAGAGGCGCTGCAGCTGCACGTCGACGTCGCCAACGCCATCCAGAGCGGACGCCCCGAAGCCGCGCGTGAAGCGATGGACCAGATCATGCGGCGCACCGTGGCCGAGGTCGAGAGCGTCTGGCGCGACGAGCCCCGCGTGTTCAGCTGAGACGGGCACCACTTCACTGACAGGCCGCCGGGCCCACACCATGGAACGGGTTCACCAAGGGCCTAACGAACGACAGCGCGTCCCGACTGTGTCGAAACCGCGCCGTTACGGATCTCACGACTTCTGTCTTTTTCAGAGTTCCCCTGCACGGGGTCACGGGACGGCAATGCAGACTAAAGGTGTAGGTAAGGGACTAGCTGGAGAAGTGATGCTCCATCCATTGCCGCAAGCGCCTCTGTTGGTACCAATGGTTGATCGTGTATCTCTGGGCACTGACAGCATCGAGCAGTAATCCGACAGGGACCGCTGCGTACTGCCCAACAATCTTGTGCGAATTGCTCGAGTGGCAAAGGCGGATTATGAAGCCATAGCTCTTGCTTAGCATCTCTCGGGTTGCCGGTGTTAGCCGATCGCCTAATGACACCATGGCAGCTTGCAGTCCATGGGCCTCCTTCGGCAGGTTCTCGCGAAGATCCTGGGCCCGACTTTGGAGCACTCCGTGCGTCTCTGCGTCCTCGTGCTCGGAGCCAATCATTTGGCCACAGCTAATCATCATGGAGTTCAAGGTGCGGATCAGTGCTATTCGGTCTTGAGCGCGCATCCTGAACATTTCATTGCGAACCTCAAAACGCGGCTTCACCCACCAGTCGAATACTAAGGTGACGAGGACAGTAATGATGACAGTAGGCACAAGGGTTCCTAAATCAAGCCCACCGTTCTCACGGACTTGCCCTGCTTGGATATAGAGAGTCAACCAGACCTGTCCTTACCGATAATCGGCTCGCTTCTCAGCCTCCAGTGCAATAGCGAGGCGCCACTTGAGCACATTCCCGTATATTCCCAGAGCCAGTAGACCCAGCCCCAGCACTGGCCCAATGAAAGGAATGGCAGCTAGGAACAGACCTACGATAATGCTGATGCCGATCATCGAGATCCCCGCGGCTTTGTGGAGTCCAGGGCTGTATTGCCTGTCCTTGTCTGTAATGGCCATCAGCTGTTTCCCAACTCGTACCCGTGCAGCTGCTGCCTCAGCATCACGAACAGTAGGTTGATTGCTTTGGAGTGCCCACGGCTGAGAAGCCGGCGGCTCGGGAGCAGCTGGGGCGTTCTGGTGCCGGGTTTGGCTGGCGCGTTCAGCTTCGGTATATGCCGGCGGGATCGCGTAGGACAGCGCCTCGCCAACCAACGATGGGAAGGCCGCCATCGTCCGAAGCCAGTCATCGGAGAGCTCGGAAGCCCTAGCACCTTGAATGACAAGTTCGGCAGCGAGTCCGGACCCTTTGATTTTCGCCCACACACCGAGCTTCGTGCCCACGTCTTCCGCGTGCCGAATTGAAGGCAGATAGTGGGCCGACGTTGTGGCCGTCAACTGGCCGACTCGCTCGCCGTCAAGCCTAACTTCCACCAGTTCCTTCTCGCTGCCGTTCCTGAGCAGGTGCACCATGCGATGCATGGTCAGAATCACCATCCCCTCTCCAGACGACGGCACGTAATTGAACAAATGATCAAAGTGCTTGTCCTCGCCCGTAACCTGCAGTGCGCCGCCCCACGGCAGGACAGCGACGTCTGAAAGATTGCCGTTATTTAAGGGAATGATCTGGTCGACAGCGGGAAGGGCTATTCGAATGTTGGCATGGAACCGTGTGGATTCTTTTTCCGTCTCCCAATCCCACTGCTTTCTACGAACCGCCCAAATCGACGCTTTGGTGGTTGCTACGGATTTAGAAGCGGTAATTCTGTGAATAACTTCTCGATATTCGGCAGCGGCAGGACGTTCAAGATATCCCACTACGTGTCCCCCGATGCGAACGGAGATTGCGTTGGCATCGAACGGGTTATCGGGTTCCGGGACTAAGAATGCTTCGAACTCTTCACTAACCTGTTCGTCCAGCCTCGGCTTCCTGCCAAGCGCAGCGAGGATTTGCGCTTCGCGATAGAACTCCCCAACGATTTCATAGTTCGTCCAGTTCAAGTTGCCTGGCAGGAAGTACTTCTCCAATTTGTTTCCCCCTAGTTATTTCCGATGCCCCCGGGCCGACCGCTTCCTGTGGTGGTGGGTTATGGCCCAGCCATGAACCGATTCAATACCCCACTGACAAGACTAACGGGAAGGACTGACAGAAAAGAGCCTCGCTAGGCCGAGAGCGTCTGGCGGGACGAGGCCCGCGTTTTCAGCTGAGTAGCGGCACTTCGATAAGGTGTGCCCTAGCCCAGGCTTCAAGCCGGCCACACCTTCACCTTAACGACGACGGCGCGGCGCCGGACTGTGCCGGAACCGCGCCTTTCGCTGGGGTAAGTGTGCTGCTACTCCGCGTCGCCGAAGCGCAGCAGCACCTTGCCGCTGCTGGCCGAGTCGCGGGCCATCCCGAAGGCCTCGAGGGCGTCCTCGGCGGTGTACTCGTGCGTGATCACGGGGTCTGCCTGCAAGGTGCCATCGGCCAGGGCCGCGATGACGTCGTCAATCTCGTCGTTGAAACGGAAGGAACCGACCAGCTCCAGCTCGCGGGTAATGGCCAGCGAGATCAGCGCGGGCTGCTCGCCGGAGGGCAGCAGGCCGACCATGACCACGCGGCCGCCGCGGGTG
>NZ_ANPE02000034.1 GCF_000328305.2 Arthrobacter crystallopoietes BAB-32 | reverse complement strand
CCTGTCCGGACCCATCGCCCGGCGGCTGCTGCGCGGCGCCGGTTCGCTGGCCGTGGCCGCGCTGGTGGGCGCCGTGATTGTGCTGGCGGCGGATTTCGCCGGCGCCAACCTGTTCCCGATGTACCTGACCAACGGCACGTCGCTGCCGGTCGGCGTGGTGACCGGTGCCCTCGGCGCGCCGTTCCTGCTCTGGCTGCTGGTCACCACCAACCGTGTCGGCCGAGGAGGCTAAATGCGCACCCTGCAAGCCCGCGACCTCACCCTCGCCTACGACCGGCGGACGGTGGTGCAGGACCTGACCGTGGAACTGCCGGCCGGCAAGGTCACGATCATCGTCGGCGCCAACGCCTGCGGCAAGTCCACGCTGCTGCGCGGCCTGGCCCGGCTGCTCAAGCCCGCCGGCGGCGGCGTGCTGCTGGACGGCAAGGACATCCACGCCCAGTCCACCAAGGATGTCGCCAAGGTGCTGGGGCTGCTGCCGCAGACGCCGGTCGCGCCGGATGGCATCAGCGTGGCGGAGCTGGTGGGCCGCGGCCGTTATCCGCACCAGGGCTGGTTCCGGCAGTGGACGGACGCGGACGAGGACGCCGTCAACACCGCGATGGCCGCTACCGACACGCTGGAACTGGCCGCCCGCGACGTGGACGAGCTCTCCGGCGGGCAGCGCCAGCGGGTCTGGATTGCGATGGCGCTGGCGCAGGAGACGGACATCCTGCTGCTGGACGAACCGACCACCTTCCTCGACGTGACGCACCAGGTGGAGGTGCTGGACCTGGTCACCGACCTGAACCGGCGCCGCGGCACCACGGTGGCGATCGTGCTGCATGACCTGAACCTGGCCGCCCGCTACGCGGACCACCTGATCGCGATGAAGGCCGGGGCCGTGGTGGCCGAGGGCGCGCCCGCCGAGGTGGTGACTGAGCAGCTGGTCACCGACGTCTTCGGCCTGGACTCGCACGTGATCCCGGACCCGGTGTCCGGCACGCCGATGGTGATTCCGGTCGGCCGCCACCACAGCAAAACCGCCCGCCGCGGGCCCCGGCGCCTGGACCATCCCACCGCCGTCTGACCAACGCACCACCTGCCGAACGCACTACCTGCCGATCCACGAACGGAGTACGACATGACTGCAGTTGCCACCGAAACCGCCGCCGTCACCCCGGTGCTGGCCTTCGACGTCGAAGTGGCCGCGGTCCGCGCGCTGTCGCCGAGCTTCCGCCGCGTCACCTTCACGGGGGAGGGGCTGCGCCAATTCGGCGTGGGCGGACCCCCCCTGGACCTGCGGATCAAGGTGGTCATCCCGGCCACGGACGACGGCGGTGCGCAGCTTCCGCTGCCGGCTTTCGGTGCGCCCGGTGCAGTCAGCGGTGCGAATGAGCTCACCGGTGGCTGGTACCAGCACTGGCTGTCGCTGGACGAGAGCAGCCGCGGCGCCATGCGCACCTACACCGTCCGCGAACTGCGTGGCGGCGCGCGGCCCGAGCTGGACGTGGACTTCGTGATGCACTTCGACGCGGAGGGCAAGGGCGGCCCCGCGTCCGTGTGGGCCAACCGCGCGGTGGCCGGCGACCGGGTGACCATCATCGGCCCGAACCTGGAGGCCGCCACCTGCCCCACGGCCAAGGCGTACGGCGGGATCGAGTGGCGGCCTGGCCTGGCCTCGCACGTGCTCCTGGCCGGGGACGAAACCGCCGTCCCGGCCATCGCCGCGATCCTGGAAAGCATGCCGGCAGACATGACCGGCCATGCCATCCTCGAGGTGCCGGACAGCACCGACTTCCAGCCGCTCATCCACCCCGCCGATGTCCAGGTCAGCTGGCTGGCCCGCGGCAGCCGCCCGCACGGCGAACTGCTGGACGCCGCCGTGCGCCAAGCTGTCGCGGTACCGGGCGCCGGCTTCACCCCCGAACCGGGAGCGGAGCCGGAGGACGTCGACATCGACCAGGTCATCCTGTGGGAGACCACCACCGGCTCCACCCGCCCGTTCTACGCCTGGATCGCCGGCGAGGCGGCGGTGATCCGCGAGCTGCGCCGCTACCTGGTCCGCGACGTCGGGATCGACCGCAAGCAGGTGGCGTTCATGGGCTACTGGCGCCGCGGCAAGGCCGAGCTCTAAAGCCGCCGAGCCGCCGCCGGGCCCGGACCTCGCGCGCCGCGGGCGAGAATGGAGCCATGACCCTCGCGAAATCCGCCATCCTGTTTGTCCTTGCCGCGCTGGCCGAGATCGGCGGCGCCTGGCTGATCTGGCAGGCAGTGCGGGAGGACAAGGCCTGGTGGTTCGCAGGTCTGGGCGTGATGGCCCTCGGGGCCTACGGCTTCATCGCCGCGCTGCAGCCGGATGCCAATTTCGGCCGCGTGCTGGCCGCCTACGGCGGGGTCTTCATCGCTGGCTCGTTGGCCTGGGGCATGGTGGTGGACAGCTTCCAACCCGACCGCTGGGACTACCTCGGCGCCGGCATCGCGCTGGCCGGGGTAGCGGTGCTGATGTACGCCCCGCGCAACGGCGGCTGAGGATGGCGCCGGATCGCAGGCCTGACAGCGGATGCTGACTAGTGACAAGCCGCCCTGCCGCCGTTCCCCGGAAGCCGCGCGCACCGCCGTCGTCCATTAGCCTGTGATGGTGACTTTTACGCACCGCTACGTTGCCCTGGGCGATTCCTTCTCCGAAGCGTCGGCGACCAGGACCCGAAACTGCCCAACGGCGTGCGCGGCTGGGCCGACCGCGTCGCCGAACAGCTGATGCTCGCCGAGCCCGGCTGGGGCTACGCCAACCTGGCGATCCGCGGCCGGAAGCTGCGGCAGGTCATCGAGGAGCAGGTCGGGCCGGCCCTGGCCCTCAAGCCCACGCTCGTGACGCTGTACGCCGGCGGCAACGACATCCTGCGGCCCAGCGTGGACATTGACGCGCTGATGGAGATTTACGACGACGGCGTGGCCCGGCTGGTGGACTCCGGCGCTGACGTGGTGCTCTTCACCGGTTTCGACTCGTCCAAATCCGCCGTCTTCGGCAAGACCCGCGGCCGCACCGCCATCTACAACGAGTGGGTGCGCGAAATCGCCGACCGGCGCGGCGCGAAGATCGTGGACTACTGGCGGCTGCGCGAATTCCAGGACTGGCGGTACTGGGACGAGGACCGGCTGCATATGTCCGCCGCCGGCCACACGCTAATGGCCAAGCGCGTGCTCGAGGTGCTGCAGGCGGACGACCTGATCGAGCTGCCCGAACTCCCGGCGCTGGCCACGCTGTCCCGGCGCGAGTCGCTGGCCGCCAACGCCCGCTGGGCCCGCGAACATGTGGGACCGTGGCTGGGCCGCCGGCTCCGCGGCGTTTCCTCCGGCGACAGCCTCCAGCCGAAGTATCCGGAGCTGACCTCGCTCGTGCCCCGGGCCTGAAACTGCACCGCCTCGCTCGTGCCCCGGGCCTGAGGCTTGCCTGTCCTCTCTGGAAGCCGCCCGGCTTTGATGGTTCCCTAGGAGCATGGCAAGCCAACCTGGATTTTCGACGGCGGAAGACGGCCCGCACCCTGACGAGCCGCACGGAACCGGCATCGCCACCCGTCTGAACTGGCTGCGTGCCGGCGTGCTCGGCGCGAACGACGGCATTGTCTCGGTCGCCGCCATTGTGGTCGGCGTGGCCGGTGCCACCACGGACCTCGGCACGTTGCTCACCGCGACCCTCGCCGCGGTCATCGGCGGCGCAATTTCCATGGCGCTGGGGGAGTATGTCTCCGTCTCGAGCTCGAGCGACAGCCAGAAGGCGCTGATTGCCAAGGAGAGCTGGGAACTGCGGACCATGCCGGAGCAGGAACTGGCCGAACTCGCCTCGATCTATGAAGCCAAGGGCGTCAGCGCTGCCACCGCCCGGCAAGTCGCCAAGGAACTGACCGAGCATGATGTGCTTCGCGCGCACCTGGAGGCCGAGCTGGGCATCGACCGGGACGAGGTGGTCAGCCCCTGGCACGCAGCCTTCGCCTCCTTCACGGCATTCATCGCCGGCGCGGCGCTGCCCGCGCTGGCCATCCTGCTGCCGCCCGAGGGGCTGCGCGTGCCCGTCGCCTTCGCCGCGACCCTGCTGGCGCTCGCCGGCACCGGAGGCCTCGGTGCCTACCTCGGCGGCGCCCGCATGCTGCCCGCCATCGGCCGCGTGGTCACCGGCGGCCTGCTGGCGCTGCTCGCGACGTTCCTGATCGGCACGTGGCTGGGCACCACCGGAGTGGTTTAACGACGGCGGTCTTCCGCCTGTTTGGCGCCCCGAAGCGGTGTTCGCCCGGCCGCCTCGAGCGCCGGGATCGGCCGTGAAACAGCCTCCGGAGGCCCGCCTGTGACACAAGCAACAAAAAAAGTTCCGCGCTGCCGTTGACCCGAGTGCTGGTCCGTGCAGGCGGAGTCCGGCTCCTGCCGCGCAGCCGTGCGGATCCCGGCAGGTCCGTGAGCCCCCTCCGGCGGCTCCGGCAGAGCCGGCCCGATTAGGGACTTTCGGCCCTGTTCAAGGGGCTGATTTGGCCCCTCGAACTGTGTGGGAAATGTCAATCCCGGTAAGGTTTTGGGCTTGTCCGGAACCGATAGCGGCTCTGGACAAGGGAAAGTCCCGTGCAAATGACCTCCTGAGAGAAGGCCCAAATGCCGCAAGACGTCCACCCAGCTGCCCCCGCGGCGGAGCCCGGCGCCAGCCGGAAAACCCCGCCAAGATTCCGCAAGCGCAGGCTCCGCGTCGACGATGTCACCGTCGTCGAAAAGCCCATGCTGCGCAAAGCGGTCGGCGGCACCGTCGTCGGAAACGGCATGGAATGGTTCGACTTCGGCATCTACGGCTACCTCGCGGTGACCATGGGCCAGCTGTTCTTCGCCGGTGGCACGGAAGGTGAAGGCCTGCTCGGCAGCCTTGCCGTCTTCGCCGTGAGCTTTCTGGCCCGGCCGCTCGGCGGACTGGTTTTCGGGCGCCTCGGCGACCGCATCGGCCGCCAGCGCACCTTGGCGCTCACCATGATCATGATGGCCGCCTCCACCTTCGCGATCGGCCTGCTGCCGACCTACGCTGCCATCGGCGGATGGGCCACGCTGCTGCTGGTCCTCTGCCGGCTCATCCAGGGCTTCTCCACCGGCGGCGAATACGCGGGCGCCACCACGTTCGTCAGCGAATATGCTCCGGACAAGCGCCGCGGCTTCCTGGCCAGCATCCTCGATACCGGCAGCTACCTCGGCTTCGCCCTCGGCGCCGCGGTGGTTTCGCTGCTGCAGTTCTTCCTGGGCAGCGCCGCCATGCTCGAATGGGGCTGGCGCCTTCCCTTCCTGCTGGCCGGCCCGCTCGGCCTGGTTGGACTCTACTTCCGGATGCGCATCGAGGAATCCCCGGCCTTCCAGGCAGCCCAGGACGCGCAGGAGGACAAGGCGAAGGCGGCCGCGGTCGACGGACCGAAGACCTACCGGGAAATCATCGCCGGCTACTGGCGGCCCATCGCGCTGGCCATGCTGTTGGTTGCTGCGGCCAACACCGTCGGCTATGCGCTGACGTCCTACATGCCCACTTACCTGCAGGAGGCCATGGGCTACGACGCCTTGCAGGGCACCCTGCTGACCATCCCCGTGCTGGTGCTCCTCTCGGCCGCCATCCCGCTGACCGGCCGGCTCTCTGACCGGATCGGCCGGCGGCCGGTACTGACCATCGGCTCGCTGATCACGATCGTGCTGGCCATCCCGGCGTTCCTGCTGATCGGCATGGGCAACACCCTGGCCACCATCGCCGGACTGGCCATCCTCGGTGCCGCCACGTCCTTCTACGTCGGCAACCTGGCCTCGGCCCTGCCGGCGCTGTTCCCGACCTCCAGCCGCTATGCCTCCATGGGCCTTGCCTACAACTTCGCCGTTGCGATCTTCGGCGGCACCACGCCGCTGATCACCCAAGCGCTGATCGAGGCCACCGGGAACGAACTCATGCCGGCGTACTACCTGGTGGCCACGTCCGTGCTGGGGCTGCTGGCCATTCGGCGGATGCCCGAAAGCGCCAAGCGGCCGCTGCCCGGTGCGATGCCTGCCGTCGACACCGCTGCGGAGGCCCGGGACCTTGTGGCCGGACAGGACGACAATCCGCTGCTCAACATCGGCGGGATGCCGCTGGACCTGGTGCCGGCCGGACACGCCACCGCCTCGCCCGCTGCCGATCCGGTGGACCTGCCGGCAGACACGGAAATCCCGGAACTCCGGGACCTTGAGGCGGCAGGAGTCCGCAGCTAGGCATGCACTGACGCCAACGACGGCGGCCGGCCACCTGCCCACGGCAGGTAACCGTCCGCCGTCGTTAGGGAGGGGAACGACGGCGGTTCCAAGCGTGAAACTTGAACCATCAAGTGATGTGGCAAAATAGAAGTATGACTTCCGCCCGTTGGCTCGATCCCGAAGAACGCCAGGCCTGGCTGGCCCTGCTCGCTGTTACGACATTGCTGCCCGGAAAGCTCGACGCCGTGCTGCAGCAGGCGAAGGTGACGCTCTTCGATTACAACGTGCTCGCCATGCTGTCGGAGGCCGAGGACCGCACGTTGCCGATGAGCGAGCTGGCGTCGCGGACCTACTCGTCGCTGTCCCGGCTTTCCCATGTGGTGAAGAAGCTGGAGCAGCGCGGCTGGGTCTCCCGAAGCCAATGCGCGGACGACGCCCGGGTCACCATGGCGACGCTCAGCGACCAGGGGTTCAAGACCATCGACGAGCTCGCTCCGGCGCATGTGGAGTCGGTCCGCCAGGTCATCTTCGACGGCCTTGACCGGCGCGATGTGGCGGATCTGGAGCGGATCGGCAAGAAGGTAGTGGAGCTGCTGGAGCCGACGAGCTGGGTACTGCGGGAGCCGCGGCTGAACAGTTGAGCGGGCCCTGGGCGCCCGGAGCCGGCCAAGTTGCGTGAGTTGCCGTGTTTGCCTAGAATTTAAGGCTGTTGCTGGGGCGGTTCCCTCGGGAATCAGCATCAAGCAGCGCCTGGACTTCACCGTCTTCCCCGCGGCGAGGAACTTCGGCTGGATCTCACCCCGCCTGGTCACCCTCCGGAAAGTCGCAGTAATAACGGTGTCAAAACTGGTGACGGGCGCTCTTACACGCAGGTTCGCAAGGCTAGACCGCTGATCTGCGAGGTCCGTCAAGATTTACTAAAACTGGAGGAGAGATCAATGGCAGCATACTGCCAGGTGACCGGAGCCAAGCCCGGCTTTGGCCACAGCATTTCGCACTCGCACCGCCGCACCAAGCGCCGGTTCGATCCGAATATTCAGAAGAAGCGCTACTGGGTTCCGTCCCTGCGCCGCAATGTCACACTGCAGGTTTCCGCGCGTGGCATCAAGACCATTGACGTACGCGGCATCGACGCTGTTGTTGCCGAACTGCTCGCGAAGGGTGTGAAGCTCTAGTGGCCAAGGACAAGGACGTACGTCCCATCATCAAGCTCAAGTCCACTGCGGGCACCGGCTTCACTTACGTCACCCGTAAGAACCGTCGTAACGATCCGGACCGCCTGGTCCTGAAGAAGTACGACCCGAAGATCCGCAAGCACGTCGAATTCCGAGAGGAGCGCTAAGACATGGCTAAGAAGTCAAAGATTGCTCGCAACGAGCAGCGCAAGGTCATCGTCGAGCGCTACGCCGAAAAGCGCCTCGAGCTGAAGAAGGTCCTGGTTGACGAGAACGCAACCGACGAGGCACGCGAGGAGGCCCGTCTCGGCCTGCAGAAGCTGCCCCGCAACGCTTCTCCGGTCCGCCTGCGCAACCGCGACCAGATCGACGGCCGCCCGCGCGGCACCTTCCAGAAGTTCGGCATCTCCCGCGTGCGCTTCCGCAACATGGCGCACGCCGGCGAACTGCCCGGCATCAAGAAGTCCAGCTGGTAAGGACGCCTCAGCAAGCAGCGTGAAAAGGCGGCAGCCCCCAAGGGGTTGCCGCCTTTTGCGTACCCAGCAGGTCCACAGGAGCCTCCGGGAAGCTGCGAAATGGACGAAAATCGAAGGAAAATCGCCCAGATCACGCGGAATTTGCCGGATCTGCGCGGGCAAGCTGGTAAGTTTTCGCTCAGAAGCTTTTCACGCCCGTGTGAAGCTCGGAGAAACCGAAGTAGTCCAGGAGGACATAAATTGGCTATCAACCGCAGTGAACTGGTCGCAGCCGTCGCCGAGAAGGCCGGCACCAGCCAGACCGCCGTCAACGGCGTGCTCGACGCCGTGTTCGACGTTTTCGCGACTTCCGTTGCCAAGGGCGAGAAGATCACCATCCCGGGCTGGCTCGCCGTCGAGCGCACCGACCGCGCCGCCCGTACCGGCCGCAACCCGCAGACCGGCGAAACCATCCAGATTGCTGCCGGCCACAGCGTGAAGCTGACCGCCGGTTCCAAGCTGAAGGCCGCCGTCGCCAAGAAGTAGTCCCCGCTGACTTCTGCAAAGCCGCCGCCGGGTCATCCGGCGGCGGCTTTGCAGCTTAATCCAAGGCCTGTGTGCGTACGGTGGTGCCTCCTGCGGATTAGCCGAATTTCTACTGGGGGTAGAGAATGGATACCGTGCCAGCACCATCAGTACAGCAGTCTTCACCACGGCCCCAGCCGGGACGCGGGGCCGCTATCTCTGCCGAAGGGATAGGCAAGGCATGGCTCCTGGCCGGGGCTGCCGCCGTCGTTCTTGGCCTGGTGGGCGCGCTCATCTTCTCCGGTGCGGCCGCGACCCGGCAGCTCTCCGATCCGGGCGCGCTGACGCGCTGGGGCCTGCCCGCGGTCAAGGCCATCCACAACCTCTCTATCGCAGCCCTGATCGGCGCGCTGGTGTTCGCCGTGGGCATCCTGCCCAAGCGCCTGCGTCCCTCGCGGAAGGCGGACAGGGACGACGACGGCGCCGAACATCCTGCTTTTACCCGCGCCATGGCGGTGGCTTCCGTCGCGGGAATCGTCTGGACGCTCTCCGCGGTATCGGTGCTGGTCCTCACGTTCTCCGATGTCTCGGGGATGGCGCTGAACGGCAGCGAGTCGTTCACCTCCGCCCTGGTCGGCTTCATGACCGGCATCGGCACCGGGCAGGCCTGGCTGACCATTACTACCGTCGCGGCCATCACGGCCACCCTGACCTTCGGCGTCCGCTCGCTCAGCGCGCTGGGCTTCACGCTGGCGCTGGCCACCGTCGGCGGGCTGCTGCCGATGGCGCTGATCGGCCACTCCGCCGGCGGCGATGACCACTACGGTGCGGTCAACTCCATCGGCCTGCACCTGCTGGGCGTGTGCCTGTGGGTGGGCGGGCTTATCGCCCTGGCCTTCGTGTCCCGGACGCTGGGCAACAAGGAGACCGTGGCCGCGGTGCTGCAGCGCTACTCTGCGCTGGCGCTGGTGAGCTTCTGCCTGGTGTTCTTCTCCGGCCTGATCAACGCCTCCATCCGGATCACCTCGCTGGCCCAGGTCGCTTCCGACTACGGCGCGCTGGTGGTCGTGAAGGCGCTGGCGACGCTACTGCTCGGCGCGATCGGCTTCATGCACCGCCAGTGGGTGATCCCGCAGCTGGCCACCAAATCCGCGGCCCGGGTGCTATGGCAGCTGATCGCGGTGGAGCTGCTCATCATGGGCGCGGTCTCCGGCGTCGCGGTGGCGCTGGCCCGCACGGCACCGCCGACTCCGGAAGAGCTGCCCACCGATGCCTCGCCGGCACGGATCCTCACCGGCTACGAGCTGCCGCCGGAACTGACCGGCTCCGCCTGGGTCACCCAGTGGCGCTTCGACTGGCTCTGGGTCGCGTTCGCGCTGATCGCCGGCATCGCCTACCTCATCGGCATGGCGCGGGTGCGCCGCCGCGGCGACAAGTGGCCGCTGGTGCGCGGCATCAGCTGGATCGTCGGGCTGCTCGCGCTGACCTACGTGACGTCGGGGGCGCCGGCGATCTATGGCATGGTGCTGTTCAGCGCGCACATGCTCGACCACATGGCACTGACGATGATCGTGCCGCTGTTCCTGGTGCTCGGCTCCCCGGTCACCCTGGCGCTGAAGGCCCTGCCGCCGCGCCGGGACGGTAGCCGGGGCCTGCGCGAGTGGATCCTCTGGCTGGTGCATTCGAAGTACTCGGCCGTGATCACGCACCCGCTGTTCGCCGCCGCCAACTTCGCCGGCTCGATCATCATCTTCTACTACACTCCGCTGTTCCGCTTCGCCCTGGACGAGCACATCGGGCACGAGCTGATGAACATCCACTTCCTGCTCACCGGCTACCTGTTCATCCTGACCATGATCGGACAGGACCCGCTGCCGCGGCGGGCGCCGTATCCGATGCGGTTAGTGCTGCTCTTCGCCACCATGGCCTTCCATGCGTTCTTCGGCGTCGCCCTGACCAGCTCCACCTCGCTGATCCAGGCCTCCTGGTTCGGGAGCATGGGCCGGGACTGGGGTGCCTCCGCGATGGAGGACCAGCAATTGGGCGGCGCGATCATGTGGGGCGTCGGCGAAATCCCCACCCTCGCCGTCGCCATCGGGGTCGCCCTGATGTGGTCCCGCTCGGACGCCCGGGAAACAAAGCGTAAAGATCGGGCAGCCGACAGGAATAACGATGCGGACCTTGCGGCTTATAACGATATGTTTGCCAAACTGGCCGAACGCGACGCGCGCCTTGAGCGGTCCATGAGCCAGCAGGCACCGGCCCGGACGCAGGACCGGGCGCCGGCCCGGTCCGTGGACCAGGCCCCAGCAGATTCCAGCCGGAACCAAGGAGATTGACGTATGACCGAGGCAGCCGAGGCCGCCATCCGCAGTAACTACCGGGTGCGGGCTTCCGAACTGGTCGGCCGCAACTGGCTGAACACCGGAGGCAAGCAGCTGGGCCTGGAGGACCTTCGCGGCAAAATCGTGCTGCTGGATTTCTGGACCTTCTGCTGCATCAACTGCCTCCACGTGCTGGACGAGCTGCGTCCGCTGGAGGAGAAGTACAAGGACGTCCTCGTCACCGTCGGCGTGCATTCGCCCAAGTTCGAGCATGAGGCGGATCCGGTGGCGCTGGCGGCCGCGGTGGAGCGCTACGAGATCCACCACCCGGTGCTGGACGACCCGGAACTCGACACGTGGCAGGCCTACACCGCCCGTGCCTGGCCGACGCTGGTGGTCGTCGACCCCGAGGGCTACATCGTGGCGCACCTCTCCGGCGAGGGCCACGCCGGTGGCATCGAATCGCTGGTCGAGGAACTGATCGCCGAGCACGAGGCCAAGGGCACGCTGCACCGCGGCGACGGGCCGTACGTGCCGGCAGAATCCACCGCAGGCGACCTGCGCTTCCCGGGCAAGGTCCTGCCGCTGCCCGAGGGCCTCGGCAGCGAGGGGGAGACCTTCCTGGTCTCGGACACCGGCCATCACCGCATCGTGGAGCTCGCGGCCGACCTGTCGACCGTCCTGAACACGTACGGCTCCGGCAGCAAGGGTTGGCAGGACGGAGATGCCGAGGCAGCGCAGTTCAACGAGCCCCAAGGCCTGGCCCTGCTCCCGGAAGATGTCCGTGCCAAGGCAGGGTACGACGTCGTTATTGCCGATTCCGTCAACCACCGGTTGCGGGGACTCACCTTGGCCACTGGCGCTGTGGTGACCATCGCCGGGAACGGCGTGCAGCGGCTGCTGGATGCCGAGAACCAGCGTGCCGCGGCCGCGACTGCCGAAGCCGGCCCGGGTTCCGTGGCGGATGAAGCAGGCTCCGGCGAGGACCTGGGCGAGGAGCTCGCCGAGGCGCTGGCCACCGCGTCCAACCATCTGGGCAACGAGCCGCTGAACGTCTCGCTCAGCTCGCCGTGGGACGTGCTGTGGTCCTCGGCCCTGGGCAAGGTCGTCGTGGCGATGGCCGGCGTGCACCAGATCTTCTCCTTCGACCCGCTGACCGGCGAATTGGCGGTGCTGGCCGGAACCGGCCTGGAAGGGCTGCAGGACGGCGAAGCGAACGCTGCCTGGTTTGCCCAGTCCTCCGGCCTGGCCCAGGACGCGAACGGCAGCATCTGGATCGCTGACTCGGAGACCTCGGCGCTGCGAGTGCTGACATTCTCCGACGTGAACGGCAGCGAGCGGGTCCAGGTCCAGACCGCCATCGGCACCGGCCTGTTCGACTTCGGTTTCCGTGACGGCGGCGCCGCGGAGGCACGCCTGCAGCACCCGCTGGGCGTCACGGTACTTCCGGACGGCTCCGTCGCAGTCGCCGACACCTACAACGGCGCCGTCCGCCGCTACGACCCCGCGACCAAGACCGTCTCGACCCTGGCCCGCGGCTTCGCCGAGCCCTCCGATGTCCTGGTCGATACGACCGCGGTCGCCGGGGGAGGCGAGCCGCTGCTCATCGTCGTCGAAGCGAACAAGCACCAGCTGGTCCGGATTCCGATCCCCAAGGAAGCCCTGACCGTCGACGAAGGCGCCTCGCAGACCCAGCGGCCGAAGACCGAGGTGTCCGCCGGCCCGCTGGCGCTGACCGTCCGCTTCGCTGCGCCCAAGGGCCAGAAGCTGGATGACCGCTGGGGCGACCCCACCCAGCTGAAGATCTCCGCCTCGCCGGAAAACCTGCTGGTCTCCGGCGGCGGCACGTCCGTCGGGCTGGTGCGCGAACTCGTGCTCTCCCCGGACGTTCCCGAAGGCGTGCTGCACATTACCGCCCGCGCCGCCGCCTGCGACGGTGAGCCCGGCGGCGAGATCCCGGACCACGCCGCCTGCCACCTGTACCAGCAGGACTGGGGCATCCCCGTGGTCCTCGGAAACGGAAGCGGTGAACTGACCCTGGACCTCCGCGGCCTGGACTGAGCGCAGGTCGCTGCAGCGAGCTTAGGACGCTGCGACTAGCTTGGGTCCCGCCCGGGTTCCAGCCCCGGTGGCCCAACAATCATGAGCTGCCCTCCACCGTCTCTGCCGGTTGGAGGGCAGCTTCATCTCCGGCAACCGCCCCCAAGACAGCGGCCCCAAGATGGCGGCCCTAAGATAGCGGCCCTAAACAGCGGCACCAAGACGCCAACTCGGACGGGTCTCAGTCCTGATCCTGCAACTGAACTCCTACAAAGCGTCGAATTTGCGGGGCCTTCCACATATCGAAGGTCTTTTCGAATAGTGTCGGTGGCGGCTTGTAGCGTGGGGTTATGGAGGATTTCGGGCAGCAGCGGTCGTTGGAGTGGCTGGTCACGGCCGCGTTCCCGGCTGCCGCCAACGCGGGTTCTTCCATTCTGGAAT
>NZ_ANPE02000035.1 GCF_000328305.2 Arthrobacter crystallopoietes BAB-32 | reverse complement strand
GCAGCAGCAGGCCAGCGGCCCTGCCTGCAGCCTCCACGGCGGTTCCCGGCTGGCTCACGCCGCGGCCCCGCCGCCGGCAACCACGGGCATTCCGACCTCGACCAGCCCGGCCTCGACCCTGACCGGATAGACCGGAAGGGAGAGCTGCGGATCCGTGTAGCATTCGCCGGTGGCGAGATCGTACACCTGCTTGTGCAACGGCGAGGCGATAGTACGGCGCCACCCCTTGCTGCCCAGGATGCCGCGCGCCATCACGCAGGAGCCAGTGGCCGGATCCCGGTGCGCCGCCGCATACACCTCGGTCTGCGAAACCTTGAACAGCGCCACCTGCTCCCCTTGGACCAGGGCGGCTTCGCCCCAAGCCACTTCCAGCTCATCCACGCGGCAAACAGGGTGCCAGCGCAGTGCCAGGCCGTCCAGGCGGATCTCGTCAGCGGTCAGTACGGTCATCGTGAACCCCGTTCGGTGAAGATCGGATAAGGATGGCTTCCACGGTAGGGAGCCGATGTTTCCGGCGCGGCTCCTGCCCGGTTTCGGGGGTGTAAAACGCTTCTCACCGTCCGGGAACCGCACGGTTATCCGGCAGGTGGCCGTCCGAAAGGTGCGCGGACGGCCGAAACGGTGCTGGCGCCGTCGTTGTTTCCGGTATGTTTCCAGACACTCACCGCACTCCCCCGATAACCCGCAGGAAAAGTCAACTGCGGGAAACACAAGGGAAATTGCCGCGCAACGGCGCCCCTCTAGCGTGGACCCCATGCACCGCGCCGGTAGTGACCCGGCGGAAGACTAGAGAACCCTGAGGCAGGCCATGAACCAGAACAGTTCCCCAGCCACCCGCCGGATTGTCGTCGTGGGCGGCGGACCAGCGGCGCACCGCTTCACCGAGGCCATGTGTGCCCGCGGCACCGACGGCCTGGCCATCACGGTGCTGACCGAGGAGTCGCATCTGCCCTATGACCGCGTGGCACTGAGCAAGGCGCTGACCGAGACGGACGTGGACCTCACCCTGGGTGACCGGGAACTGTGGAACAACGACGCCGTCACTCTGGTCAGGGGCGCGCGTGCGGTTGATCTGGACCTGGCTTCCCGCGAGGTCATCACCGCCGGCGGGGAACGGTACGGCTATGACGAGCTCGTCCTGGCGACCGGCTCGAACGCCGCCCGGCTGCCGATCCCGGGCCACGAGCACACGCACGTCTACCGGACGCTGGAGGACGTGTGGGAGATCAACCGGCAGGTTGCCGAGCTGGGGACTAGGCTCGGGCGGCCGGTGAACGCCGTGACCATCGGCGGCGGCCTGCTCGGGCTGGAGGCTGCCGCCGGACTGCAGTCGCTCGGCGCGAACCCCATAGTGATCGACGGCGGACCGTGGCTGATGGGGACCCAGCTGGACGAGGGTGCCGGGCAGGCGATGGGGCGGCTCATCGCGGCGAAGGGACTGGAGGTCCACAGCGGCGTGTACCCGGCGGCCGTCCTCACTGCGGAAGGCTCGGACGGCACGGCGGCGGTTACCGGCGTCGAAATGGCGGACGGCCGGATCATCGACGCGGACATGGTGGTGGTTTCCATCGGCGTGCGGCCACGCGACGAGTTGGCCCGCGTGCTCAACGACCGGGCCAAGGCCGAGGCTGCAGCGGCGGACGGCAAGGCTCCGGAGGAGCTGGGCGACGAGGACTTCGTGCCGGTCTTCCGGATGGGCGTCCGCGGCGGAATTATCATCGACGAAACCTGCGCCACCGACGTGGAGCATGTCTGGGCGGTCGGCGAAGTGGCCAGCTTCGGCGGGCTCTGCGTGGGCCTCGTTGCCCCCGCGAACACCATGGCCGAAATCGTTGCGGACCGGCTGCACGGCGGCAGCGCAGCGTTCCCGGGCTTCGACACCGCCACCAAGCTCAAGCTCTCCGGCGTGGACGTGGCCAGCTTCGGCGACGGCTTTGCCAAGACTCCCGGCGCCCTGGAGATCGTCTACGCCGACCCGGCCCGCGGCGTCTACCAGAAGCTGGTCACCAGCAACGATGCCAAGACGCTGCTGGGCGGCATCTTCGTAGGGGACGCGGCCCCCTACCAGAGCCTGCGCCCGCTGCTGGGCCGCGAGCTCCCGGCCGAACCCGGCGCCTACCTGACGGCCGCCGGCGGAGCCGAGGCGCCGGATACCGAGCTGCCGGATGATGCCATCCTGTGCTCCTGCAACAACGTCACCGCAGGCTCGATCCGCGATGCGGTCAACGGCTGCGGCAGCTGCGACGGCCAGGACCCGGTCCACGAGCTGGGCGGACTGAAGGCCTGCACCCGCGCCGGCACCCAATGTGGCTCCTGCGTCCCGATGCTCAAGAAGCTGCTGGAAACCGAGCTGGCCAGGAACGGCATCACCGTCTCCAAGGCGCTGTGCGAGCACTTCGCGCTGTCCCGCGCCGAGCTCTTCGAAGCGGTGCGCGCCACCGGGCTGCGCGATGCCGACGCCATCTTCGCCCGCTTCGGCATCCCGGTGGAGGTCGAAAGCGCAGACGGCGCGGTGGAATCGGCGGCGCCGCTGGGCTGCGACATCTGCAAGCCGACCCTGGGCTCCATCCTGTCCTCGCAGCACGCCGAGTACCCGCTCGACGGCGGCCGCGGCACGCTCCAGGACACCAATGACCGCGCGCTGGCCAACATGCAGAAAAACGGCACCTACTCGGTGGTCCCGCGCATCCCGGGCGGCGAAATCACGCCGGAGAAGCTCGGCGTCATCGCGCAGGTGGCGCAGAAATACGGCCTGTACACGAAGATCACGGGCGCACTGCGGATCGACATGTTCGGCGCCCGGCTGGAGCAGCTGCCGGAGATCTGGAAGGAGCTGGTGGAGGCCGGCTTCGAATCCGGCCAGGCCTACAGCAAGGCGCTGCGCAACGTGAAGAGCTGCGTGGGCTCCACCTGGTGCCGCTACGGAGTGCAGGATTCGGTGGCGATGGCGATCCGGATGGAGCTGCGCTACCGCGGCCTTCGCGCACCGCACAAGTTCAAGATGGGCGTCTCCGGCTGCGCCCGGGAATGCGCCGAGGCCCGCGGCAAGGACGTGGGCGTCATCGCCACCGCGGACGGCTGGAACCTCTACGTCGGCGGCAACGGCGGAGCCAATCCCGCGCACGCCCAGCTCCTCGCCAAGGACCTGGACGACGAGACCCTGGTCCGCTTCGTGGACCGCTACCTGATGTACTACATCCGCACCGCCGACCGACTCCAGCGCACCGCCCGCTGGATGGAGGACCTGGACGGCGGCATCGCGCACGTGCGGGACGTCGTCGTCGATGATTCCCTCGGCATCGCCGCCGACCTCGAGGACGCCATGGCGCGCCACATCGAGAACTACGAAGACGAGTGGGCCGCCACGTTGAAGGACCCGGACCGGCTGCGCCGCTTCCGCTCCTTCGTCAACGCGCCGGACCAGCGGGACGACTCGATCGCCAACGTGGCCGAGCGCGGCATGATCCGCCCGGCCTCGGAAGAAGAAAAAGCCGCCGCGGCCGCCGGCGAGGGACCCGTCCTGCTCGGCGCCACCATCCCCGTCCGCCCCTCCGCCAGCTAAGGAGCCTGACATGCAGCTCACCGCAGACCTGACCGGCCGGCACGTCCTCGTCGCCGGCGCCCGTGATGAGGCCCGGCGCGTTGTCCGCCGCTACCGGGCGGCCGGTGCCGTCCTCCGCACGGTGTCCCGTCCGGACCACTTCACACCCGACCTGCTCAACGGCGCTGTGCTCGCCGTAGTGGTTTCGGCGGACGACGGCGGGTGGCCGGCCCTGGCGCAGGCCTGCGGTGCGCACGGGGTACTGCTGGCGCGCGAAGCTCCGGCCGCCCCGGGCGGTCGGGTGACCCTGGTCGGCGGCGGGCCCGGAACCGAAGACCTGCTCACGGTGGGCGCGCAGCAGGCGCTGCGGGAGGCCGACGTCGTACTTTTCGACCGGCTGGCGCCGCACCGCAACCTCTCCACGCTCGCCCCCGGCGCGGAACTCGTGGACGTGGGCAAGCAGCCGGGGCACCATCAGGTGGCCCAGCGGGACATCGAGCGGCTGATGGTCGAAGCCGCCCAGGCGGGCAACAACGTCGTGCGGCTCAAGGGCGGCGACCCGTTTGTATTCGGCCGCGGTGGCGAGGAAGTCGCAGCGTGCGCCGCCGCCGGCATCCCGGTTTCCGTGGTGCCCGGGGTGACCAGCGCTGTCTCGGTGCCTGCCGCCGCAGGCATTCCCGTGACGCACCGCGGCGTCAGCCACCTGTTCACCGTGGTCTCCGGGCACCAGCCGCTCAGCGACGCCGAACATGTCCATCTCGCCGGCCTCGGCGGCACCGTCGTGGTGCTCATGGGTATCGGAACGCTGCCGCAGCTCATTGCCGGCCTGCGCCGCGCGGGAATGCGCCCCGACATGCCGGTCGCAGTGGTGGAGCGCGGCTACAGCGATTCGCAGCGCACTACCGTATCCACACTGGCCGGGATCGTCACGGCGGCCGGCGCCGCACGGGTGAAGTCCCCCGCGATCCTCGTGATCGGTGAAGTGGTCAGGCTCGCCGCCGGCTGCGAAGCGGGCGCAGGCCGCCTTGCCGACCTGGCCGAAGCCGTGGGGGCCTGAATGCCTGGCACCGCCACCCGGCAGCCCGCCGACACGCGGGAGTCGCTGGCCGAGGTCCGTGCCCGGGTCGAGACGCCGTCCGCGGAGGCGCTGGCCGGCTTCCGGATCGGCGTCACGTCCGACCGGCGCGCCGAAGACTTGGTTTCCGCACTGGAACGCCGCGGCGCCCAGGTGATGCACGCGCCGGTGCTCAGGATCGCCCCCGTGGCAGAGGACCGCGCCCTGCTGCAGGA
The DNA here is from genome assembly GCF_000328305.2 of Arthrobacter crystallopoietes BAB-32. Lineage (GTDB taxonomy): Bacteria > Actinomycetota > Actinomycetes > Actinomycetales > Micrococcaceae > Crystallibacter > Crystallibacter crystallopoietes_A. The sequence goes on along the minus strand of NZ_ANPE02000035.1, from coordinate 2,029 downwards.
CACCGCGGCCATCCTGCACGCCCGGCCGGACATCACCATCGTCACCACGGCCTACGGCATGCGCCGCTGGAGCGAGGCCGCGGACGTCCACGGCCTCGGCGAGGAACTGATGGAAACCCTGGCAGCGTCGCGGATCCTCGTGCGCGGCCCGAAGGCGCGCGGCGCCGTCCGCGCCGCGGGGCTCAACGATGCCGGCATCAGCCACGATGAACGCACTTCCAGCCTGGTCGACCTCCTGCTCGAAGAGGGCGTGGGCGGACGCACTATCGCGATCCAGCTGCACGGCTATACGGACGCGGCACAGCTGGCCCGGCTCCGCGACGCCGGCGCCCGGGTGCTGGCCGTCACCCCGTACCGCTGGGTCAAGCCGGACGGTTTCGAGGACAAGGTGGGCCGGCTCATCCAGGCCGTCGTCGCGGGCCAGCTGGATGTCGTTACGTTCACCAGCGCGCCGGCCGTCGATGCCCTGCTCAGCACCGCCCACGAACTGGGCCAGCATGGCGCCCTGGTGGAGGCCTTCAGGAACGACGTCGTTGCCGCCGCGGTGGGGCCCGTCACCGCGCGTCCGCTGGAGGAAGCGGGGATCCGCCCGATCATGCCCGAGCGCTACCGGCTGGGCGCGCTCATCCGGCTGGTCGTCGAGCATCTGTCCGGGAACCGCATCCAGCGCGTACCTACCGCCCTGGGCGAAGTCCAGATCCGCGGCCGCTCCGTCATCCTCGGCGGACAACGCGCGGACCTCTCCCCCACACCGATGGCGCTCTTCCGCGCGCTGGCCACGGCCGGCGGCGCCGTCCTGCCGCGCGAGTCCCTGCAGCAATGCCTGCCCGATTCCCCCGGCGACCACGCGCTGGATATGGCGATGAGCCGGCTCCGGCAGACGTTGCCGGACGCGTCGCTCATCACCACTGTGATCAAACGCGGCTACCGCCTAAACGTGTAGCCGCTGCTTTCCGGCCGGACTAGTCCAGCAGGAGTGCCGGTTCTTCCATGATCGCGGCGACGTCCGCCATGAAGCGCGCGGACAGGTCGCCGTCGACGACGCGGTGGTCGAAGGAGCCGCCGAGCGTGGTGACCCAGCGGGGAATGACCTCGCCGTCCAGCACCCACGGCTTCTGCTTGATGGTGCCGAACGCGACGATGGCCACTTCGCCGGGGTTGATGATCGGGGTGCCGGTGTCGATGCCGAGCGCACCGATATTCGTGATGGTCAGGGTGCCGCCCTGCATCTCCGCCGGCTGCGTCTTGCCTTCGCGGGCGCGGCTGGCCAGCTGGTTCAGCGCGATCGCCAGTTCCTTCAGCGACAGGTCCTGGGCGTCCTTGATGTTCGGGACCATCAGGCCGCGCGGGGTGGCCGCGGCGATGCCGAGGTTCATGTAGTGCTTGACCAGGATTTCCTCGTCCGTCCAGGTCGCGTTGACGGAGGGGTTGCGCGCGGCGGCCCAGATCACGGCCTTGGCCAGGATCAGCAGCGGCGAGATCTTGATGCCTTCGAAGTCCCGGCTGGCCTTGAGCCGCTTGACGAACTCCATGGTCCGGGAAGCATCCACGTCGACGAAAATGCTCACATGCGGCGCAGTGAAGGCCGATTCAACCATCGCCTTGGCCGTGGCCTTGCGGACGCCCTTGACCGGAATGCGTTCGATCCGCTGCTCCTGCGGCTTCTTGCTGGGCGCCCAGAAAGTCTCGGCCCGGTCGAGTTCGGCATCGCGCTGCGCCTGGTAGCTGAGCAGGTCCTGCTTGGTCACCTCGCCGCTGCGGCCGGTCGGCACGATCTGGGTCAGGTCGATCCCGAGGTCCTTGGCGGCTTTGCGCACGGGCGGCTTGGCCAGCACCCGGTTCAGCAGCCGCGAGACGGCCGCCTGGGCTTCGGCGCGGCGCTGCTTCATGCCGCCCGGCTCCACGGACACGTCCGAGGGAACCGGCGGCACATGCGGGGCGTGGTGGGCCGGGGCGGAATCGGACACGCCATGGTGGTGGCCGGTGGGCGCGTTGGCCAGCGAGGTGTCCTGCGGACCGGTGTGCGCTG
>NZ_ANPE02000036.1 GCF_000328305.2 Arthrobacter crystallopoietes BAB-32 | reverse complement strand
TTGGAGGCGGCCGCCGGCCCGAAGAAGGCGGCCAGCTCGGCCGACGGCGCAGGGGCCGGACCGGCGCCCAGGTCACGGAGCGAGGCCAGGGCTCGGGCCAGTTCCATGCTGTCCCCGGTTCCGAACAGCAATGCATCCAGCTCGTCTTCGGGCCGCTGCGTATTCATCGTGCCTCTCCTACTTGGCTGTCCATGACAAGATCCTTCAATTTCGCCAGCGCCCGGCGCTGCAGTTGCTTCACGGAGCCCTCGGACTTGTCCATGATCCGGGCCACCTGGTCGATGGGCAGGTCCGCGATGATCCGCAGCGAGAGCACCTCGCGCTGGTCCGGATTCAGCGCTCCGAGCAGCCATTCGACGTCACTGCCGAGGCCGGTCAGGGCCAGCTGTTCCGCCGAGGCGCTGGTCCGGACGTCGGTGTCCGGGTCGTACTCGGCCAGCTGCGGCTGGCGGGACCGGCTGCGGGTCGCATCGACGGCGCGGGCGTGGGCCACCGAAAACGTGAACGTCCTCAGGCCCTGGACGCCGCCGGTCACCGTGCCCAGCTTCCGGAAGACCGTGAGGAAGACTTCCTGGGCGGCCCCTTCCGGGTCCTCGAGTCCCTTGGTCTTCAAGTAGCCGAGCACCTGGGGCGCCAGGCTGCGGTAGATTTTCTCGGCAGCCGGCCCGTTTCCGGAGACAGCTGTTGACAGGTCCTCGTCTGTCAACGGTGCGTCCACGGATGGTCCTTAGCGTCACAATTGGTGCGGCGACCCTAATCATAGCTGCGCTCATTCCACCGTGTGCCCGGTGCTGCTTTCCGGCACGTGCCGACTGTGCGGATACGCGAGGCCGCGTCGGAGCTCGTTGGGGGGAAGCTCCGACGCGGCCTCTACATCTACGTAATCGACGGGGGCACCGCGAAAGTTACGCTCGGGCCAAAAGTTTTTGGAAAACTTTTCGGCGGGCCGGAAAGGCGGCGGTCAGGGTGCCGCGACAGGCCCGGCGGCACCGCTCCGGCCACCCAACGCAGCGGCGGTTAGTGCGCTTCGACGACCTCGACGGTGCTGGCCAGCCGGCGGTTGCGCAGCACCGGGAGGAACTCGCGGACCTCGTCGATCCGCCGGCGCGTGACATCCACGGTCACCACGCCGCGCGGCTCATCGTTGAGGTAGTCCTGCACCACGCCCATGGGATCCAGGACGGCCGAATGCCCCACGGTGTGGCTGCTGGAGGTGCCGGCTGCGGCGACCCAGCAGGTGTTCTCGATCGCCCGGGCCTTCAGCAGCGTCTCCCAGTGGTCGATCTTGTGGTCACCCTTGAACCAGGCCGCCGCCACACAGATCAGGTCGGCGCCCTGGTCCGCCAGCCCGCGGGCCATCTCCGGGAAGCGGAGGTCGTAGCACGTCATGACCCCGACGCGAAGGCCGCCCAGGTCGAAGAGCTTCAGTCCGCCGTCGCCCGCTTTGATCCGCTGGGACTCCTGGTAGGAGAAGGCGTCATAGAGGTGCAGCTTGCGGTACGTGTCCACAATCCGGCCGGTCTCGTCCACGATGACCAGCGTGTTGTACGGCCGCGCCTCGCCGCTGGATTCATACCCGCCGGCGACCAGCGCGATGCCCGTCTGCGCGGCGATGAAGGACAGCTGCTGGACGAACGTGCTCCAGTTTTGGTCCACGGCGGCGGCCAGTTCGCCTTCGACCTTGCCGATGGTGAACATGGACTCTTCCGGGAAGAGGATCAAGCCGGCGCCCGCGGCCTTGGCTTCCTCGGCCAGGCTGCGCATGACCGAGAGGTTCCTGCTGACATCTCCGGACGGATCGAACTGCCCGACACTGACCTTCATTGGAGCGCTCCCCTCTGCTGGCGGTTGTCCAACCAGACTACCCAAGTCCGGCAGCCGGGGCGCAGGGGAGCGTACGACGGCGGTGCGCTGCGGCTTCGCTGCGCACCGCCGTGGAGCGCGGCTACTCCGCGATCAGGTCCCGCACCACGATGGTCTGGTCCCGGTCCGGGCCCACGCCGATGGCGGAGAATCGCGTGCCGGACATCTTCTCCAGCGCCAGCACGTAGTTCCGCGCGTTCTCCGGCAGGTCCTCGAGGGTCCGGGCCGTGGTGATGTCCTCGGTCCAGCCGTCGAAGTACTCGAAGATCGGCTTGGCGTGGTGGAAGTCCGTCTGGGTCATCGGCATCTCGTCGTGCCGGACGCCGTCCACGTCGTAGGCCACGCAGACCGGGATCTTCTCGATGCCGGTGAGCACGTCGAGCTTGGTGACGAAGTAGTCGGTGAAGCCGTTGACCCGCGAGGCATGGCGGGCCAGCACCGCGTCATACCAGCCGCAGCGGCGCGGCCGGCCGGTGTTCACGCCGAACTCGCCGCCGGTCTTCTGCAGGTACTCGCCCATCTCGTCGAACAGCTCGGTGGGGAACGGGCCGGCGCCGACGCGCGTGGTGTACGCCTTGATGATGCCGATGGAGCGGTTGATCCGGGTGGGGCCGATGCCCGAACCGACGGAGGCGCCGCCGGCCGTCGGATTGGACGAGGTCACGAAGGGGTAGGTGCCGTGGTCGACGTCCAGGAAGGTCGCCTGGCCGCCCTCCATCAGCACGACCTTGCCCTCGTCCAGCGCCTGGTTCAGCACGTAGGTGGAGTCGATGACCAGCGGGCGCAGCCGTTCGGCGAAGGAGAGGAAGTACTCGACGACCTCGTCGACCTCGACGGCGCGGCGGTTGTACACCTTGACCAGCAGCTCGTTCTTCTGGCGCAGCGAGCCCTCGACCTTCTGGCGCAGGATCGACTCATCGAAAACGTCCTGGACGCGGATACCCAGCCGGGCGACCTTGTCCATGTAGGTCGGTCCGATACCGCGGCCTGTGGTGCCGATCGCGCGCTTGCCAAGGAACCGCTCGGTCACCTTGTCCATGGTCTGGTGGAACGGCGCCACCAGGTGCGCGTTGGCGGAGACGCGCAGGCGGGAAGTGTCCGCGCCGCGGGCCTCGAGCCCGTCGATCTCCTCGAACAGCGCTTCGAGGTTGACCACGCAGCCGTTGCCGATGATCGGGGTGGCGTTGGGGCTCAGGATGCCGGCCGGAAGGAGCTTCAGCTCATACTTCTCGCCACCGACGACGACGGTGTGCCCGGCGTTGTTGCCGCCGTTCGGCTTCACCACGTAGTCCACTCGCCCGCCGAGCAGGTCCGTGGCCTTGCCCTTACCTTCGTCGCCCCACTGGGCCCCGACGATCACAATTGCTGGCATGGGATCCTCCCCCATTCGATGCGGCGGGAGCCTGTTGGAGGACGGCCCGCCGGCAGCCCCTGCCACGCATGAGAACGCCCCGCACTCCAGCCGGAGTTCTGGGGCTCTTACCTGCCAAGTTTAGCCGATTTGCCGGCGGCAACCGGAATTCTGTCCACAGCCGCCGTCCTGGTGACGGTCCATGCCGGCTCCCCTTCCCGCCCGTGGACCGGCTGAAGGACACCCAAAGAGCCCCGGAATCTGGCGGTCCCCTCCCGCCTGCGGTAGCGTCCGGGGTGTGGCGGCAGAGCAGCCGGTGGCACGGATCGGCATTTCCGGGTGGCGCTACGCCCCATGGCGCGGCACCTTCTACCCCAAGGGCCTGCCCCAGCGGCAGGAGCTGGAGTACGCCGCCCGCCACCTGAATTCGGTGGAGATCAACGGCTCCTTCTACTCGCTCCAGCGCCCCTCCAGCTGGCAGCAGTGGCGCGATGCCACACCGCCCGGGTTCGTCTTCGCGGTCAAGGGTGGCCGCTTCGTCACGCACATGCAGCGGCTGCGCAATGTGCGCGAGGCCCTGGCCAACTTCTTCGCCTCCGGCATGCTGTCCCTCGGCGCCAAACTCGGCCCGTTCCTCTGGCAGACGCCGGAAAACCTGTCCTATGATCCCGCCGTCGTCGAAGAATTCCTCGCCCTGCTGCCCAAAACAACGACGGCGGCGGCGCGCCTTGCATCCGACCACACCGACAAGGTCAAGGACCGTTCCTGGTTCGACGTGACCGAGGACCGGCCGCTGCGCCATGCAATGGAGGTGCGCAGCCCCACGTTCATCGACGACCGGTTCTACGAGCAGCTGCGGCAGACCAACACGGCGCTCGTCACCGCGGACAGCGCCGGGACCTGGCCGATGCTCCACGAGATCACCGCCGACTTCACCTACGTGCGGCTGCATGGCAAGGATGAGCTCTACGTCAGCGGCTACCGGGACGAGGACCTGGACCACTGGGCGGAGACGGTGCGCGGCTGGCTGGACGGCTCGGGCTGTCCGGACGGCAAGGGCCGGGACGCCTACCTCTACTTCGACAACGACGTGAAGGTCCGCGCCCCCTACGACGCCATGGGCCTCGCCGCTCGGGTAGCCGGGCACAGCCAGGGCGGGCCGGCCGCGTAAGGTGGACGCCGCCGTCGTTAGCCCTTGCGAAGCTCAGGCGCCGAGCTTGCTGCCGGAGGCCTCCAGGTAGCAGGTGCCGCAGAGCGATTCGTACCAGACTTCCTCGCCGTCGATGGCCACCTGCTCGCCGTCGAACACGATCTCGTCGCCCACGCGGCGGGTGTTGAAGACGGCCTTGCGCCCACAGCGGCAGATCGTCTTGAGCTCTTCGAGCGAGTGTGCGATCTCGAGCAGCCGGCGCGCGCCGGGGAAGGCCTGGGTGCGGAAATCCGTGCGGATGCCGTACGCGATGACCGGGACGCCGTCCAGCACGGCGATGCGGAAGAGGTCGTCGACCTGCTCGGGCTCAAGGAACTGCGCCTCGTCCACCAGCAGGCAGGCCACCGGCTGGACCTCCACACGCTCGAGCAGCGCGTCCGGATCCTCCCCGGCGGCGATGCGGCGGAACTGCTCGCGCACCGGCTCCCCCGGGCGGATCACGAAGTCCGCCTCGCGGGTCACGCCGAGCCGGGAGACGATCTCGTTGTCGCCCTTGGTGTCCACTTGCGGCTTGGCAAGGACCACGCGCTGGCCGCGCTCCTCGTAGTTGAACGCAACCTGGAGCAGCCCGGTGGATTTCCCGGAGTTCATGGCGCCGTAGCGGAAATAGAGCTTGGCCAACACAGTCCTTTCAAGCAGTCCCGCTCGATTCTAGTGGTCCGCAGGAAGCGGCCGCGCCCGGCCAGGCCCTCCGCCTGCCATCTGGATTCTGTTGGACGTGAGTCTGGAATCTGTTGGCCTTAGGTCTGGAATCTGTTGGCCTTTAGTGGCTGGATTGGCGCCGCAAAATGGCTTCAAAGCAGCCACTACGGGCCAACAGATGGCCGTCCGGCGTGAGCGTGAACTGAAAACGGGAGCTGCCGTTTGGGGCAGCTCCCGCTTTCAGGACAACGGTTTGATCGCTCAGGCGCCTTCGATAGCGGCCTTCGCCGACGGGTCCGACTCGTCGAGGAACTTGTTGATCCGGTCGACTTCCTCGCTCTCGCCGATGGCGGCGGCAGCGCGGCCGAGGGCATAGAGCGCGCGCAGGAATCCGCGGTTCGGCTCATGCTCCCACGGGATCGGGCCCGCGCCCCGCCAGCCGGCGCGGCGCAGCGCGTCCAGTCCGCGGTGGTAGCCGACGCGTGCGAAGGCGTAGGACTCGACGGTGCGGCCTTCGCCGAAGGCCTCATCGGCCAGGATGGCCCAGACCAAGGACGACGACGGGTGCTTGGCTGCGAGGTCGATCGCTTCGTCCCCGGCGTCCAGGCGGGCCAGCACGTCAGTCTCTTCCGGCAGCTCCGTGGCGTCCGGGCCGAGCAGGTTCTTGCGGTATTCAGCCACTGCTACTTGACCGACTTTCCGGCCGAACCGAGCTGCTGCGCGGCCTCGACCACGCGGGCGGCCATGGACTTCTCGGCGGCAGCGCCCCACACGCGGGGATCGTAGGTCTTCTTGTTCCCGACCTCGCCGTCGATCTTGAGCACGCCGTCATAGTTGGCGAACATGTGGCCGGCCACCGGGCGGGTGAAGGCGTACTGGGTGTCGGTGTCCACGTTCATCTTGATCACGCCGTAGGAGACGGCGTCGGCGATTTCCTGTGCGGAGGAGCCGGAGCCGCCGTGGAAGACCAGGTCGAACGGGCGTTCCTTGCCGATCTTGGCGCCGACCTCGTCCTGGATCTGCTTCAGCAGCTCCGGACGCAGCTTGACGCCGCCGGGCTTGTAGACGCCGTGCACGTTACCGAGGGTCAGGGCCGTGATGTAGCGGCCCTTCTCACCGGTGCCGAGGGCCTCGATGGTCTTCAGGCCGTCGTCGACCGTGGTGTACAGCTTCTCGTTGATCTCGTTTTCGACGCCGTCTTCCTCGCCGCCGACGGTGCCGATTTCCACCTCGAGGATGATCTTGGCCGCCGCGGTGCGGGCCAGCAGGTCCTCGGCAATCCGCAAATTCTCCTCCAGCGTCTCAGCGGAGCCGTCCCACATGTGCGACTGGAACAGCGGATCCTCGCCGCGCTTGACAGCCGCCTCGGACTCGGCCAGCAGCGGCAGCACAAAGCCGTCCAGCTTGTCCTTCGGGCAGTGGTCGGTATGCAGGGCCACGTTGACCGGGTACTTCTTGGCCACCTCGCGGGCGAACGCGGCGAAGCCCAGCGAACCGGCAACCATGTCCTTGACGCCGGCGCCCGACCAGTAGGCCGCACCGCCGGTGGACACCTGGATGATGCCGTCCGAGCCGGCGTCCGCGAAGCCCTGCAGTGCAGCGTTGAGCGTCTGCGACGACGTCACGTTGATGGCCGGGTAGGCGAAGCCGCTGCTTTTGGCGCGGTCGATCATCTCGGCATAGATCTCAGGGGTTGCAATGGGCATGCGGACTCCTTGATAGAGAGACAAGTTCTTCGAGGACTTCAGGCCTCCACGTCCCATCCTAGCCAGCGCCACCCGTCCGGCGACATGGAGAAAGAACTGTGAAGTTCCGCCTCGCGGCCCCGGACGCTAGACCTTCTGGCTGAACACGTGCCGGCGGACCCACGCGTGCATCGCGATGGCCGCCGCGGCGGAGGCGTTGATCGACCGGGTCGAGCCGAACTGCGCGATCGACAGCGTCGCATCCGCGGCCTCGTGGACCTCCGGCGTCAGCCCCGGACCCTCCTGGCCGAAGACCAGCACGCAGTCCGCCGGCAGGTCGTAGGTCTCCAGCGGCACCGAATCCGGGAAGTTGTCGATCCCGACGATCCGCAGCCCCTCGCCCTGCGCCCATGCGACGAACTCTTCGACGGTGGGGTGGTGCCGCACATGCTGGTAGCGGTCGGTGACCATTGCCCCGCGCCGGTTCCACCGCCGTCGTCCGATGATGTGCACTTCCTTGGCCATAAACGCGTTGGCGGTCCGCACCACCGAGCCGATGTTCAGGTCGTGCTGCCAGTTCTCGATCGCCACGTGGAAACGGTGCCGGCGGGAATCGAGGTCCGCCACGATCGCCTCGTGCTTCCAGTACCGGTATTCGTCGACGACGTTGCGGGTGTCGCCGTTGGCCAGCAGCTCCGGGTCCCAATGATCGCCCTCGGGCAGCGGGCCCTCCCACGGACCCACGCCGACCCGGTGGCCGGGCTGTTCCTCGGGCACGGGTACGACGGCGGCATCCGCCTCGGG
>NZ_ANPE02000037.1 GCF_000328305.2 Arthrobacter crystallopoietes BAB-32 | reverse complement strand
GGAGGCCCCGACCATAGCGTCGGGGCCTCCTCTGTTTAAGGAGTACGACGGCGGCGCCCGGCTGCGGCCGCTCCGGTCCGCCAGCGGCGGGGGTAGGGTTTGGGGCACCGGCAGTTCCGCTGGAAAGGGCGCCGGCGAGGCCAACCACCAGGAGCTGCAGTGGCTGAACAGATCATCGGAACGCTGGCGGACTTCGGTGCCCGGGACCTGGCTGCCGCCGGGGGCAAAGGCGCCAACCTCGGCGAACTGGTCCGTGCCGGATTCCCGGTCCCGCCGGGATTCGTGGTCACCACGGCCGCCTACCGGCTGCTGCTCGATCAGGCCGGGCTCGGAACCGAGCTGGAAAGACTGCTCGCGGCGCCGGATAGCCGCCGGGCCGGAGGAGTCCGGGGTAGGGCGGCAGAACACCAAGGCCCGGCCGGCGTCAACGGTGCCCGGATCCGGACCGTCTTCGCAGCCGCGGCAGTGCCCGCACAGCTTCAGGACAGGATCGCCGCCGCCTATCGCGACCTGGGCGGCGGGCCGGTGGCCGTGCGTTCGAGCGCCACCGCGGAAGACCTGCCCGGTGCCGCCTTCGCCGGCCAGCAGGACACCTTCCTCGATGTCGAGGGCGAGGCAGCGCTCATCCGGGCCGTGGCGGACTGCTGGGCCTCGCTGTGGACGGACCGGGCGATCGCCTACCGGGCGCGGAACGGAATCGACCCGCACGAGGTGGCCATCGCCGTCGTTGTCCAACGGATGGTCCCGGCCGCGGCGGCGGGCGTGCTCTTTACCGCGAATCCGGTGACCGGGGAGCGCAGCGAGCTGGTGGTGGAAGCCGCCGCGGGGCTCGGCGAGGCAGTGGTGTCCGGACAGGTGACGCCGGACAGCTACGTGCTGGACCGGGGCGGACGCCTCCTGCGGTTCACCCCGGGACGTCCGGAATCGGAAACGGACGACGGCGGCCGGCAGCGTGCGCGGGCTGTCCCGCCGGAAGCGGGCGG
>NZ_ANPE02000038.1 GCF_000328305.2 Arthrobacter crystallopoietes BAB-32 | reverse complement strand
GGCCCCGCGGGACTGCCGCTCGGCCTTCTTCGCCGCCGCGTCGGGCAGCACAGCGTTCTTTCGGGCAAAGCGCTTCGTGCGGGCCATTACAGGGCATCCTTAATCTCGGAGGGCACCATGCTGTGCCTGGGCAGGACCAGTCCCAGCGGCAGGGACGCAGCGAACGCGGTGTCCTGCGCTCCGTAGGCGCGGCGCAGCAGCACCCGGGCGGTGCCGGAGGTCTGTTCAATGGCCGCCACGGCATCCGCCAGGCGTTCCCTGTCGGTGACGGTGGCCGTGACGACGATTCCGAAGTTCACGAGCCCGGCGCCCTGGGCTTCTTCCTGGGCGGTCTGCACGGCGGAGCGGGCATCGACCAGGGCGCGGGCCGATGGCCGGGTCCCGGAGGTGATGCGCACGTTCGCGTTGTTCTGGTCCCGCTCCACCACGGCGGCGGCCCGGGCGGAATCCATCGGCCGGTAGAGCAGCGAAATGCGCTTGCGGTCGATGTCCCCGTGCGGGGCCAGCAGCCGGGACAGGACCGAGGAGTTCACGGACCCGCGCGGGGCCCCGGTCATGGTCCAGGAGGCAGAGAACGCGGAGTCGTGCCGGTAGTTGTCCCAGTTCGCCTGTGTCGCGGTGGGGCCGACCTCGCCCCAGTTCAGGGATACCGGGGACCCGGCGGCGGTGGCTTCATCAATGATCAGCGCAGCGGGCGGGTCGTAGGCGACCCGGACAACTTCGCAGAGTTCCTGTGCCGGCATCGGGCGGGCGATACCGGCTCCGGTGGACTGCAGGCGGGCTGAGAGTCCCGGGATCCGTGAGGCGAGGTCACGGGCAACGTCTTCCGGCTCGCGTTTCTTCGACCCGGCCCGCAGACAGGCGTTGAAGGTCAGGGAGGCCCAGGCGCGGACCGTGGCAGATCCTTCCGGGTAGGTGTGCACGACTTCGCGCAGAATCGCCTTCGCGAAGTCCGGCGCGTTCGGGTCAATGTTCATGTCCACTTCGTTGCGCAGCCGGTACCCGGAGTCCGGGGCGGTTTCCACCGTGACGGCAGCGGCGTCCAGCCCGGCCTCATCGGCCAGGCCGGCGAGCCAGCCGCCCCAGTTGGCCACCCACGCGTCGACCTGTTCCGGGTCAACCAGAGAAGCACCGTCAGGTTCGGTGGAGAAGATCACGGTGAAGTGCCCGGTGGCGGGCACATGCAGCAGCGCGAACGGACGGTTGTAGGAGTCGGTGAACTCATACAGGGTCGACTGCGCGGCCAGACCGGGCAGCTGATACATGCCCCACGGGGTCACACCCAGCGGCCCGGAGCGGTAAAGGTTGGTCCCGGAGGACTTCGCGAGCCTGAAGGCCAGACGGGCGCCGAACCGGTCGACAACGGACTGGCCGTGCTTGTCTTTGACCGTCAGCAACAGGGCACTGGCCCCGGCCGCGGCCAGAACACCCAGCCCCACGAAAAGGCCCCAGATCGCGAAGCTGACGATCCCCAGCAGCAGCCCGACCATGACAATCGCGGTGCCAATAGTGCCAAGGTTCGCCAGACCTGCCGAGCGCGGGACACGCCAGTTTCCGTACGACGGTTCCTTATATTCAGTGTTAATTGCTGCCACTGGGGCCCTCCCCGGTTGAATCCTGCGCGGTCTTCTCGACGGCCTGAGCCGTCCCGGCCGCCATCTGTGCTCCTGCAGCTACAGCCATCCCGGCCGGACCAGCTGCTGCTCCAGTCGCTGCCCGTGATCCGGTCGCTGCTGGTGCTCCGGTCGCTGTTCCTGCTGTGCCGGTGGTTGCCGGTCCTGCCGGGCCCGCTTTGTCTGTGGCGGCAGCGCCGGCGGCTCCGCCCGGGCCTGTAGCGCCGGGGGTGGGCTGCCCTCCCCGCCCCGAGGTCCGGGTGTTCCGTCACTGCCCTTGGGCAAGTCACCGGCAGGGGTGCTCTGCGTGTTGGGCGGACTGGTGGTGCTCGCGGGGGTTGGCGCGGCGTGGCCCCTGCCGCTGCCGCTGCGGCCCAGGGAGACAGCTCCGGTGGCCAGAGCACCAACGGCGGCTCCGGCTGCTGCACCGCTGCCGGATGCGACGGCACCGACCATCGGCGTGACGAACCGCATCAGGGCAGGCAACGCCAGCAGGGCAACGATCATCAGCGTGAACCCCGTGATGGTGCCGATCAAGGCGTCCAGCCCGTTGTTGTTTCTCATGAGGAGGAATGCGGCCGAGTACACGATCGCCGCGGCCGGCTTGTAAAGAATGAAGGCGATGGTCCAGCCGACGGCTTTCTGGAACCACTGCCGGCCCATCTCGGTGTTCGTGAAGGCAGCCGTGGTGGGCAGGATGCCGGCCAGGATCACCAGCATGCCGCTGCGCACCACCAACAGCACGACCTGGACGAGAGAGGCGATCAGGCCGATCAAGCCCAGGACGATGAGGATAAACACTGCGACCCCGGTCCGGTTCGTCAGCATGAGCAGGTGCATTGACTCTGCAAATCCTTTGCCGAAAGTGGAACGCTCCATGATGGCGGCAGAGAAGGCATCAGCTGCGATCACCAGGATTGAGATGACACCCAGGCCAAGGCCGGAGACCACGGTGAGCGTGATCAGCGAACGGAGCAAATCCTTCAGCGGCGCCCCCCGCTGTTCCCAGATCATGCGGATGCCTCCGACAATGACGGCGAGTACTGCCAGCGCCAGCGTCCAGGACATCAATTCGCTATTGATCATAGAAACGACGGGACTTGGCGTGGTGCCGTCCTCGCTGGCCAGGTTCACGGTGGGCATGGACACCCAGAAAGTAGACAGTGTTGTCACCATCTGGCTCATGCCCTCCGTGACAGCTTTTTCGAGGTTGGTGATTGCGTTGTCTGCGATCCCGGCTGCGACATTTCCAGCCCCTTGGGAGCCCCAGCAGTACACGTCCCAGACTTCACATTTCTCATCTGCCATGTCAGACGCCGGACCACGGGATAAACGAGCTTAGGTCACTGATCCGGCGAACTGCTCCGCCTCCAGCGGCCGGGATGTCGAGTTTCCAGTCGCCGTCCTCCCAGAGCAGTGACGTCGACAGAGCTCCATATCCGCCATCGCTGCTCTTGATAGCCAGTTCCACGACTGCTGCTTCGGGAGTATAGGAATGGATGATGAATCCGGCGATCTGAACATTCGGAGAGGTCCCTCCCCCGACGTTCCTGCCTTCCTTGATTGCCTGTACGGCTTTGTCCCGCGAGGGGCTGTCAGCGGCAAGCTCCAGGTAGAGCTGTTTTGCGTAGCCATTGAATGACGACGCCCAGATGTTCGCCGTCGCGTAAAGTGCGCCCGTGGGGGATTGGGCAAAGCAGGACCTCAGCCCGTCCTTACCGACCGTTCCAGGACCTGCCGTTGACGGATCCGACGGCACGGCCATGGTTCCGAGGAGCTCCCACTCGGAGTCAGGAGCGGTTCCAAGGGATGTTTCCTTACTGCCAGACAGCCCGCAGACACTCTGATCAGCCGCGGCTGAAGTGCTGGGGCTGGCTGCGGTCGAACCGTTGTTGACTGCCGGGTCCGGTTGTGCGTTTGGCTGTTCTTTGGTGAGCAGGAAGATGACGACGGTTGCTGCGATGAGTGCGAGCACCAGCGCGGCAGCAATGATGAAACCGGGTTTGGTGAATGGATTGCTTTCGGTGGTGCTCTCGGTTGACTGGCTCATGCTGAATCTCCCGTTGTTGGTGCTGGCTAGACGAAGGCGCGGACGATGCCTGAAGATCCGGTGATGATGATGCAGCCCATCAGGACCCAGCCGAGCGTGGCGAGGGTGTGGCCGCCCTCGCCGCGCTGGAGCGAGATGACCAGTTTGATGCCGACGATGATGACGCCCAGGACGCCCAGGACCAGGCCGATACCGGCTGCCCAGTCCAGGATGGTCAGCAGGCCGCCGGCCTGATCCGGGACGGTTGGGGTGGGGTTGGGGATGACGCTTGCTGCAGGTGCGGAGAGGGAGTTCATGGCGAGACCTTTCAGTGGATGGTGCGTGGCGTGGTGTCGTGAGTCAGAGCGGTTATGTCAGTGATGAAGCGTTGGTAATCGCGGGCCGGTGACGGCGTCGAAGTGTCCCCGTGCCGCCAGGCCTCTACCCAGGGCAGGGGCCAGAGCCGGGGCGCTCCCCCGCCGACGATGGTGGCGAAGTCGCGCAGAGCTTTGGGAGTCTTCCCCGGTGCGTCGGCCAGGATGGCCAGGCCCAGCAGGTCGACCTCCGGTGCGGCGCCTGAGGCCCACTGGGTCAGTGCGCTCCTGGCCGCGGTGAGGCCGCGCATGTCGGCCCGGCAGACCAGCAGCACCCGGGGCTGGCTGCCTTCCTGGAGAACGGGCCAGCAGTGATCGGTGGCGCGTGCCCCGTCAAGGAGACCGGCGATTCTGCTTTCTCCGGCTCCGCCGTGAGTGCCGGTGATCCACACTGGAGCAGTACCGCTCATGGTGCGTTGGGCCAGACGGTCTGCTGCGTCCGGTTCGACCATGCCCCGCAGCGGAGCACTGATGACTGCCGCCGGCGGCAGGTACGTTTCAGGTGCTTCCTCTGGTGTGTGGTCGGGCCCGGCACTGGTGACCCAGGGGTTCAGAGACTGTTGCATGGTTTCCTCCTTTCATTCAGAAGCCGCGGGGTCCGGGCTTTTTTCGGTCACGGTTAGAGGCCGCGGGCGACCGCGGCTGCCGACCGCAGCCATGCCCTGCGCGTTGCCGGCCGAAGCGCGCCGAACCGGATCTGGCCGGACTTCAACGCCGGATCGAAAGGCACAACGACGACATCCCGGACGTAGGGGCGGAACTTGTCCGCTGTTTCCTGCGAGAGACGCACCTCGCCTTTTTGCCGTTCGGAGACGATCACGACCGCGTTGGCAGCGAGTCGGGCAGAGCGTTCGCTCTTCAGATCCAGGCCCTGCAGGGTCAGGAGGGCAGCCTCGACGCGGTCTTCTTCGTTGGTGGTGGGGACCACGAGCTGGTCGGCGTGGTCGATCATGCGGTTCCACTCCGCGCTGCGGTGGTTGTTGCCTGAATCCATCAGGATGAGCCGGTAGTACTTGGAGACGACCCGGTGCAGGATGTCTACTTCTTCAGCGGTGACTTCGTGGGTGCCGTCCACATCCGAGTCAGAGCGCAGCACGTCGTACTTATCGGTGCTCTGGTGGTGGACGAAGGCGTTGATATCTGCGGACCGGGCCGTGGGCGACAGCAGGGCGTCAGCAGCAGCGATGACGTCCAGGGCACTCCGGGTGTGGTCGCCCTGTTCTGTGCGCCAGCCAAGGGTTCCCGTGGTCGGGTTGTTGTCCCAGGCCACGACGCTGCCGCCGTTGCGGCCGAACACGGCAGCCAGATCGGCGACGGTCGGTGTCTTGTTCGATCCGCCCTTCTGATTGACCACGGCGATGGTCCGGGTACCGGCGAAGTGCTTGGAGGCCAGCCGGATATCCTCCCGCTCGCTCAATTCATCAGCTGACGGTGCCAGGGACAGACCCATGGTGTTGAGCATTCCCCGGATACCCTGGGTGGCCGGTTCAACGGTGCCCGGTGCGGCAAGGAAGCTTCCGGCTTCCCTGAGCGGGCGGCGCGGCGCCGGTTCAGCCGAAGATGCCGGGCCTGGCCTGGCCTGGGTGTCCACCGTCGCGGGAGCAAAGCAGACGGCGCCGGGTGCTGTGGACACAGGCCCCGGTTCACGGGCCGGGGTCGGGTCGGTCGCGGTCGGCGCCGCCTTCTCCGGCGTGGTTTCCGGTGTTTCCGTCCGGCGGCGGGCGGGGCGGGGCTGGTAGGAGACGGATTCGATTTTGTGGTCCGGGTGCACGATCAGTTCCCCGTGCCCTTCGGGATCCTCGATCCGGACCCTCACGGGGCGCTGCAGGGTCCGGGCCTCTCCGAGCACGAGGGCCAGGGCGTTGTTGCGAAGGTCCTGCAGCGATTGCCCGGCAGGAACGACGCGGGAGTTTCCGGCGATGATCACTTCGGCGGTTCGGTTGTCGCGGACGATGGCCCTGATGTTGGGAAAGGCCAGGACTTCGGTTGGTGCAGTACCCATGAACGTCTTCCTTACGTGTGAGGTGGAGAGGCGGGGTGCTTAGGACGGCGGTGTGAGTCGGTTGACCTGCCACGGGGCATCCTTGCCCGTGCGGAGCAGCTGCAGCGTGTACGTGCCGGCGTTGGTGGGGACCGCGGCCGTGACGCCGTAGCCGTTGGTTTCATCGACGCTCAGCGTGGCCGGCCCTGTGACGCGGGTCGCCGGGACGTTGGCCGGGTCAACGGCCGAGTAGTCGGCGGTGGCCTGGGGTGTCAGCCAGCGGGCAAGATCATTGGCCCACCGGCTTTCCTCCACCTGGGGGCGGGCAAAGTCAGCCATGGCCTTCTCAGCGACGTCCGCAGCCTTGTCCTTGCTGGCCTGATTCCAGGTGATGCCGGTGGTGGCCGGGGCTGTGCCGCCGGGTGCCTGCGGGCCGCTGCCGGCGCTCAGCGAGACGGATGCGGATGGGGTCGCGGTGGTTGCTCCTGCCGGTGCCGGCGTGGTGTCCGCTGCCGGAGCGCAGGCGGCGCAGAGCAGGGCCACCGCGGTGAGGGCCAGAGGCTTTTTCACTTGTTCTCCTCTTGAATGGGCAGGTACAGGAAAGCCGAGGGGACAGTGCTGCTGACCGTCCTGGTGTAGTAGTTGTGCTCATCCGGGGGCGGGTTGCCGTTGTATCCCTCTTCGACGTAGGTCCCGTCGTCCCTGACTTCCTTGACCACGGCCACGTGTCCGAAGGTCGGATCCGCTCCCCCGGTACCGGGCGCGTACCAAACGACCGCACCGACACGGGGCGTGGTGCCCGTGGGCCAGCCCTTTGCGTGCCAACCGGCCTTCCATGTCACCGCAGAACCCAAGCGCTCCCCGTCCGGGCGGAAGGTGCCATTGAGGAACTTGAACGGTTCGCTGGTGGAACCCATTTGCTGGTTCACCCGCCACAACGCGAAGTCCACACATTCGCGGTAGTACATGTTCAGCGGGGACGTGCTGGCATCGTTGGCGCCGACCTCCAACCATGTCGGAGCGTCCTTCCACGGATAGTCATCCCCGGCACCGGACTGCCCAGGGATGGCGCAGCCGCTGCCTTCCAGCGAAAACTCCCCGTCAGACAGTGCATGAACGAGCTTGACGGCCCTGGGCCAGTATTTTTGGTAGTGGTAAGGGTCCGCGTTGCGCTGCACCTTGTTTCCGGCGATGGTCGGCTCCAGCAGCTCCCAGCCCTCAACCTTCTGCAGCGCCTTGATGAAGTTGGTGGCGCTGATTGCCGGGTCCATGCGGTCCTCGTACGAGCCCCAGGCACCGTTATCCCGCTGCTGAAACAGACCTCGGGAATCCGGGCCAGGACCATCGCCACGGTCCAGAACGCGCAGGCCGGACTCGCCCAAAGCAACCATCACGCTGATCATTTGCCCTTTGACCGGCAGGTCCAGCCTGTCACCGGCGCTAATGATGGCCGCAGCATTCTGCAACTGCTCCGGCGAGTACCCCTCAACCGCTACATTGCCATCGACTGCGGCTGAAACCCCGGGGGCGCACACTGCCGACGCAGGCACTGACCCGGCCGGCAGCAGCACCAAGGCGAAGACCAGCCCCACAGACAACACAGGCACCGAGGCGACCGCGCCGATCACAAGACCTGTCGGTTTCAAGGCTGATCCCCCTTCTGGGCACTTGAAAGGATAAAACAAGCAACACTTTTAAAATGATGCTAGCATCACTAAAAAGATGATGTAAGTTCAATGGACCTCAAAGGTGGGCGAGAATTATGGAGTGCCCCGCATCTACAAGCCAATTTCCGGATTGCCCCAAGAGGTTGGAAATGCTTTGAGTGTTTTCAATGCGAATACCCTCAGGGCGGCGGTTATTCGCGACCTGGCGCAGCATCCGAGCGGTGACACCACCGGAAATGTTGCAAAGCGAATCGGCGTCGATTACCGGCAGGTCTACGCCCATATCAAGACTCTTGAAGCCGAAGGGCTCGTCGCTGCTGGCGGAGAGGTCGGTGAACGCAGTGGGCAGCGTGTCCGCTACATTATTGACCTTGCCAAGCTGCGCGAGCAGGGGCTCATATACATGAGTTTTTTGTTGGGGGAATGAGGTCCGCTCTCGAGGGTCATCGACTAGGCGTGTGCAGGTATCCCGTTGCATCGCGCTGAGCCTATCACGCATGTGTCACACATGTGTGAGCGAGGGCTAGGGGAGAGCGTTATTACGTTCTAGATGAAAAGAGAGGTTCGCCGGACGGCTTATGTTTCCTCGTCCAGGATTTTGGTAATCGCCTTCAGCGCTTCCGGATCGACCGGACCCAGCGCACGGGCGGCGAAGTTTCGCACTTCCGCGCGCCTCATGCTGCGAAGCAGCTCCAGTTCAGCTTCTACTCGTTCAGGCAGTTTCCCGCCGTCCTGAAGTAGATACTCAGGGTCAACGTCGAAGACAGAAGCTATCGCACGCAGCGCTTCGTCCGGAACCACCTGCTCTTTGCCTGCCTTCAGCAGGGACCATCTGGTCCGCGAAAGATAGTAGCCAGCCTTCTGCGCCCCATCACGGATGGCCGGGTAGTCAAAAGGCTTACCGCTGTCGGACATGATCACGTCTAGCAGAAGATTGATCTTCCGTGCGAGCGTTTCTGCTCGTCGGATCCCAGCGGCCCGCTCCGGTGGTAGATCAAAGTCGCTCAAATGATCCAGCTCCAAACTGTAGCTCCGACGAAACAGCCGAAGGTGACTATTCCGATAAGGGCGCCGGTCAAGGCTTCGCCCCACGTGTGTTCCTTCAGAGCGGTTCGGCTCACCATCATCATCGGCGATAGTACCAACAGCCAACCTAGGGCCGGCCCGAATACCGCCGTCCCCCAAAGAGCGGCGAAGGTTATAACGGAAACGTGGGCCGAGGCGTTCATCCAGCGTCGTGCCAAGGCCAAACCCGCATTGCCTGCGACGAGCCCTAGAACTGTTGCAGGAACGGGGGCCGGGACGTTCAGCAAAGCACAAGCAACTACCCCAACAACAGTCAGTATAGTAACCACCCTTGTTCGCCATGTTGCTGGCAAACCCAGCTTCGCGGAGATCAGGGAATATTTCTTGTAGGTGAATCCGGGAATGACGATGATGCCC
>NZ_ANPE02000039.1 GCF_000328305.2 Arthrobacter crystallopoietes BAB-32 | reverse complement strand
CATCGGCCGCCGGGACCGCGGCGAGCGTGGGGCTGGGCCTGGTCGCCGGCGCCACCTACGCCCTGTACTCCTGGGTGGTGCACCGGCTGATGGAACAGCACGTGGGCCGGGCCGCCGCGATGGGCGCGGTCTTCGGCGCTGGCGGGGTGCTCCTGCTCCCCGTCCTCGCGGTGACCGGCGCACCCCTGGTGGAGTCGCCGTCGTCGTTCACGGTTGCCGTCTACATGGCGCTGGTGCCGATGTTCCTCGGCTACTTCCTGTTCGGCATCGGGCTCGCGCGGGTGCGGCCCAGCACGGCGACCACCCTCACGCTGGCCGAACCGGCCGTTGCGGCGGTGCTGGCGATCCTCGTCGTCGGCGAGCAGTTGTCCGTGCTGGGCTGGACCGGGCTATCGATCATCGGCGCCGCGCTGGTGGTGCTGGCCGTCGCGCCTGCCAATGCGACAGCGGAAAGGCCGCAAGCTCTGGTGCCGGCGCCGGCCCGGGCCTAGCCTGTCAGGCAAGGCAGTCAGGCCGACCACGAAGAGGAGCCAGCCGATGCGCGCATCCACCCTCGCCAAAACCGCAGCTGCCATTGCCGCCACGGCAGTGTCCGGCTCGGTGGCCACGGACCCCTCCAGCAGCTGGTACCGCAGCCTGCGCAAACCCCGCTTCCAGCCGCCGTCGTCGGTTTTTCCCATTGTCTGGACTGCGCTCTACGCTGACATCGCCCTTTCCGGTGCGGCGGCCCTGGATAGGCTGGAGGAGCGCTCCCAGCCACGCGAACGACGGCGGTACCTCCGTGCGCTGACCGCCAACCTGCTGCTCAATGCGGGTTGGAGCTGGTTGTTCTGGCGCAGCCGCCGGCCCTGGATCGCGGCGGCCGAATGCGCCCTGCTGACCGCCAGCAGCGTGGACCTGGCGCGCCGGACCGCCCGCATCGAGCCCCGTTCCGGTGCCGCCCTGGTCCCGTATGCACTGTGGTGCGGCTTCGCCACCGTCCTGACGACGGCGATTGCCCGGCTTAACCCGCGGGCCTGACCGTTGCATCGTGGCGATGCTCGGACGTTACCCCTCGGCTTTGCACCAGGTGAAGGCGCTGTCCTGCCCTCGGGGGATGGGGCAGGACAGCGCTCCGACTTCATGCCGGCGGAAAGCTAACAGACGTCGCCGGCGTCGGACGGTGCCGCACGACAGGGGGATGTCATGGCACTCGGCCAACACTATGCCAATAGTGGGTCGACACGCGGGCGGCGCAGACTTCTTGAGCCAAACTTGAGCTGGTCTTGAGCTGGGGGCCGCAGCTTAACAGCACGTCTTGGCGGCCGGCTCCGCGCCTGCCTCTGCCGAGGTGCAGCAGTCCTGGCTGGCGAAGGTCGGGCTGTCGGCCAGGACGGTGTAGACCTCCCACTGTTCGCCGTTCGGCGTGTTCTGCACCCAGAACTTGTCCTGCTTGGCGTAGCAGCAGGTGCTCTGACGCTCATCCACCGTCGCGAAGCCGTGCCCGGCCAGCCGGGTCTGTTCGCTATCCACGGCATCCGTGTCCTGCACCTCCACGCCGAGGTGGTTGAGCGAGCCGCCCTTGCCGGGGTTCTCAATCAGCACGAGTTTCAGCGGAGGCTGGGCGACGGCGAAGTTGGCGTACCCGGGGCGGCGCTTGGCCGGCCCGGTGTCGAACAGGCGGGAGTAGAACGCGACGGATTCCTCGAGATCGTCAACGTTGAGGGCAAGCTGCAGGCGGGACATGACGTCTCCTAGAGATAGATGGTTGTCTACATGTGCGAGATTGCCACCGGACATCGATCTCTGTCAATATTTATCTGTGTCTAAATCTTTGCTTGAGCTGACCCCTGTGGAAACAGTGGCCTGCTGCACCCCGATGACCCGGGAGCCGATGACCGCTCCCCAAGCCGAGCGGGTTTCGGCGCTGCTGAAGGCGCTGGCGGATCCGGTGCGGCTGCAGCTGTTGTCCCTGGTGGCCTCCCACGAGGGCGGCGAAGCCTGCGTGTGCGATCTGGCCGAAGCCTTCGACCTGTCCCAGCCGACGATCAGCCACCATCTGAAGGTGCTGCACGGCAGCGGCCTGCTGGAGCGCAGCAAGCGCGGCGTCTGGGTCTACTACAAGGTGGCGGACGAGGTGCTCAACTCGCTGGGCAAACTCATCTCCAGCGCTGGCGCATGAGCAGCAATCTTGCCCGGCAGGCCCTGGCGGAACTGATCGGCACAGCCCTGCTGGTGGCCACCGTGGTCGGTTCCGGGATCGCAGCCGCTAGGCTCTCCCCGAACGATGTCGGCCTGCAGCTGCTGGAAAACGCGCTGGCCACCGGCGCCGTCCTGGTGGCGCTGATCATCGCGCTGCAGCCGGTGTCCGCGGCCTTCAACCCGGTGGTCACCCTCGTGGAACGCTGGCTGGGCGTCATCGGCTGGCGCGAAGCCGGCGCGCTGATTGCAGCCCAGCTCGCCGGCGGAGTCCTCGGCACCATGCTGGCCAACCTCATGTTCGACCTGCCGGCCGTCATGATCTCCAGCAAGCCGCGCACCGGCACCGGACTCTGGCTGGCGGAAATCGTGGCGACGGTCGGACTGATGCTCATCATCTTCGGCACCGCCCGCACCGGCCGCAAGGACATGATCGCGGTCGCCGTCGGCGGCTACATCACCGCCGCCTACTGGTTCACCAGCTCCACCAGCTTCGCCAACCCGGCCGTCACCGTGGCACGCATGTTCTCGGACACCTTCGCCGGCATCGCTCCGGCCTCCGTGCTGCCCTTCATCGCCATGCAGGTCCTCGGCGGCGCACTCGCCGCCCTGCTCATCCGCCTGCTCTACCCGCACCCTGAACAGGCCGCAGCCGAGATCACCGGCCCCGTGAAAGGACAACCATCATGACCAGCAAGCCCACCGTCCTCTTCGTCTGCGTCCACAACGCCGGCCGGTCCCAGATGGCCGCCGGCTACCTCAGGCACCTGGCGGGGGACCGCATCACTGTCCTGTCCGCCGGGTCCGAACCCCGCGACAAGGTCAACCCGGTGGCGGTGCAGGCCATGACCGAGGAAGGCATCGACATCAGCCAGGCGGTCCCGAAGATCCTCACCACAGGCGCAGTGCAGGAGTCCGACGTCGTCATCACCATGGGCTGCGGCGACACCTGCCCGTACTTCCCGGGCAAGCGGTACGAGGACTGGGTCCTGGACGATCCTGCAGGACAGGACATCGAGATGGTCCGCGGCGTCCGGGACGACATCAAACGGCGCGTCCAGGCCCTCGTGCAGGAACTGATCGGCTAAAAGCACTGGCGCCAGCCCTTGCCCGGGCCCGAACGCACGGCCATACTCTGTCCAAGGCATGCCGCGCGAGGGGAGGCCGCGATGGACTGGGCCGGCTGGGCGGTGTTCGGGCTGCTCGCCACGGGCGCGCTGACCGCCGTCATGATCGCCGCGCAGATGGCGGGCTGGACCCGGCTGGACCTTCCGCTGGTGCTGGGCACCCTGGTCACGCCGGATCCGGACCACGCCAGGGTCGCCGGCTTCTTCATCCACTTGGTGGCCGGGCAGATCTTCGCCCTCGGCTACGCCCTCACCTTCGCGCTGCTGGGCCAGGCCACCTGGTGGATCGGCGGCCTGCTGGGGCTGCTGCACGTCGCCATCGCCCTGATGATCATCCTGCCGCTGTTGCCCGGCGCCCATCCACGCATGGCCTCGCACCGCGCCGGGCCGGAAAGCCGCGCCGTGCTGGAGCCGCCGGGGCTGCTCGCACTCAACTACGGCTACCAGACCCCGGCCGTCGCCGTCGGCGCCCATCTGGTCTACGGCATGGTCCTCGGGCTGCTTTTCCAGGTGCGCTGATGGCCGGCAGCCAGCCTCCGCCTCAGGCGGTCCCACCGGACACTAACGACGGCGGCCTCCCGCATCCCGGGGCCGCTGTCCACCGCCTGCCCAAGGACACTAACGACGGCGGCCTCCCGCAGGACATCGGCGACTACGCCTTGCTGGGGGACACGCGTACGGCCGCCCTGGTGTCCAGCCAGGGCGCGATCGACTGGCTGTGCGTCCCCGCGTTCGACGGCGATCCCGTCTTCGGGCGGCTTGTCGGCGGGCCAGCGGCCGGGACCTTCCGGCTCGGTCCAGCCGGCGCCGCCAAGCTTGTGGGCCGGCGGTACAGGGAAAATACGGCCACCCTGGAAACCACCTGGGCGGTGGGCGAGGGCCGGCTGACGCTGACCGAGGCGATGGTGGCCGAGGTCGCCGGTCAGCTGCTTCCGACCACGCTGCTGGTCCGGAAGCTGACCGCGGAAGGCGCACCCGTGGACGCCGTCGTACATTTCGACCCGCGCCTGGGCGAGCAGCACCGCCCTCCGCGGGTGCGCCGGGGCACCAACGTCGTCTGCACCTGGGGCCCGCTGGCCATGTCGCTGACCAGCGATCCGGAATTCGCCATTGAACCCAGCCGCCCGGCGTCGTTCACGGTCATTCCGGGGAAGCCGGTCACGCTGGTGCTGGGCATTCTGTACGGCGAGCCGCTGGTGCAGGTGGACCCGGCCTCGGCCTGGGACCTGGTCAACGCGGACGAGGAACTGTGGCGTCGCTGGACCGCGGAGATCGACGGCGGCATTCCCTACCGCGAGGCGGTGGTGCGGAGCCTGCTGACGCTGCGGCTGCTGACCTATTCGCCGTCCGGCGCGCCGGTGGCCGCGCCGACCACCTCGCTGCCGGAGTACCCCGGCGGGATCCGGAACTGGGACTACCGGTACGCCTGGCCGCGGGATGCGAGCATCGGCGTCGCCGCCTTCCTGGGCGTGCATAAGGACGGCGAGGCGCGCGGCTTCCTGCGCTGGCTGCTGCATGCCAGTCGGCTCGAGCGGCCGCGGCTGCCTGCCATGCTTACCCTGATGGGCCGGCATGTGCCGCCCGAGCGGACGCTCGCGGGCTGGCCGGGCTTCGCCGGAAGCGCGCCGGTCCGGGTAGGGAACGGGGCGGCCCGGCAGCACCAGTTGGACGGCTACGGCTGGGTGCTTGATGGCGCATGGGTACTGGTCAAAGACGGGCAGCCGCTCTACTCCGAAACCTGGCGGGCGATGCGCGGGTTCGCCAACTTGGTGGCCCGCCGCTGGCCGGAACCCGACGCCGGCATCTGGGAAATCCGTGACGACGCCGCCCATCACGTGCACTCCAAAATGATGGGCTGGCTCGCCCTGGACCGGGCCCTGCGGATCGGCCGCACCCATCCGCTGAGCCGGCGCCGCCGCGACGCCTGGCAAGCCGCCCGCGACGCCCTCGGCGAGAGCATCCGCTCCAACGGCTTCAACTCCGACCTCGGCAGCTACACCCGCAGCTACGGCTCCGCCGACCTGGACTCCGCCGTGCTCATCCTGCCGCTGCTGGACATCGAGCAGCCCGGCTCGCCCCGCGTCCGCGGCACCATCGACGCCATCCGGCACAGACTCTCCGCCGGCGGACCGCTGCTATACCGGTACCCGCCCGGCCAGGACGGCCTGCCCGGCCCGGAAGGCGCCTTCCTGCCCTGCTCCTTCTGGCTCGTCCAGGCCCTCGCCCTGACCGGCCGCCGCGACGAGGCAGTCGAGCTCTTCGAACAGCTGCTGGCCCTGGCCAACCCCGTCGGACTCTATGCCGAGGAGATGGACCCCGAAACCAACCTCCACCTCGGCAACTTCCCGCAGGCCCTCACCCACGCCGCCCTCGTCCAAGCCGCCCTCGCCCTGCAGGAGAGCGCCGAAGGAGGAACAGCGCCTGACGATATCGGCCGCGCAGCGAGTATCTGATGGCCGACTGAGCCTGCAGAAAACGGAGGCCGGACAGGTCGAGTGGCCCGCGCCGACTTAAGTATGATCAGTGGCGAACTTAAATCCTGCTCAATCCGTCGCCCGCGAAATCGTTGAATTTCCGGGGGAAACGGAGCCCTTCGCTTAATTGTGGGCAGCACTCGGATAACTTCTTGCGGCCCCACAAGAAGATCTTGGGTGCCGCGAACGTGTAAAAAATTCGGCGATTTCTTTACACATTCCCGGAATGTGCCAACTTTCTTTACACGTGCGCTGACCGTGTCTCCGACACCCGCGCGAACTATCCAGTGTGCGCTGGCCTGGACCACTACACTCGCGGTATGACAGAACCCTCGGCCTATGAGCTCGATGCGTGGCGCAACATTCAACGGTTCAAGGGCCGTCCGCTCTCACGAGTAGTGAGGAACGCCGGCGAGCAAGTAGCCAATGGCGCTGCGGGCCTCGGCAAGCGTGCCACACAGTATCTGGAGAAACGTCCAGGAGCCCAAGCAGCGGTTTCTAGGGGGCAGAAATTCGTTGCCAAGGGTGCTCACGCAATCAGCGCCGGCGCCCGCAAAGCCGCCGATGCCCTCCCGGACTGGAGCGATGCTGCTTTCGGGTCGATGCGGCAGACGGTGGGACGGGTGTCACGAACAGGGCTCTCGCCCAGACGAGTGGTGGCGAGCCACCAAAAGCGCGGCCACGACGTTGTGAGGCTGCTCGACTTGCGCGGCCTCGACCTTGAGCAGATTGACGCTGTCCGCGGTCGAGGAGCTAGCTGGTCCTATCCGCTCATTGCAGCACTGTCGGGAGCAGGTGCAGGATTGGTGATCTCCGGAGGAGAATTCGCTGTCCCTGTCACCGGCGGCGCGGCGGCAGCGCCTTCGGGAGCAGCCATCGCCGGGGCGCTCATCGGCGACGCCGCCTTCGTTCTCGGCCTGGCGTCCCGCTCCGTCGGCCATATCTCGCTGCTCTACGGCTACGACCCTGAAGAGCCCGCCGAGAAACTCTTCGTGATGTCGGTCGTTAATGCCGGGACGGCGATGTCGGCCAGCGCGAAGACCGCCGCGATGGCCGACATCTCGCGGCTTACGCAGGCACTCGTCCGCGGTAGGACCTGGACCGTCCTAGACAGGTCGATCATTGCTCAGGTCTCCAAGAAGTTTGCGGAGAAATTCGCTTTTCGCCTAACCAAGCAGGGGCTCGGAAAGGTCGTACCGGCAGCCGGGATCGTCCTGGGCGGTGCTTTCAATTGGGCGACTCTTGAATCGATTGTTGACGTCGCAAACACTGAGTATCGGAAGCGCTTCCTCCTCGAGAAGTACCCGCAACTTGCCGATGAGGAACTGGGCGCCTCGTTTCCTGACATGGCCGAAAATGACCCGGAGGATGCAGACGAGGCGATCAGCGTGCTTGACGAACTCGCTGAGGCTGGCGGTCCCGATCTCCACGGGCCCGGAGGACACTAGGCGGAGCAAACTAAGAACCCGAATCCGCTGGTTTTCAAGAACGACTCGGCGACGTAGTTCGTGCATGCACCGTGAGAGCTGGGGATGAGGCTGCGTGCTCCTTTGCAGAAGGACTTCACCGCCATGCCTCGCTGCTCGTCGCCGGAACTTCTTGGTGCCCGAGGCTCTACTCTCCCAGGCGGTGGCCGGTTAGCTCAAGCCACGTTGTCTCGTCTCCCCAAATCGAGAAGGAATCCACAAACGGCCGAAGTAGTGAAGCACTTGGATGCGGTTTTCTGGCGAGTGCCGCGAGTGCTACTGTGCGGCCTATTCCAGCGAGAAGATCTGCTACTTGGACGCGAGGATCATTCGTAGAATCAACCTGAGATATGCCAACGAGTGGAAGTGCTTCTAACCTTATTCCAAGACTCGAATCCACTCTGTTGACTTGAGAAATAATTGCTTGAACTCTCGTCGGTGTAAAGACTGATTGCTGGTCGTGAACCAATTGAATGGGTCTGTTCGTCCGCTCATGCCAAGTACGAGCCGTTTGTACGGCTCCTGGAACTACAGGATCGAGATTCGGGATGATGAATTCTTCATCTTCGAGCTGTCGTTGAAAATCTTCGGCTTGAGAACGGCTTTTCCAGACAAGGTCAAGTATTTCTTCCACTTTTCGCCGTTTAGAAGTAAGTCGCACTTCATCGACAACATTATAGAAGTCCTGAACCGAGGCCTTCTGCCCGTTGCTTTGCTTAATTCTCGTCATCGAATTAAAGGTAGAGAGCAGTAACTCCCAACGTTCGTTGCCTAGTGCGCGGGGACCTTCACGGAATAGTGTCCAAGCCATTCTTCGCGCACTTCCGTCTCTATAAAGATTTCCACCCTTCGAGTGCACGTACTCCTCAACAAGGAGGTCAATCATTTTCCCTGTCAGGAAATATTGCTTGTCTGTTAAATGGACATTTGCATGTCCAGCCAGTGGACCGTTTGAGTCGAGAAGAAGCCGGATAAGATCCTGATTTGTAGGTCGGAGTAGCTGCTTCGATTTAAACTCGACGGATTTTGCGTGAGCTCTTCGTTGCAAGTCGCTCATCATCATCGCAGCAGCTTCTGTATCGATGTTAACGCTGGCGTGTGTAAAGACCCGGCTACTGGCTTCGTAGAGGTTCTCGCCTTCAGACCCAGACTCATCGGAAACAATCTCGATATGACGTTCAACCCTTGGCATGCTTCCCCTTTGTGATTGATCGTGGAGATTCATTCAGGAGTACTGGCCGAGAACCCGCGGGGCCATGGATTCCATTTGCTCGATGACGAGCTTGATGGCTTCGGGCTGCTTGTCCGGTGGGTAGCCGTTGAGGACGAGGAGCCTCTTAATGGAGGAGCGGAGTTTGGCGCGGACGTCTTCGCGGACGGTCCAGTCGGTGCGGACGTCGCGGCGCATGATGCCGACGAGCTGGCGGGCGATCTCCGCGAGGACGCCTTCGCCCTGGAGCTCGACGGCGGACTCGTTCTGCGTAATGGCGTCGTAGAAGGAGAGCTCCGCGTAGTCGAGCGGGGGCGAGAAGCGCTTCCCGCGGTCGGCTTCGGCGAGGGCCTCCTTGGCCATCTCTACGAGTTCGGCGATGATCTCGGCTGACGTCAGCTGCTGGTTGGTGTACTTGTTCATCAGCTCGTTGATCCGCTCGGAGAAGGCTCGCTGCCGGATGGCGTTGTGCCGGGTGGTCTTGGTGGACTCCTCGACGACGAGCTTCCGCAGGGCTTCGATGGCGAGCTGCGGGTTCTTCGCCTTCTGCGTCTTGGCGATGAACTCGGGCGTCAGGTCGTCCAGCGAGGGCTTGGGCATGCCGGCGGCGTCATAGATGTCCAGGACTTCGCCGGTGGCATCCGTCGCCGTCGCTATTAATTGGCCGAGCACGCGCTGGATGTCCTCGGGGACCGGTTCGCCGCGGTCCTGGCGTTCCATCGCGTCGAACTTGGCCATCCAGATCCGGATTTCCTCGTACATCTGGATCTCCGGGCGGAGCTCCTCGAGCTTTCCGGATCCGGTGCACAGCGCCCAGGCGCGGGCGAGCTGGCCGGAGACCTGCCGGTACCGTGTCGCCAGGGTGGGGGAGTCGCCGTCGGGCTCGTTGCCGGGGGTGGCCGGGCTGCGCAGGTAGTTGACCGCTCCGTGCGCCGCGTTGAGGAACGCCTTCGGCCCCGGCTTGGCCAGCACCGCGCGCCAGTTGTAGCCGGCGAGCAGGCCGCGGATCTGCTCGACCCGCTCGCGGGCGATGTCCGCGGCTTCGTCCACGTTCTTGCCGACCGGCTTCTTGGCCTGGTCCGTCGAGGTGTACTCGGCCAGTGCGTTGGCGAGGTTCTCCGCCAGCGGCGCGTAGGCGACGAGGAGGCCGTCTTCCTTGCCGCGGAAGGTGCGGTTCACGCGGGCGAGGGTTTGCATGAGCAGCGCGCCCTTGAGCGGGCGGTCCAGGTACAGCGTGTGCAGCGGCGGGGCGTCGAAGCCGGTGAGCATCATGTCCTTGACGATCACCAGCTCCAGCTCGTCGCCCGGGTCCTTGAGCCGTTCCTTGATGACGTTGTTCAAGGAGTCGCGGCGGACGTGCGCGGAGACGGGCGGGCCGTCGGACGCGTCGCCGGAATAGACCACCTTGATCTTGCCGCGGTCCAGCTCGCCCGAGTGCCAGTCCGGGCGCAGCTTGACGATCTGGTTGTACAGGTTGGCGCAGATCTCGCGGGTCCCGCCGACGATCATCGCCTTGCCGAACGTCGGTGCCCCGGCGGTGTCGGCAATGAACGGCGCCATTACCTCCCGCCGCTGCTCCCAGTGCGCCACGAGGTCCCTGGCCAGTTCCTCCAGCCGTTCCGGCGCGCCGTACACGGCGTTGACGACGGCGACTGACTGCTCGATGCGCGCCCGTTCCGTTTCATCCAGCCCGGCAGTGGCCTCGTCCGCCGCCGTGTCGAGGTCCTCCTGGGTCACGCCCTCGGCCAGCTGCACCTTGATCAGCCGCGGCTCGAAGTAGACCGGCACGGTGGCGCCGTCGTCCACGGCCCGCGAAAGGTCATAGATGTCGATGTAGTCGCCGAACACGTCCCGGGTGTTGCGGTCGTCGAACGAGATCGGCGTGCCGGTGAACGCGATCAGCGTGGCGTTCGGCAGGGCATCGCGCAGGTGGCGGGCGTAGCCGTCAAGGTCGTCGTAGTGGCTGCGGTGCGCCTCGTCGACGATGACGATGATGTTCTTCCGGTCGCTGAGCAGCGGGTGTTCGGTGCCGGACTCCTTCTCATCCTTGGACAGGCCGAACTTCTGCAACGTGGTGAAGTAGATGCCGCCGGTGATCCGGCCGGAGAGCTCCGCCCGGAGTTCCTTCCGCTTGCGGATCTGCTTCGGCGTGTCCGGCAGCAGCTGCGAGCGGGCGAAGCCGGAGTACAGCTGCCCGTCCAGCTCGTTCCGGTCGGTAATAACGACGACGGTGGGGTTCTTCAGCTCCCGGTGCCGCATGACCCGGTTGGTGTAGAGCTCCATCTCCATCGACTTGCCGGAGCCCTGGGTGTGCCAGACGACGCCGGCCTTGCCGTTGGTGCGTACGGCCTCGATGGTGCTGCCGACCGCTTTGGTCACCGCGAAGTACTGGTGCGGCTTGGCGATACGTTTGACCAGGCCGTCGGCGCCCGCATCGAACGCGGTGAAGGATTCCACGAGCTGCAGGAAGCGAGTCGGGTTGTAGAGCCCGGCGATGGCGGTCTCGATCGGCAAGACGGATTCGCCGTCAATGACCAGGTCGCGCTCAACCGGCTTGCCGTCGTCGTCCACGTTCCAGGGGGAGAAGTGGTTGAGGGGCGTGAACGGCGTGCCGTACTTCGCCTCGAGCCCATCCGACGCGAACGTGAAAACGCAGAAGCGGAACGCCATCGGGAACTCGCGCAGGTACGTCTGCAGCTGGGCGTGGGCGGCGGCGACGTCGGCCGTCTTGGAGCCGGCCTTCTTCAGTTCCAGGATGCTGACAGGCATGCCGTTGCAGTAGAGCACGACGTCGAAGCGGCGCCGGTAGTCGCCCTGCACCAGCGTGACCTGGTTGACCGCGAGCCAGTCGTTGTCCGTTTCCTCGGCGCCCAGCAGGTGCAACGTCGGGTTCTGCTCGGAGCCGTCCGCGTCCAGGTAGCTGAACCGGTAGCCCTCGACCAGCATCTTATGGATGCGGTGGTTTTCCGTGATGGCGTCCTGCGACGACGGCGCGACAATCTCCGCCAGAGCCTGCTGCAGGTACTGCTCCGGAATCCCGGGATTCAGCCGGCGCAACGCCTTGGCCAGGCGCGGTCGGATCAGCAGCTCGTCCCACGTCTCCCGCTCGCCCGAACCCGGCGCGATCTCGTCGCCATGCAGCGGCCGCCAACCGTGCTCGCCCAGCTGGTCGAGCGCCAAGCCCTCCCAGTCGGCCTCGGTGAAGGTTGTCTGTATAGTCATTCCGTTTCGCCCCCTGAGGATCACTAAAGAACCATGCTTCAGGTTCATTTGCTAAACGATCGTGCCAACTAGCTTTTCGGCGTCCTTGACGGACAGACTGCCAGACATGAGCTGCGGCAAGAGGACTTCTCGCATTTCTGCGAGGCGAACATCCTCATCACCCAAGACTTGCAGCATCTCGAAAATGTTTTCTGCAAATCCGTTGAAGTGGCAAAGGTCATTTTGCGAGGGGAGCGACAGCTTCGTCATAGCCGTGTAGTCGGAAAAAGCTAAGTTCTTGATGCCAGTTGTTCCGTTTTCGAACTGGAAGAAGTCGCCCTTGGTCCAACTATTCCTGAGCACTCCATAAACAAACATCGAGTGCTGCGGCTCCTCTAAACGGATAATTTTGCAAAAGTTGGAACTACTGAGGTGTCCATCGATCCTCCGCAAAAGCCCTGCAGTTATCAATACCGCCCGTCCAGTGGACTGAGTAGGGCTGCCGCCCGACATCTCAACTACAAGGTCATACGGGGCCAACCGTCGTTTTAACAGGCTATTAGGCTTGATATGCCGGAGCGGCATATTGCCTAGTTTGTTCTTCTGCAAGGCAGGAATATCTGAGCCCCTGATGCAGTAAGCAGTTTCGGAGTGTGTCACTGAGGCTTCTGATAGGCCCCAGTCGCCCGCGGTAACAGATTGGATCAGGTCGCTTAGCGGAACAGCTCCTTTCGCCTTGAGGGCCAGCCGCTTCCAAATGGCCATAAAATAATTATCGATAGTTGTCGCCAACTTGGTGTTGGCTGCGATCTTGGCGTCCAGGGAAGCGAGGACTTCCGCGATGGCGTCCTGTTGGTTCCTCGGCGGCACGGCTACGGGAACCTGCGCAATGTAGTTCCTGTTCAGCATTGGTTGGACGGAACCTGAATCGAAGCCTGTCAGATCGGTATTCTCGAACAGGTGGAAGACCCAGCGAGGGTTGTTCCCTTTGAAATCCTTCACGAACATGGTGGTGTTGTGCGGCCAAAAGTCACCCGCAGACCACTTTGGCTTGCCAAGATTCGTTGCCCTGCCGATAGTCACACCTGGGCCCTTCACCGGTGCCTCGTCATGGAAGCCGCCGGTCTCGCCGGATGTCATGACGGGATACGGACCTGGCCGCCGCGCGTGATGTGGCAGATCGAATCCACGTTGAATTTCAACTACTTCCGACAACGGCTTCATCGCCCAATCTGATCGTTTGCTCACGAGAGCCTCCCGAGCTGTTCGCGGACGACGTTGGCGAGGCGTTCGGATTCTTCGAACTGCTCGAAGAGTTCCTTCTTGAGGCGGGCGATCTTGTCCTCGATGGGTTCGCCGTCGTCCTCGATGGCGGCGGCGCCGACGTAGCGGCCGGGGGTGAGAGCGTAGTCGGCTTCCTTGATTTCCGCCAAGGTGGCCGAATAGCAGAAGCCGGGCTCGTCGTCGTACTTCAGATCCTGTTCCACGGCGGAAGGCGTGCCGCGCCAGCCGTGGAAGGTGTTGGCGATCTTGGCGATGTCCTCGTCGGAGAGGGCGCGTTCGGTGCGGTCCACCATGTAGCCGAGGTTGCGGGCGTCGATGAAGAGCACCTGGCCGGTGCGGTCGATGGTGCCGCGGCCGGTGGCGGTCTTGTCCTTCGAGAAGAACCAGGTGCAGACGGGGATGCCGGTGCTGCGGAAGAGCTGGGTGGGCAGGGCGACCATGCAGGAGACGAGGTCGGCCTCGACGAGCTGGGCGCGGATCTGGCCTTCGCCGCCGGAGTTCGAGGACATGGAGCCGTTGGCCATGACCACGCCGGCGGAGCCGCCGGGGGCGAGTTTGGAGATGATGTGCTGGATCCAGGCGTAGTTGGCGTTGTTGGCCGGCGGGACGCCGTAGCGCCAGCGCGGGTCCGCCTCGTTGCGCGCCCAGTCCTTGATGTTGAAGGGCGGGTTGGCCATGATGAAGTCGGCCTGCATCTCCGGGTGCTGGTCCCGGGCGAAGGTATCGCCCCAGCGCGGTGCGAGGTTGGCGTTGAGCCCGTGGATGGCGAGGTTCATCTTGGCCATGCGCCAGGTGCGCTCGTTGAGCTCCTGCCCGTAGACGGAGATGGCGGTGCGGTCCTCGTGGTGCGCGTCGAGGAACTTCTCGGTCTGCACGAACATGCCGCCCGATCCGCAGCACGGGTCATAGACGCGGCCGTGGGTCGGCTCGAGGACCTCCACGAGCACGCGGACGACACCGGCGGGCGTATAGAACTCGCCGCCGCGCTTGCCTTCGGCGCGGGCGAACTTCTCCAGGAAATACTCGTAGACCTCGCCGAGCAGGTCGCGGGCCCGGGTGGCGCCTTCGCCGCGGAACCGGGTGGTGTTGAAGAGGTCCATCAGTTCGCCGAGCCGGCGCTGGTCCACGTTGTCCCGGTTGAAGATGCGCGGCAGCGTGCCGGCCAGCGTGGGGTTGGCGGCCATGATGGCGTCCATGGCCGCGTCCACGAGCTGGCCGATGTTCCTGGGCGGCTGCCCGTCCATCGCCGGCAGGCCCTTGGCGTTTTCGGCCAGGTACTCCCAGCGCGCGGTCTCGGGGACCCAGAAGACGCCGCGGCCGGTGTATTCATCCGTGTCGTCGATGAGCTGGGCGATCTGGTCCTCGGTCATGCCGTCCGCGGCGAGTTCGTCATGCAGCTGGGCGCGGCGCTCGGCGAAGGCGTCCGAGACGTACTTCAGGAACACGAGCCCCAGGATCACGTCCTTGTACTGGGACGCGTCCATGGAGCCGCGCAGCTTGTCAGCGGCCTTCCAGAGCGTGTCCTTCAGTTCCTTCATGGTGGACGGCAGGGCGTCCGGCTTCTTCTTCGGGGGCACTAGCATGTTCCTTCCGTTGAGGTTTGAGGTGCGACGGCGAGCCGCGCGCGGGCGGTGCCGTCCATCAGCAGGTGGGTGAGGTCATTGAGTCGGGCGAGCCGGTCTTCGGCCGCGCGGCGGTGCCGGGCGAGTTCGGCCAGCGCGGCGGCGAGCG
>NZ_ANPE02000040.1 GCF_000328305.2 Arthrobacter crystallopoietes BAB-32 | reverse complement strand
CCGCCGGCCCGGTGCCCAGCGGCTCGGCGTTCTCATCGTGGGCACCGTCCGGGGCGAGCAGCCAGCGCCCGTGTTCCGGCGTGCCGAGCAGGGCGGCGAAGGTCGAATCGGAGTCGAAGCGCGGGAAGCAGAGCCAATCCATGCTGCCGGTCCGGGAGACCAACGCCCCGGTGTGCAGGTCCGAGATCAGTGCGTAGTCCTCAATCGGAGAGCCCATCTCTCCACTCAATCACAGCTGATCCTGCTCCGCTACGAAATCAACCGCCTGCTTCAGCACGGGGATCGGCCGCCGCTTCGGGATCCTTCAGGCGCTCAGCCTGCCCGCCTCCAGCATGGTGCGCACCTCGGCCGGGCGGTTCGTGGTGATCTCCTGGATGCCCAGCTCGCGGCAGAGCTGCACGTCCGCAGGATCGTCCACGGTCCAGACCCGCAAACGGCGCCCGGCAGCCAGCCAGCGCTCGATCACCGGGCGGTGCGCGCGCACATAGTCGATCCCCGGCCCGGCCAGCCCCACTGCGCCTGCCTCGATCAGCTGCTCGCCCTCGGACAGGGCCCGGCGCAGCAACGCCACCACAGCGCCGGCAGTCAGCTTGCCCATGAAGAGACTGCCACGGATCTCCTCGGCTTCGATGTCGTCCACCAGCTGGCACAGATGGTCCGTTGGGACGTGGTCGTCCAGGTGCTGCACGGCGTCCGGGTGGAAGCTCATGAAGCTGATGGTGATGTTGTCCAGCCGGGACGACTCCGGTTCCCAGCCCTCGGCCATCAGGTACTTGAGCAGCTCGTCTTCGAGTGTCTGGCCGAACGGGCTGGGATGCTTGAGCTCCACGGCCAGGTCCAGCGGCCGGCCGGCGGCGCGCATCAGGTCGATCAGAGCGTCCAGCGTCATCAACTGGTCCGCCACGCCGCCGTACTCCGGCGGGATCGGCACCCCGCGCCAGGACGAGAAGTCCAGCCGCAGCAGTTCGTCCAGCGTGTGGTCGGCCACATGCCCGGTGCCGGTGGAGGTGCGGTCGAGGTCGAAGTCGTGGAAGCAGATCAACTTCAGGTCCGCGGTCAGGTGGATGTCGCACTCAAGTCCGTCGGCGCCGTCGGCAATGGCCTGCAGGTAGGCCGCCCGGGTGTTTTCGGCGAAGGCCGCACTGGAACCTCGGTGCGCGAAGATCTTCTGCTTCATGGACTTCACGGTACTCGCCAAATGGAAGCGGCGGCCCCTGCAGGCGGCGACGGACTGGTTAACTTACTGTGACTGTTCCCTAAAAATTCTTGGCGGAGGCCCCGATGAGCACCCAGGTGAAGTACGACGGCGGTGCGCAGCTAATGACCGATGCGGAGCGTGCCGCCGGGCTGCGGAAAATGAAACGGCTCGCCGGTGGCCTGCTGCTGGCGATGGCGGTGGTCTTCGTCGTGGCCTTTGCCCTGCAGGAACAGTACCCGTGGCTGCAGTACGTGCGTGCCGCCGCGGAAGGCGGCATGGTCGGCGCGCTGGCGGACTGGTTCGCCGTCACCGCGCTGTTCCGCCACCCGCTCGGCCTGAAGATCCCGCACACCGCCATCATCCCGCGCAAGAAGGACCAGATCGGCGCGAGCCTGGGCGGATTCGTGGAAGCGAACTTCCTGTCCGAAGAAGTGGTCAAGGCCAAGATCGCCTCGCTCGGCGTGTCCGCCCGCACCGGTGCCTGGCTCGCCCGGCCGCAGAACGCGGACCGGGTGGCCCGCGAAGGCGCCGCCACCATCCGCGCCGCCATGCTCGTGCTCAACGACGAGGACGTCCAGGACGTGATCGAATCCATGGCCCGGCGGCACCTGCTGGCGCCGGAATGGGGCCCGCCGCTGGGCAAGGTGGCCCAGCGCGTGCTCGACGACGGCCACCACCTCAAGCTGGTGGACCTGCTGCTGGACCGCGCCGCCGACTGGGTGCTGGACAACCCCGAAACCATCTCGCGCCTGGTGGCCGAACGCTCCCCCACCTGGGTCCCGTCCTTCGTGGACACCCTGATGGGAGACAAGGTCCACATCGAGCTGTACAAGTTTATCGCTGCGGTCCAGGACGACCCCGACCACCAGGTCCGCCGCCAGCTGGACGCCTACCTGCACTCGCTTGCCCAGGACCTGCAGCACGATCCGGACATGATCGCCCGGGTGGAGAACCTGAAGAACAACGCCCTCGGCGACCCGGAAGTCCGCCAGCTCGCCGCGCGCACCTGGGAGACCCTCAAGCGCGCGCTGCTGCAGGCCGTCGAGGATCCGCACAGCGAGCTCAGCCTGAAATTCACCGCCGCTGTGCGCGATTTCGGCAACCGCCTCGCCACCGACCAGGAACTCGCCGCCAAGGTGGACGGCTGGATCGAGGAAGCTGCCGGCTACCTCGTGCGCACCTACCGCTCCCAGATCGCCGGGGTCATCACCGAAACCGTCGAGCGCTGGGACGCGCAGGAAACCTCCGAGAAGATCGAGCTCCAAGTCGGCCGCGACCTGCAGTTTATCCGGATCAACGGCACCGTCGTCGGCTCCCTGGCCGGGCTGCTCATCTTCACCATCGCCCACGCCGTCTTCGGCTAGCCGCCCGCCGTCACGCGAGCTGCGGCTCCGGATGGGCTGGGCCCGGTCAGCCGCGGTCCTCGGGCCTGACCTCCGGATTGCCGGTGACTGCGGTGTCCGTTACGGCCGCCCGGTCGGTGAGGCTGGTATCGGCCTCCGTCGTCCCCGCCGTGATCTCCCGGTTCCGGCGCGGAATATAGTGCCGCTTCTGCGCCAGCTCCTCCACCAGCCCCATCGGCAGGACCAGTGGCGGCTCGCCGAAGGCCTCCCGGGTCGCCGCGATCACCTTGCGGCCCATCACGTGGTTGCCGGCGCCGCCCACCACGGCGCCGATTCCGAACGGCACGGCCCGGCCGAGCATGGCGGTGCCCTGCTTCGCCAGGATCTTCTTCAGGAAGCGCCGGCGCATGCTGTCCACCACAGTCCCCACCATGCCGGAGGGCATGCTCGTGCCCACGATGCTGCCCCAGGTCTGCCCCGGCTTGGCCCTGCCGCCGGCCGCCCCGGCCAGCTCGCGGATCAGCGCGAGGCCTTCTTCGCCCATCAGGATCGCCATGACCATGGTGCGGGCGCGGTCCGGATCGTCCAGCTGGATACCGTGCAGCTCGGCGATGGACTGCGCGTAGAGCGCCGTGGCTTCAAGGAAGCCGACCGTCGCCGCGGCGGACAGCCCGAGGGCAGCGACCGTACCGACACCGGGGACCAGCGCCGAACCGCCCACGGCCGCGCCGCCGCCGGTGACGGCAGCCAAGTAGGACTTCTCCAGCTTCGCTGACAATTCGGCCGGCGAAGCCTCAGGGTATTTGCGCCGCAGCCGGTTCAGGTTGGCCAGCACCAGCGGCCGCTGGACATCCAGCGCCTTCATGATCGCGTTGGTCACGTGGGGCTTCGGATTCCCCTTGGCATCGAACGCCGCGCCCGCCGCCATCTTGACTGCCGGATTGAATTTCCTGGCCATGCGTCTCCTTCGCTCGTGCTTGCGGAATCAAGCCTAGAACACCCAGTGCCGGCGGAACCGAAAAGCGCCAATCCGCCCTGCCGGGAACCAAGCTAAGTATGCTGAGCACACAACACATTGCCGCAAGTCACGCGGCCGGCACCACCCAGACGGGCCGCCGGCCAACGGGAAGGAGCAGTTGTTATGAGGATCGGATCATCGATAGCCCTGATCGCCATCGGCGCCATCCTGGCGTTCGCCGTCGCGGACGTGGTGGATTTCGTGGACCTGACGCTGATCGGCTGGATCCTGATGGGCGTTGGCGTCCTGGGGCTGATCATCTCCGTGGTCATGGCCGGCACCAGCCGGCGCAGGGTCACGGAAAGCCGGCAGCTGCACGACCCCCACACCGGCGAGACCGTCCGCCGGGACGACACCCGCGACAACGGACTCTAGCTAGGCTGCAGGTACAGGCGCAGGAAGATGCCGACGTCGCGCATTTCCTCCGCGCCGATGTTGTGCCCCATGCCCGGATAGGTCCGCGCCGTCAGCGCGGTGTGGTCGCGCAGCCACTGGTCCGAATAGTCGATCGCGTCCGACTGGATGAAGGCATCGCGGACGTCGCGGCCCCAGAAAAACGGGAGGCTGCCGTCCAGCTCGTCGGTCAGGGCCAGCAGTTCGTGGTCCAGCACAAAACCGGAAAGTCCGACGGCGGCGCGGAAGGCCGCGGGCCGCAATCGCAGGAGGGTGGTCGCCATGGCCATCCCCTGCGAGAAACCGAGCAGGCTCACACTGCGGAAACTCCCGGCAGCGAGGATCGGATCCAGCCAGCCGAACACCCGGTTCGCCGAGCTGACCACTTCGGCGAAATCCGAGGTCAGGAACGGATCCAGCAGGAACCAGCCGTGCCTGCCCCCGACGTCGAAATGCCCGCGCGGGGCCACGCCGGTGACATTGGCCGGCAGCACCTCGAAGAGCGGCAGCAGCTTCTCCTCGGACGAGCCGTAGCCGTGGATCATGACCAGCAGGTCCGTCCCGGCCCGCTCCCCGGCCGGCCGGGACCAGGCGGCTGTTTCCATGCACCACTTCTACCACCCGCCGCCGTCAGCGCGGCTTCTTGCTGCCCAGCGCCACGAGCGAGAGCACCACCCCGACCCCGCTGACCAGCGTCGCGCCGAACTGCGCCAGGGGATGGCCGCCGGCAAGGACCGCGAGCGCCAGCGCGAGCGGAAACCACAGCAGCGCCCAGCCCAGCACAGCGAACAGCGGCGCAAACCTCTCCCCGCGGGCCATCCACCGGTAGCCAACTACAGCCAGGACCAGCACCAGCAGCGCCCCGCCGATCATCAAGGCCGCACCGAATCCACCCAGGCCCGGGGTCGCCGGCGATGCCACCAGCGCCGCCGTGCCTTGGTCAACACCAACCACAAGAACGACGGCGGCAACCACCATGAGCAGGATGTTTCCGGCCTGCAGCCACATCAGTCTGCGGAGATCGGGCCTCATACAGCTACCGTAGCCCGTTCCGCCATGCCCCAATTTCTGTTTTTGCTTTTGTTTCTGTTGACTTGTGTTGGCAAACACAGATAAAGTCATCAAAACAAACACGAAAGTGACTGGCATCACCCAGCTGTGGCCGGTCGAAGGAACCACCGGGAGAAACATGTTCGCCGCCGAACGACACCGACTGATCGGGGCACTGGTCGATGCCCAGGGCCGCGTCACGGTGGGCGAGCTGGCCGGCAAATTCGACATCACCAAGGAAACCGTGCGCCGCGACCTCGCGGTCCTTGAAGAGCAGGGCACGCTCCGCCGGGTGCACGGCGGTGCCGTCGCCGCGGGCAAGGCCAGCACCAGCGAACAAAGCCTGGGCACACGGCAGCTGCAGCGGCATGAGGAAAAGCTGCGCATTGCCCGCGCGGCCCTGGCCCTGGTTCCCACCGGCGCCGCTTCCGCGGTCATCGATGCCGGCACCACTACGGAGCTGCTGGCCGAACTGCTGACCGCCGAACCCGATGGCCGCCATGACCAGCTGCTGGTGATCACGCATGCAGTGCCGATCGCCTACCGGGTCTCCACTGCCTCGAAGCTGCAGCTGGAAATGGTCGGCGGCCGCGTCCGCGGACTGACCAGCGCGAGCATCGGCGCCGCCACCTTGGAGCAGTTCGCCGCGCTGCGTCCGGACATCGCCTTCATCGGGGCCAACGGCATCCACGCCAGCTTCGGGCTGAGCACGCCGGATTCACTGGAGGCCGCCGTCAAGACCGCGATCGTCCGCTCCGCCCGCCGGGTGGTGGCGCTCATCGATTCAAGCAAGTTCGACGAAGAGACCCTGGTGCGTTTTGCCGGGCTGGAGGAGATCGACACCGTGATTACAGACAGCAAACCTGCCGGCGCCCTCGCCGAGGCGCTGGAGCAGGCCGACGTGGAAGTGGTGCTCGCATGATCATCACCCTGACGGCGAACCCCAGCCTGGACCGCACGGTCGAGCTGGCCGGGCCGCTCACCCGCGGCGGTGTCCAGCGGGCCGCCTCGGCAGCGCAGCAGGCAGCCGGCAAGGGCGTGAACGTCTCCCGGGCCCTCGCCGCCTCGGGCGTTCCCAGCCTCGCGATCCTCCCGGGCGACCCCGAGGATCCGGTGGTCGCCGGACTGCGCCAGGCCGGATTGGCCCACGTCGCCCTGCCGATTGGCCAGCCGCTGCGCAGCAACATCACGCTGACGGAGCCGGACGGCACCACCACCAAGATCAACGAACCGGGCCCCGTGCTCAACCGGCACCAGCAGGAGGAGCTGGCGGCCGCCGTCGTTGAAAAGTGCGACAGCGCAGCCTGGCTCGTGCTGGCCGGTTCCCTTCCGCCCGGGGTATCGGCGGATTTCTACGCCCTGCTGGCGGCCAAGGTCCGCGCCGAACTCGGCGCCGCGGCGCCGCGCATCGCCGTCGACAGCTCCG
>NZ_ANPE02000041.1 GCF_000328305.2 Arthrobacter crystallopoietes BAB-32 | reverse complement strand
CCGAAGTTCCTGCATGATCTGACCGGGTCGGGCAGTACGCTGATCCGGGCCACGTATGCGCGGCTGGAGCCGTTGTGCGACGGGCGGACGATGGTGGTCACCGGCGCGGTGCACCGCAAGCCGGTGCTGGCGCAGCTGCCGGAGCTGGGCCGGGCGAACCTGGTGCTGGAGCCGGAGCCGAAGGACTCGGCCGCGGCGATTGGTTTGGCGGCGGCGATCCTGTACCACCGGGATCCGGGCATCATCATGGGCTCCTTCGCCGCCGACCAGGTGCTCAACCCGGTGGAGAAGTTCCAGGACGCGGTCCGCGCCGCGGTGCGCACGGCGGCCGAGGGCTACATCGTCACGATCGGGATCAAGCCCACGCACGCGTCGACCGGGTTCGGGTACATCCGCACCTCGGGGGAGCTGGGCATTGCCTGCGCCCCGACGGCCCAGGGGGTCGCGGAGTTCGTGGAGAAGCCCGACGCGGCGGCCGCGGAGGCGTACCTGGCCTCGGGGGAGTACCACTGGAACGCGGGCATGTTCGTCGCGCCGGTGGACCTGCTGCTGAAGCACCTGGAAACCAACGAACCCGAGCTCTACACCGGGTTGATGGAGATCGCCGCGGCCTGGGACACCGGCAAGCGCCGCGAGGTCATGAAACGGGTCTGGCCGAGCCTGCCGAAGACCGCGATCGACTACGCGGTCGCCGAACCGGCCGCCGCGGCCGGTGACGTGGCCATGGTCCCGGGCGAGTTTTCCTGGGACGACGTCGGGGACTTCGCCGCGATCGGCCGGCTGAACGCCGCGTCCGAGACGAACAACCTCACCGTGCTCGGCGAGGGCGCGCGCGTGTACGCGGAAAAGGCCACCGGCATGGTCGTCTCCGACACCAAGCGCCTCATCGCGCTGATCGGCATCGATGACGTCGTCGTCGTCGACACCCCCGACGCACTGCTGGTCACCACCAAGGAACACGCCCAGCAGGTCAAGAAAGCCGTCGAACACCTCCGCGCCAGCGGCGACACCGACGTCCTCTAATTCTGTATGTCTCAATTCCTGCAGATAGCATGGCGTCGTTGCTTGAGAATTCTCCCGAGGACGGTTATGCCGCGCGCAGCAGGTTCGATAGCTGGATATCCAGACACTGCTTCATCTGGACGCCGTCTGAGGACGGATCACAGGGGCACTGGAAGGCGCCAGCGACTTCTTATCCCTGTTGCTATAGTCCTGCTGCTCATCGTCCTTTCCGTCGGTTGGTTGGGCTACCGTGCGCTCCAGGTGAAAGACAGCCTTGAGCGAGCAACGGGTATGGGTTCTTCCTTGACGGAACTGGTGGTAGCCGGTGATTTTGCAGGCGCGGAATCAAGAATGAGTGAGATTCAGGAGCTCACCTCAAGAGCACGGGACGCTGGGACGGATCCTCTATGGCGCCTTGCAGGAGGACTGCCCTGGCTT
Organism: Arthrobacter crystallopoietes BAB-32; assembly: GCF_000328305.2. Classification (GTDB taxonomy): domain Bacteria; phylum Actinomycetota; class Actinomycetes; order Actinomycetales; family Micrococcaceae; genus Crystallibacter; species Crystallibacter crystallopoietes_A. The sequence goes on along the minus strand of NZ_ANPE02000041.1, from coordinate 4,107 downwards.
GGCCCGAACTTTGCCGCAATTACGGACGCCACCATGGCGGCTGACATCACGGTGGACGCTATCGCTCCGTTGCTTGACTCGTCGGGCAGCTTCAGTCCTTCCCTTTTTACGCCTAAGGACGGACGAATTAATGTCCACGCCGTCGCAGAGGCAGCTCCGAAGTTAGCCAGGGCCGCGGCAACTGTGAGTTCGGCAAACGACACTTTTGAAGCGATCGATCGCGGGCAGCTTCTTCCCCAGCTCGCGGCTCCGCTTGAACAGGCGGCAGCTCCACTCGACACAGTCGACTCAGCGCTTGGCCGCGCGTCAGAGGTAGCGGCGGTTCTCCCTCCCATGCTCGGCTCCGAAGGTAAACGCAATTACCTCGTTCTGGTGCAAAACAACGCTGAAATTCGAGCGACAGGTGGTATTCCGGGAGCTTTGGTCGTCCTGACTACGGACGACGGCAAGATCGAACTGACGGATCATGGGAGCGCGAGCCAACTCGGCCGCTTCAATCCTGCCCTTGCGGTCGACAAAGAGCAGGAGCGGATTTACACCACGCGACTCGGTGCATATATGCAGAATGTGAATCTGACCCCTGACTTTCCAACTGCCGCAACAACGGCGAAGGAGATGTGGGAGCAGGAAAACCCAGGATCGAACATTGACGGCGTACTCTCGATCGACCCGGTGGTCCTTGGATACCTGCTGGAGGCGACTGGGCCCATCGAGCTGAATAAGTCTGATTCATTACCGAGAGATCTTGGTGCATTGCCTTCGACACTCTCCAGCGACAACGTGGTGCAGACGTTGCTATCGGACGTCTACCGGGAAATTGAAGAACCGGCTCTGCAGGATGAGTATTTTGCAGCAGTTGCCAGTCAGGTGTTTTCCGGAATCACCAACGGAAATATTGACGCACCGCAGATGATCAATGCTCTCCGAAAAGGGGCGTCGGAAAACAGACTGCTTGTCTGGTCAGCGAAAGACGAAGAGCAGGACACAATTGCTGGGTCCGCTTTGGCTGGTGTTGTCGCAGGATCAGCTGAAAAGCCCGAGGTTGGCGTGTATTTCAACGACGGTACCGGCGCCAAAATGGATTATTACGTTCGACGCGAGGTCCGACTGGAGAAGCGTTGCCAACCAGACGGCTACTACCGCTACGCGGTTCAGGTGACTTTGCTTAACGATGCCCCTACGGATGCGGGCGACTCGTTGCCGGACTATGTTACAGGTGCGGGCGCATTCGGGGTTGAGCCAGGGACAGTCCAAACGAACGTCTATGCGTACGGTCCAACCGAATGGTTCCTGGACTCTGCGTCGAGAGATGGCGAGGCTGCGCCCTTCGGCTCCTACAAGCACGACGACCGTCCCGTCGCTGCCCTAACGGTGAAACTTGCGCCCGGCGAATCGACCTCCGTCGAATTCGGATTCTCAACTCTGTATGAGACAGAAGAACCGACATTACAGGTAACCCCAACAGTGCAACCTACCGCGGGAGTGATCAAACCGAGCTCGTTAGCGGCGAGCTGTAATTGATATTGGGAACCTTGGTTAAACGATGTGAGCAGGAATTGCAATCCCAGATCGCACCTGTTAGCGTTCCAAGGGAACAACGTTTCACCGTTGTCGTCATGCTAGGCACCACTTCACTTCCGATGACCCATGGGGGATCACACACATGAAGAAGACTTTGACCGCCCTGGCGATCGCCGGATCTCTCACCTTCCTGGGAGCCGGCGCCGCTCAAGCCAACACCTATCCTGCGCCTGAAGTTGCAACCGTATCCGACTCCACGGTTGCACCCGGCGAGACCTTCGTTTTCACCGCTGAGGGTTTCATCCCCGGTGAAACCGTTGTCGTCACCATCACCCTGACGACCGAACCGACCGCTGCTGGCGTCAGCGGCTTCGGTGTCGGCGGTGGCCTGGCTGCCGGCGTCACGGGCGTCATTGCCCCCGCGACCGTCGTAGAGACCCTGGACGGGACTGCCGACGCCGACGGCGTCTTCTCCACCGAAATTGCCCTGTCCGAGCCGGGCACCTACGTCATCACTGCTGAAGGCCAGGAGTCCGGTGTTACCGCCTCCGCGACGGTCGAGGTTGTATCGGTTGCCGGCGCCGGTGGCACCGGTGGTACAGGTGGCGACGCAACCGATGGCACAGGCTCTTCTGCTGACGAGCAGGCTGTTGCCGACGGCGATCAGCTGGCCAACACCGGCCTCGAGTCCAGCGCACTCCTCTGGGGCGGCGCAGGCGTGCTGGCCCTTGGTGCCGGCGCTACCGCTGTGGTAGTTTCCCGCCGCAAGAACGCCTAGTCGTTCCGAAAGCACCAAGTAAGGCTCCGAACCCGCTGGGTTCGGAGCCTTACTGTTTGTCATTCAAGATCAGTTGGCGGCGAGCAGTGCTTCCTCGAGAGCCACCCAGGCCAGCATCGCGCATTTCACCCGTGCCGGGTACTTGGAGACGCCGGAGAAGGCGGCTGCGTCGCCGAGCACTTCTTCATCGGCCTCGATTGTGCCGCAGGAACGCATGACCTCGCGAAACTCATCCACGAGCTTCAACAGCTCGCCGCGGTCCATATTGAGCCCGAGGTCGTGCAGCACCGATGCCGAGGCCATCGAGATGGAACAACCCTGGCCGTCCCAGCTGATGCCAGACAGCGTCTGCGTGCCTTCGTCCTCATGGACCGACGCACGCAGCGTAATCTCGTCGCCGCAGGTGGGGTTGAGCATGTGCGACTCCCCCACCTTGTCGCCGGCAGGGGCATCCACCAGCCCGGACCCGTGACGGAGCTTGGCATGTTCCAGAATGATCTGCTGGTACAACTGCTGGAGATCCGAGCTCATCTACTTCACTCCAAAGAACGGACGGACCTGCGCAACGGCCTCGAGGAAGGCATCGACGTCGTCGGTGGTGTTGTACAAGTACGTGCTCGCGCGCGTGGTCGCAACCAGGCCGAGCCTGCGGTGCAGGGGCTGGGCGCAGTGGTGGCCCACGCGCACGGCGATGCCCTTGTCGTCCAGGAACTGGCCGACGTCGTGGGCGTGCACGCCGTCCACGTCGAACGATGCCAGGCCGATTCGTTCCTCGCCGGCTTTCGGACCGAGCACATGGATGCCGTCGAGCTGTTTCAGGCCTTCCACCAGGCGCTGGCCGAGCTGCAGCTCCCACGCATGGATCCGGTCTATCCCGGTTTCCTTCAAGTAGTTCACCGCTGCGGCCAGGGCGACGGCCTGCGAGATGCGCTGGGTGCCGGCCTCGAAGCGGTTCGGCGACGGCAGGTAGGCGGCGTGCTCCATGGTCACGGTGGTGATCATGGAGCCGCCGGTCAGGAAGGGTGGCATGGCGTTCAGCAGCTCGGCCTTGCCATAGAGGGCCCCGATTCCGGTGGGCGCCAGCATCTTGTGGCCGGAGAACGCCGCGAAGTCCACATCCAGGGCCTTCACGTCCACGGGCATGTGCGGAACGGACTGGCAGGCATCCAGCACCACGTAGGCGCCGACCTCGCGGGCCATGGCGACCAGGGTTTCGACCGGGTTGATCGTGCCAAGGACATTGGAGGCGTGCGTGAAGGCCACAATCCTGGTCTGCGGGCCGATGACGGTGTTCGCGTGCTCGAGCTGCAGGGATCCGTCGTCGTTCACGGGAATGTAGCGCAAGGTGGCGCCGGTACGGAAGGCGAGCTCCTGCCACGGGATGAGGTTCGCGTGGTGCTCCATCTCGGTCACCACGATCTCGTCCCCGGGACGGAGCGCGAACCGCTCCGCTTCCTCTCCCCCGCGGCCGCATGAGGCGTTGGAGAATGCGTAGGTGATGAGGTTGATCGCCTCCGTGGCGTTGGAGGTCCACACGAGTTCGTTGAGCCGCGCCCCGATGAAGGAAGCGACTGTCTCCCGTGCGGCTTCGTAGGCGTCCGTGGCCTCGACAGCGAGGGTATGGGCGCCACGGTGAACGGCTGCATTGCGCTGCTCGTAGTACTCCTGCTCGGCTTCCAGCACGCTCTGCGGGTTCTGCGACGTCGCGCCCGAGTCCAAGTAGATGAGCCGGTTCCCGTTCACCTTCTGGTCCAGGATCGGGAAGTCATTGCGGATGCGCAGGACCTCGGCATTGTCGATCGGACCGG
>NZ_ANPE02000042.1 GCF_000328305.2 Arthrobacter crystallopoietes BAB-32 | reverse complement strand
CCGGAGCCAGGGCCGCCAGGACGGTCATCAGGATCCCGGTGCCGGCCCCGGCCAGGACGGCCAGCGGCGTGACGGCGAGCGCAGCGAAGCCGGTGTCCGGCTGCTGCTGGAGCCAGGCGATGAGCCCGGCCAGCAAACCAACGGCGCCGAGGACGCCCGCCGCCGAGGAGACCGCGCCGACCAGCAGCGCCTCTACGAGGACCGAGCCGCGGATCTGCTTCCGGTCCGCACCGATGCAGCGCAGCAGGGCCAGTTCGCGGGTGCGCTGGGCGATCAGTACGGAGAACGTGTTGGCCACCACGAGGCTGCAGACCAGCAGGGCGACGAGGGCGAAGGCCAGCAGCACCACGGTCAGCTGGTCCGTGCCGCCGGTGAAGCTGGCAACCAGCTCCTTGGTCTGCTCAGCGGGGGTGTTGACGGTGGCGGCACCGAAGCCGGCGGCAGCCAGTGCCGCGGACACGGATTCCCGCACCTCCGCGGCACCCGCGTCCGGTGCCAGGTCCAGTTGGATGGTACGGAACTCGGCCGGGGCGTCGGCGGAGGAGAGCTGGCCCAGCACGGCATGCGGGGCGAGGAACTGCGGCTGGCCCATCATCAGCGGGTCGGCCGACGCCCTGGTGATGCCGGAGACGGTCAGGGCGTGGCCGCCGGCGGCAAGGCTTTGGGCCGCGACGCTGCCGGTGGCCGGGGCCAGCTGGAGTGTGGCTCCGGGGGAGAGCTGCAGGCGTTCGGCGGTGGTCTGGTCGAGAGCCACTTCGCCAGCGGCGGGCCAGGCGCCCTCGAGCAGCTCCGCGGCGTTCAGCCCCGGGGCTTCGGCCAGGTTCTGCAGCACGCCGAAACCGGCGGAACCGGCAGCGCCGAACGCGATGTACGCCTGCTGCTGGACGTAGGTCTCCGCGACGCCGTCCGCCCCGGCCACGGCCTTGGCTGCCGCCTGATCCAGCGGCTGCTCGGGTCCCGGCGTGACCACCAGGTCCGCGTTCCGGAAACCGGCCCCGACGCTGTTGGCCAGCGAGGCCTCCGAGGAGGCGTTGACCATGAGGGTCGCGGTGAGGAAGCCTACGGCCACCATGACCGCGATTCCGACGGCGATGAACCGGCGGGTGTGGGTCTTGACCTCCGCGAGGGCTACTTTCAGCATGCCTCAAGCCCCCAGTCCGGCGAGCGCTGCGAGTACCGACTCCGTGTCCGGCTGATCGAGTTCGCCGACCAGCCGGCCGTCGTTCATCAGGACCACGCGGTCCGCGTAGGAGGCGGCGACCGGATCGTGGGTGACCATGATGATGCTCTGGCCCATTTCCTGCGAAGACCGGCGCAGCAGGGCCAGCACCTCGGCGCCGGACTTCGAATCCAGGTTGCCGGTCGGTTCGTCGCCGAAGACCACATCCGGGCGGGTCAGCAGTGCACGGGCCACTGCCACACGCTGCTGCTGGCCCCCGGAGAGCTCATGCGGCCGGTGCTTGAGCCGCTCGGCGAGGCCCAGGATCGCGGTGATGTAGTCCAGCCACTGGGCATCCACCTTGCCACCGGCGAGGGCGATGGGCAGCGTGATGTTCTGCTCGGCGGTCAGCGTCGGCACGAGGTTGAAGGCCTGGAAGACGAAGCCCACGCGCTCGCGGCGCAGCCTGGTCAGCTGGGCGTCGCCCAGCGCCGTGATCTCGGTGCCGCCGATCCGGATGCTGCCCGAGTCGGCCGAATCCAGCCCGGCCAGGCAGTGCATCAGCGTGGACTTGCCCGAGCCGGAGGGACCCATGATCGCGGTGAACTTGCCGCTCTCGAAGGAAACGCTCACTTCCCTGAGCGCCTGCACGCGGGTGTCGCCGCTGCCGTAGGTTTTGCTGAGGGCCTCGGTGGCCGCCGCCGGTGCGGCAGAGCCGGAGGACCGGGGGAGCGGGGCGGATGAATGCGCGGTTCTGGTAGTCATACTCCCACGCTATGAAGCCGAAGGGGGCCGGCGGATCGGACCCCGGGCTGGTCTTCGCGGGTGCAGCTCATACCCAGGGTGGAGGTCCGCCCCGGTCCGCGGGCTGAGGTGCTAGGGCGCGGCGATCCCGGTTTCGTAGGCGATGACCACGGCCTGCACACGGTCGCGGGCCTTCAGCTTGGCCAGGATGTGGCCCACGTGAGTCTTGACGGTCGCCTCGGACAGGAACAGGGTGGCGGCGATTTCCGGATTGGACAGCCCCTGGGCGATCAGGGTGAACACTTCGCGCTCGCGGGCAGTCAGGGTCTCCACGGCGGCAGCATGCCGGCTCACCTGCGCGGACGGAGTGCGCAGCAGGGGAGCCACGTGGTCCAGCAGCCGGCCTGTGGTCGACGGCGCGATCACGGCGTCGCCCCGGTACACGGTGCGGATGGCCGCGAGCAGCTCCTCCGGCGGGGCGTCCTTCAGCAGGAAGCCGCTGGCTCCGGCCTGGATGGCCGAGAGGGCGTATTCGTCCAGGTCGAAGGTCGTCAGGACCACGACCTTCAGGTCCCGCCCGGCCGAGCCTTCAGGCTTGGCGGCCGCCCTTTCCAGCAGGGCCGTGGTGGCTTCGATCCCGTCCATGCCCGGCATGCGGACGTCCATCAGTACGACGTCGGCGCGCACCTTGGCCAGTTCGCGCACCGCTTCGTGTCCGTTGCCCGCTTCCGCTACGACCTCGAGGTCCGGCTGCGAATTGATGAGCATCTTGAAGCCGCCGCGCACCAGCTGCTGGTCATCGACCAGCGCTACCTTAATGGGACCGGTGCCAAGGTTGTCGTCCGGTGACGGCGGGGTAGCCACATCAAGCCTCCGTGTAGGGGATGAACGCAAGGACGCGGAAACCTCCGCCGCTCTTCGGGCCGGCTTCCACCGTCCCATCGTAGAGGGCCAGCCGTTCGGCCATTCCCGCGATCCCCTGGCCGCTGCCTGCGGTGGAAGGATCGGCAGCCGCGCCCCGCCCGTCGTCGATAATTGCCAGGTCAAGTCCGCGGCCGCTCCACTCCAGCCGGACGGTCACGGTGGCATCGGGCCCGGCATGCTTGAGGACGTTGGTCAGTGCCTCCTGCACCACCCGGTAGCCGGTGAGTTCGGCGCCGGCAGGCAGGGGACGGCGCGGCTGGCCAACCCATTCGTGCTCGACCTCAAGGCCGGAGCGGCGCACCGTTTCGACCAGGGTTTCCACGTCGGCCAAGCCGGGCAGCGGGCGGGTCGAGGCAACTTCGTCGCCGCGCAGGACGCCGAGGAGGCGCCGCATTTCGCGCAGCGAGGTGCGGCCGGTTTCGGCAATGGTGGCCAGCGTCTGCCCTGCGATGGCTGGATCCTGGGCGCTGGCATAGCGGGCCCCGTCGGCCTGGGTAATGATCACGGAGAGGGAGTGCGCCACGATGTCATGCATTTCGCGCGCGATGTGGCTGCGTTCGTCTGCCGCCGCCAGGTCCCGTTCCTGCTGGCGTTCGATTTCCAGCCGGCGCGCCCGGTCCTGCAGCGCCTGCACCGCGAGGCGCCGGGTGCGGGCCAGGTCGCCGAAGGTCCAACAGGCCAGGACCACAGCGTCGACGGCGACAAGGCCCACGAGGTAGACGGGAATCAGCACTTCCACCCCGCCGCCGGCCGGGCCGACCCCGTAGCCGCTCGGGATGAACCAGTAGCGGATGATGAAGAGCAGGCCGCCGACCATGGCCATGATGAGGCCGCCGAGGCTGGCCCAGCGGGGAGCATAGGCGGCCAGTGAATAGACGGCCACGAGCACGAGGACGTCGGCCGGCAGGGGCTCGGCGAGCAGCAGCACCTGGGCCAGGCACGCAATGGCCATGGCCAGGCCGGACTGCCAGGGACGGGTGCGGCGCCAGGCCAGCGGCACCACGATGCCTGCCGAGAGCACGAAGGCTGCCGGGTCGGCAGTGAGCAGGAACGGCAGCACGAAGAAGACGACCGCAACCAGCATGGCAATCAGGTCGACTTTGCCCTGGTTGTCCTGGAGCCAGCGGTAGATTCGGTGGTGAACACGCATGATGACATTGACTCTAGGGCCGGCAGGACCACGGAGGCGTCATGCCGGAGTCTGATCTTCCAGCCCCTGGCCGTTTGCCGATCATGCTGTCCATTTAATGAGATGTGTTGCTCAGGATGTGGGATGACTTCCTAAACTGGAGGGCATGAACGCAGCAGATTCCAAGGCATTTTCACTGGCAGTCATCCCCGGCGACGGTATCGGCCCCGAGGTCATCGCCGAGGCGGTCAAGGTCCTGCAGGCCGCAACGGCCGGCGAGCCGGTCCGGTTCGAGCTGACCGAGTACCTGCTCGGTGCCGAGCATTGGCTGGCCACCGGCGAAACGCTGCCAGACGCCACCTTGGACCGGCTGCGCAGCCACGATGCCATTCTTTTCGGGGCCATCGGCGCCGCCCCCGGGCGATACGCGGATCCCCTCCGGCCTGATTGAGCGTGAACTGCTGCTGAAGCTGCGTTTCAGCCTTGACCACTTCATTAACCTGCGCCCGGCGAAGCTGTTCCCCGGGGTGCCAAGCCCGCTGGCCAACCCTGGCCCGATCGACTTCGTAGTGGTCCGCGAGGGGACCGAAGGCCCCTACGTGGGCAATGGCGGGGCGCTGCGCGTCGGGACGCCGCACGAGATCGCCACCGAGGTTTCGGTCAACACCGCCCACGGAGTCGAGCGCGTGGTCCGCGATGCCTTCCGCCGGGCCGAGCAGCGCCGGAAGAAGCTGACTCTGGTGCACAAGCACAATGTGCTGGTCCACGCCGGACACCTCTGGCGGCGGACCGTCGAGGCCGTCGGGCGTGAGTACCCGGAGGTCGCCGTCGACTACCTCCACATCGATGCCGCGACCATCTTCATGGTCACCGATCCGTCGCGGTTCGACGTGATCGTCACCGACAACCTGTTCGGCGACATCCTCACCGACCTCGCCGCGGCCGTCACCGGCGGCATCGGCCTGGCCGCCAGCGGCAATATCAATATGGAGGGCACCGCGCCTTCGATGTTCGAGCCGGTCCACGGGTCGGCCCCCGACATCGCCGGCCAGCAGAAGGCGGACCCCACCGCCGCCATTCTTTCCGTGGCGCTGCTGCTCGAGCACCTCGGGCTCGACGAGGCGGCCGGCCGCGTGGAGCAGGCGGTGGAGAAGGACATCGCTGCCCGCGGTACGGCGGCACGGACGACGGCGGAGACCGGCAATGCGATCGCGTCGCTTTTGGCAGTACGCTAGTTAGCGATCATTAACTTTTCGGCACAGCGCCGTGCTGTTCAGAGGTGGAGGAAAAATGACAACAGCGCTGGAGTTTACCCAGCAACTCTCCGAGCATCCGAAGAGCGCCGAAGAACGTGCTGC
>NZ_ANPE02000043.1 GCF_000328305.2 Arthrobacter crystallopoietes BAB-32 | reverse complement strand
GCCAGCCGCCGGTGCCGTTGCCGGGGTAGAGCCAGAGCCGGCCGTCGCTGTCGCTGGCGATGACGTCCGGATTGCCGTCGCCGCTCGGATCGCCCGGGCTGAAGATGGCTTGCATCCCGTTCCAGCCGGTGCCGATCACGCTGCGGGGCCGCAGCCCGGCCGCGCCGTTGCCGGGGTAGAGCCAGAGCCGGCCGTCGGTGGTCCGGGCGATGACATCAGAGTTGCCGTCGTCGTCGAAATCACCGGGGCTCAGCAGTGCGGTGATGCTGTTCCAGCCTCGGGAGCCGGTCAGCTCGCGGGGCTCGAAGCGGCCCGACCCGTTGCCCGGGTAGGTCCACAGCCGGCCGTTGACGTCGCGGGCCATCAGATCGGCGGTGCCGTCGCCGTTCATGTCGCCGCTGAACAGGTGGTTCATGGCGTTCCAGCCGCTCGCGCCGATCCTGATCCGGCGATCCAGCCCGCCTGCGCCGTCGCCCGGGTAGAGCCAGAGCTGTCCGGTCCCCACACGGTCCTTGGCGATGAGGTCGGCCTTGTCGTCCCCGTTGAAGTCGCCGGTGCTGGTGATCGCCGACATGGCGTTCCAGCCGCTGCGGCCCATGAGGGTCCGGGTCTCCAGGCCGCCGGTGCCGTCGCCCGGGTAGAGCCAGAGCCGTCCCTCGCCGTCCCGCGCCACGACGTCAGCGTCGCCGTCTCCGGTGAAGTCGACGTCCTTGAGCAGGGCGTTGGCCGTGGTGAAGGTCCAGCTGTCGGTGGCGAGGGCGTTGTCGAAGGCGTCCCGGACGGCGGTGGCTCCGCCGGTGAGCGTGACCTCGTACTCCGTACCAGCCTGCAGGTCGGCGGCCGGGTCCAGCAGCGCCGTCGTGGTGGGTTCGTCATAGCTGACGGCCGCCTCAACGGTTTCGTTGGTCGCCGCGTTCCGCAGGACCAGGGTTTCGGCCTCAACACCGTCCACGGGCTCGCTGAAGGTGACAGCGATATTGGCGCCGACGGCGACGTCGACGGCTCCAGCCGCCGGGGCACGGTCGGTGACGGTCGGTGCGACGGATTCCCGCGGCCTGACGGCCTCGGAGGCTGCCGAGAACTCGCCCTGTCCGACCGCGTTGACCGCAGCCACCAGGAAGCGGAGGGAGCTGCCGGCGGGCAAACCGGTCACGACCAGGCTGGTCGCGCCGGCGGGTGCCGTGCGCAGTTCGCCGACCTGGTTGTTGGCCGCGTCGATGACCTGGACGGTGAAGCCCGTCAGGGCCGAGCCGCCGTTGTCCTCGGGGACGGTCCAGTTGACGGTGGCCTGCAGGTCGCCGCCGGTTACTGAACTGATGGCCGGGGCGCCCGGGGCTACCGGAGCCGGAGTGACGGCCTCGCTGAAGGCGGAGAACGCACCGGGTCCGACCTCGTTCTTAGCGCGGACCTGGAAGCGGTACGCGGTGCCGTTGGTCAATCCATCCACCAGCAGCGAGGTTGCCTCCGCGTCGGCCGGACGCAGCAGGCCGACCTGGTTGCCTTGGGCGTCCACGACGCGGATTTCGAAGCCGGTGATCGACGAGCCTGCCGGAGCAGACCAGCTGACCATTGCCGAAGCGTTGGCGCCGGTGGCGGTGATCGCCGTCGGAGCGGCCGGAGCCTGGGTGTCGGCGAAGACCAGCTTCTCGATGTTCCGCAAGATGTCCGTTCCGTCGCCGGTGACTGCGCCATCGTCGCCGGGGACACCGCCGTCGTTATGGGTCACGGTAGTGACGCTGCCGGGAGCGCCGATTGCAGCGCCGGCGGGAGTGGTGGTGACGGTGTAGTTTGCCTCGATATCGGAGAAGACTGCGACGTCGGTGTCGTCCGGGCGACCGCCGTCGAGGATCTCCCGGACGATGACCACGTTGCCCGGATCCACCTTGCCGGCGAAGACGGCCTGCTGGATGGTTTCGCTGCTGTTGGCCAGGTAGGGCTTGGTCAGCGAGGTGGCAGAGCCGATCTCGGTGGCGGGATCGTTTCGGTCCGTGCGGACGCTCAGCCGGACGCTCAGGTACTTGTCGCCGTCGAGGATGTCGTCGGCGCCGCGTCCTTCGAGGGTGTCGCTGCCGCCGCCGCCGAGGAGGATGTTGCCTTCGCCCCAGACGTTGCTGCCGGTGGCTGCGCCGGCCGGAAGCAGGCTGCGGAGGCCCGCGATGCGGTTCACGCCGGCTTCGTCCAGCCAGTTGCTGCCGGAGGTGCCCTCGGCTTCGGCCAGCCGGGGGACCACGGAGTCGCCGCGGAGGATGTCGTTCCTGGGGCCGCCGGAGGAGGCCTCGACCTCGCCATGGCGGTCGCGCAGCACATCCACCGGGAGCGGGACGCCCAGCAGTTTCAGCTCCAGGTCGGAGTCCGCGGGCAGCTCATCGAACTGGTAGCTGGTCCAGTCGAAGCCGGCTGCTCCGGCGTTCCGCTCGATGCCCGGGCCTGCCATCATGATGTCGTCGCCGCCTTCCGCGTCGTAGTCGTCGTCGCCGTTCTGGCCGCTGATCACGTCATGGCCTGGCTTGTTCGGATCGTCGAAGAAAGGTGCGCCGGAGTCGCCCTGCAGCAGGTCGGCACCGTCACCGCCTTCGATCCAGTCGTCGCCGGAATCCGCGAAGACGGTGTCCGCGCCGCCGCCGGCGATGATCAGGTCGTCCCCGTTGCCGGCGAAGTGCTCATTGGTGTTGGCGCCGCCGTTCATCAGGTCGTGGCCGTCGCCGCCGAGCAGGATGTCCAGTCCGGGCCCCGAGTCGATGGCGTCGTTGCCGGGGCCGCCTTTGTGGACGTCGTCGCCGGCGCTGTCGGTGATGATGTCGTTGCCTTCGCCGCCCAGCGCGGTGTCGGCGCCGTCGTTGCCCTCGATGCGGTCGTTGCCGGGGCCGCCCCAGAAGGTGTCGTTGTCGACGCCGCCCCAGGTCCGGTCGGTGGTGTCCGTTCCGTTGAAGACGCTCTGGCCATTGATGCCGGCCGGATCGACGGAGTTCGTGGTGCGGTAGCGGATGGTGCCATCCGGCATCCGGACCAGCAGCTCGGTCTCGTTGCATTCCGAACCTGCGTCATCGACGACGGTGGTGCCGGTTCCGGCAAGGTTGCCCAGCTGGAACTTGCAGTCGGCGGTGGAGAAGACATCCGCGGTGATCGAGTGTGCGTTGGTGTTGCGCATGATCATTTCGGCGAAGGAGTTGCCCTCAAGCTGCGAGAACAGGTTCATTCCGGGGGTGCGGATGAGGTAGTAGAAGCGGTCGCCGTTCTGCAGGTCCAGCATCTGCTTCTCGAAGACGTAGTTGAAGGTGGAGCCGAGCAGGCCGCCGAACAGGTTGGTGCGTTCGGCCAGGCCGCCGACCCACAGATCCACGTCGTCGAGGCCAGTGGCCTTGCCCTCCCAGGTTCCGGAGGCGGTCATGAAGTCCTCGGCATCGGCCGGAATCGACTCGGCCGGGGTGTCGAGGGGCGGATCGACGAGCAGCTGGGCTGCTGCCCGCTTGTCGGCCAGCGTGGTCTTCGAAGTGATGGTTTCGTGCTTGCCGTAGGCTGCGACGAAATTGACCAGGGACTTGGGATGCTTGATGTTCAGCCCGAAGTCCAGCCAGCTTGTGTAGGGCGTGAGCTGGCTGTCATTGGTCTTGGCGTGCAGCTGCTTGCGCAGGTTGTTCAGGGACGGGACGCCGGTCTCACGGGCACGGGCAATGTTGATGGCCGGCAGGTCCAGGGGCAGGCCCAGCAGGTTGCTGCGCAGGGTGTCCGTGACGAATTCGTCCATCTCGTTGCCGACCTGGTTGGACATGCCCATGGCGATGGCGCCGGCAGCCTGGTGGGAGCTCAGTGTCCCTGCAGTGCCGCCGTCGGTGTAGGCCACCGGGTTCAGGAAGCCCTCCAGCAGCGGAATGTCGTTGTTGGAGCCGTCCTCGTTGGTGCGCGAGATGGTGTCGGTCAGCATAGAGTGGCCGAACCGGTACACTGCGTGGGCGAACTCTGCGGTGATGGCCGGGTCCACGTCGTCGTGGTAGCCGGAGAACGGCTCGATGAGGGGCTGCACCTTGCGGGCGAACTCCTCGAAGGCCAGGTGCTGGTACTCCATCTCGGTGATGAAGCGGGCGGCCTGGAACAGGCGCTCGCCGTGCCAGCCGCCGGCGCCGGCCAAAAGCTGCCATTCCTCCAGGGCGTCTTTGCCGCGCTGGGAAGTCTCTGCGTCTTTCAGCAGGACCTGCTGGATGTCGTCGACCAGCCGGTTGTGCTCAGAGTGGAAGACCTGGTGGATCATGCTCAGGCCGATGTTCTCATTGACGCGGCCGTCGCCGGCGACGAAGTGGCGGTCCAGCATTTCGTCGTCGTAAGTGCCCGCAGGCTGGCGCGAGGTGGCCGGAGCGATGGTGGAGTCAGTGTCCTCAACCAGGCCGGGATTCGGGACGGCATTGTGGGCAATGTCGTCCAGGAAGGCCTGGGGGATCCGCTCCACATTCGCCGGTGCCAGGACCGGCTCTTCCAGGTTGCCTTCGACCAGGCCAGTCGACGTGATGTATTGAGGCAGCCCGTTGTCTCCGGGGATGAACTTGCCGTACGGGTCGGTCAGGATTGCCGGAATGCTGAGCACGTCCGAATCGACCAGGCGCAGGCCCAGCAGGTCGGCCGCCTGCTTCTTCAGCAGCTCCCAGGTGCCCATGCCGCCATCGGCCGAGGTGAGCAGCTCGCCCGTGGAGACAGGCTTGCCTTCCGCGTTAGCGGTGTAAGTGCGCAGGAAGACCTGGTGCGCCGGGTGCGAGGCGTAGGTCTGCGACTGGTCCACGTACGGATTGGTGCGGTTGCTGGCTTCCTGGATGTCGTCGGCAGTGCCCATTTCGCCGTCCGGGCCCGGCTGGTTGGTGGCGCGGGTGACGGCCATGAAGCGCAGATGCGGGGGCAGATCGTCCGCCGTACCCAGCCGGCCGTCCCGGCCAGGGATCAGCGGGTCGTCATCCTTCAGCGGGACGTACACCGTGCCGCCGGACTTGCTCACGAGGTCGAGGCCGTGGTCGAAGAACTGGCCGAACAGCGGGAAGAGGCCGTTGTACGGCGGGGAAAGGCCGACGTCGGTAGTGATATTCGGGATGAACAGCGTTTCGCCGGCAGGCACGCAGCCCTCCGGAACGCCGGGCTCGGTTTCCGTCGGCTGGGTGGTGCAGGGGACAACGCCCTCGCTGCCGGCCTGGCTGCGCACTGGGAAAGCAGCCGCATCGACGGCTGCGGGGTTCGTGGCGGTCTGGTCCACGATGAGGTTGCTAATGACACGCGGCTGGGAGTCCCAGACGTCCTTCTTGGAGGCATAGCCCGGATCGGCCGTGGCGGACACACGCGGGGACTGCGAGTCCTCCGCCGGACGGAACTCGGGTTCGGTCAGCCGTGGGAAGGCACGGTTGGCGGCGCCATACTTCTCGCGGTCCTCCTGCAGATTGTTGCAGGAGCCGTCGACAGTGCGCAGGCCGTAGGAAACGAGCGGTCCCGGAACTTGATCGGCGCGAACGCCAAGCAAAGCCCCGCAAGGCCCGGTGGCCGACGTCGTATTGGCCACATGTGCCTCGGAGATTTTGATCTGCTTCAGGATGAAGGCCAGGTCTGCCGGCGTGACAGTGAAGCCTGCGCCGACGACGGCGTGTGCCGGGCCGGCCAGCGCCGGCAGGCCCAGCGAGGTGGCCATGACCAGCGCCAGCGCTCCTGCGACGCCGCGGCTGCCGGCCCGGTTGATGGGTTTTTTGGCTGACGTACGGGTGCTTTCCCGGGTGGGACTCTTGCGCCCCCGCGCGTCCCCCCGCTTCCCCTTGGTGCGGTGATTGAACATCGGAAGACCCCTCGGCCTCGTGAAGCCACACCAGGCGACCGGATGAATCGTTTGTTAGCTGTGGCCGGAGACCATCGTCCTCAGCCGACCTTGGAAAGAACCTGCAAATGGGGGAGGGCGGGCCACCCCACGCTGGGGGT
>NZ_ANPE02000044.1 GCF_000328305.2 Arthrobacter crystallopoietes BAB-32 | reverse complement strand
GAGGAGGCGGCTCGGTCGCCTCGTCGCCGTTGTCCGGCTGGTTCGCTGCTTTGTCTGCCATGTCACAATTCTAGTCGAAACTATCTTCGATAACTAGGGGTGTGGATAACTGTCACACGGCATGTGAGTGAACGCGACGGCTGCAGTGATGGAGATGGATGGAGGGATGGTTGGTCAGGCTCCCTGGGCCAAGACGGCAAGCATGATGGCGATGAAGTGGCACGTAAAGGCCACGACTGTGAAGGCGTGGAAGAGTTCGTGGAAGCCGAACCAGGTGGCCGAGAAGTTGGGTTTCTTGATGCCGTAGAACACAGCGCCTGCGATGTAGAAGGCGCCGCCGACGCAGATGAGGACGGCTGCGGGGGCATTCGCGGCGAAGAAGTCGGGGAGGTAGAACAGGGCTGCGAGGCCGAGCGCACAGTAGATCGGCACGTAGAGCCAGCGCGGTGCATTAGGCCAGATCACGCGGAAGGCAACGCCGGCGATGGCGCCGCACCAGATGAGCCAGAGCAATATCGTCCCTTTGGCTGGCTCGAGCAGGGCCCAGGCAAGGGGTGTGTAGGTCCCGGCGATGACCAGCATGATGTTGCTGTGGTCGAGCCGCCTGAGGATGAGTTTGGCTTTGGGCTGCCAATTTCCGCGGTGGTAGACGGCGCTGGTGCCGAAGAGCAGCAGGCCTGTCAGCGCGTAAATGGCGGAAGTGGCCTTCCCGGGTGCGGAGGGCGCGAGGGAGACCAGGACGATGCCAGCAATGAGGGCCAGCGGGGTGGCGCCAGCATGCAGCCACCCGCGGAATTTGGGCTTGATGCTGAGTGCATCGGCAAGGTTCTCGACCGCGGTTTCAATGGGGCCGTCAATGCCGTCCGGGCCGCCGGCCGGTTGGGAAGAGTGGGCTGCGCCGCGCGGATTCATGGGCCGATTCTACCGCCGCCGATCGAAGCAACTTACCAACGGGTAACGAGGCCGCGTGCGGGTGGGTGGGGGGGTGCTCACCAGCGGGTAACGAGGCTGCTTGCGGGTGGGTGCGGAGTCTGCTCACCAGCGGGTCACGAGGGCTGGGCGGGACTGCCAGTCGGAGTGCAGGGCTGGCCGGCGTCAGCGGCACGGGTCTGAGGCGATAGAATCTTCTCCGGTGTCCGCTGTCCGGCGGCGGCCGAAGGAAGCGGTAACAGAAAGGCGGGCGCGCGTTTGAGATTCCCCGCGGTTGTCTACCGCATGTACGAGCGCCGGCTGCAACGGTCCCTGGCCGATGACCGCATTCCCGGGCACATCGGCGTCGTTGTTGATGGAAACCGCCGGTGGGCGAAACTGGCCGGAAGCCCCACGAATGAAGGCCACCAGGCTGGCGCGGACAAGATCCTGGAGTTCCTCGGCTGGTGCGATGAGCTGGGCGTGAAAGTCGTCACGCTCTACATGCTCTCGACCGACAACATGAACCGCTCCACGGAGGAGCTGGACCAGCTGATGGGCATCATCGCCAACACGTTGGACCGGCTGGGCGAGGGCAAGAACGTCAGGGTGCGTCCGGTGGGCGCGCTGGAGACGCTGCCGGCTTACCTGTCCGGCAAGCTGCGGTCGCTGGCGGAGCAGACCGCGGCGGTTGAGGGCGTGCACGTGAACGTCGCGGTCGGCTACGGCGGGCGGCAGGAAATCGTGGACGCGGTGAAGGAGCTGCTCTACACCGCGGGCAAGGCCGGCCAGGATGTCGTTTCGGTGGCGGATTCGCTGGAGGTGGACGACATTTCGCGCTATCTCTACACCCGCGGGCTGCCTGATCCGGACCTGGTGATCCGCACGTCGGGGGAACAGCGGCTGTCGGGGTTCCTGATGTGGCAGAGCGCGTACAGCGAGTTCTACTTCTGCGAGGCGTTGTGGCCCGACTTCCGGCGGCTGGATTTCCTCCGGGCGCTGCGCGACTACGCCAGCCGCCAGCGCCGTTTCGGTTCCTGAAAGTACGACGCCGGGTGGCCGCGTCTGTGCCCGCGGCGGGTTTACGGGGAGTTCACCGAATCGTCCCGGCAGGGCTATTGTGCCCCCTAATTACAGGGGCGTAGTTTGGGGGTATCAGTCAGCAATCCCGCCGATTGATCGGGAGGTCGCCACGTGCAGATGCATTGGGGGAGGCCGGTTCCGGCCTGGTGGCCGTTCCGCGTCGCCCCAATCCGAACGATTCGGAGCAACAGCGCTCCGGACGGGAGTTAATGTGGCCACCGTTGAAAACATGAGTCAAGCTGCCAAGACCGGCCGCGCGGCAAAGGAACCCGCTGTTTCCACTGCTGCCGCCGGTCTTGTTGTTTCCGGCCTGCAGGCAGAGCAGCAACCGCCTGCAGCGGCGGCGCAGTCCGCTCTTCGGAGCGGCGAAGCAGCTGACAACCTGGAACAGCAGCCGGGGCTGTCCTTTGTGCTGGACACGTCCGTGCTGCTTTCCGATCCGCTGGCGCTGAAGCGGTTCGCCGAACATGAGGTGATCCTGCCGGTGGTAGTGATTACCGAGCTGGAGGGCAAGCGGCATGATCCCGAACTGGGCTATTTCGCGCGCAAGGCGCTGCGGCTCCTGGACGATCTGCGGGTTGAACACGGCGGCTTGAACAAGGCGATCCCACTTGGGGAAGAGGGCGGATCGCTGCGCGTGGAGCTGAACCACATTTCGCCCGAGGTGCTGCCGGCGGGATTCCGGGCAGGCGACAACGACAGCCGCATCCTGGCGGTGGCGAAGAACCTTGCGGACGAGGGCAAGAACGTCACCGTGGTCTCCAAGGACCTGCCGATGCGCGTGAAGGCCTCCGCGATGGGCCTCCAGGCGGATGAGTACCGCAATGAGCTGGTGAAGGACTCGGGCTGGACCGGCGTGGCGGAGCTGGAGGTGCTCGAGGACGAGGTCAACACCCTCTACAACCACGAGCCGGTCTTCATCCCGGCAGCTGCGGAGATGCCGGCCAATACCGGCCTGGTGCTGCTGTCCAACCGGGGCTCGGCGCTTGGCCGCGTGGGCGCGGACAAGCAGGTCCGCCTGGTCAAGGGGGACCGCGACGTGTTCGGGCTGCACGGCCGGTCGGCCGAGCAGCGGCTGGCGATCGATATGCTGATGGACCCGGAGGTCGGCATCGTCTCGCTCGGCGGCCGGGCCGGCACCGGCAAGTCCGCGCTGGCGCTGTGCGCCGGCCTGGAGGCCGTGCTGGAGCGGCGCGAGCACCGCAAGGTGGTGGTCTTCCGGCCGCTGTACGCCGTGGGCGGCCAGGAACTCGGCTACCTGCCGGGCTCCGAAGCCGAGAAGATGAATCCGTGGGCGCAGGCCGTGTTCGACACATTGGGCGCACTGGTCTCGTCCGAAGTCGTGGAGGAAGTGATGGACCGCGGCATGCTGGAGGTCCTGCCGCTGACCCACATCCGCGGCCGGTCGCTGCATGACGCGTACGTGATCGTGGACGAGGCGCAGTCGCTGGAGAAGAACGTGCTGCTGACCGTCATGAGCCGCATCGGGCAGAACTCGAAGATCGTGCTGACCCACGATGTTGCCCAGCGGGACAACC
>NZ_ANPE02000045.1 GCF_000328305.2 Arthrobacter crystallopoietes BAB-32 | reverse complement strand
CAGCCCGGACGCGGCCGGCCCGTCGGCCGAAGCCAGCACCGGCAGCGGCAATGCGCTGGAAAACCGCGCGGGGGAGGAGCGCTGATGCAGCGGACTCGCGTGGCGTACCTGGCCGCCGCCTGGTGCCTGTCCTATCCGGATGAGGAGTTGCTCGAGCGGCTGCCCGCGATCAGGGCCGCGCTGGCCGAGCAGCCCGGGCTGGCGGCGTCCTTCGCCGCGGTGCTGGACCGGCTGGGCTCGGCACCGCTGGCCGAGGTCCAGGCCGGCTACGTCCAGGAATTCGACCTCAGCCGCCGGCACGCCCTGCACCTGTCCTACTGGACCGACGGCGACACGCGCCGCCGCGGCGAAGTGCTGACAGCGTTCAAACAGGTCTACCGGGACAGCGGAGCGCTGGTGAACACGCACGGCGAACTGCCGGACTTCCTGCCGATGGTGCTCGAGTTCGCCGCAACCGTTGACATCGACGCCGGACGCAAGCTGCTCACGGACTACCGGCCGAGCCTGGAAATGCTGCGCCTCGCCCTGCTCGATGACGGGCTGCCCGAGGCCTCGATCCTGCAGTGCCTCTGCGACAGCCTGCCCGGAAAATCGCCGGCCGACCGGCAGGAAATCATGCGGATGGCCGGCTATGGTCCGCCTACCGAGAGCGTCGGCCTCGACCCCTACGATCCGCGTTTGCTCCCGATGCAAGGAGGACACTGATGACGGATGTGCTGCTCTGGGGCGTGCTGCCCTACGTTATGGTTGCCATCCTCGTCGGCGGCAGCATCTGGCGCTACAAATACGACCAGTTCGGCTGGACCACCAGGTCCTCCCAGCTGTACGAGTCAAGGCTGCTGCGGATCGGGTCGCCGGTCTTCCACTTCGGCATCCTGGCCGTGATCGCCGGCCATTTCTTCGGCCTCGTGATTCCGAAATCCTGGACCGAGGCCATCGGCATGAGCCAGGACTTCTACCACTTCAACGCGCTGTTCGTCGGCGGCATCGCCGGTGTCTGCACGCTGGGCGGGATCATCATCCTGATCTACCGCCGGCGCCGCACCGGGCCGGTCTTCATGGCGACGACCAAGAACGACAAGTTCATGTACGTGGTGCTGGTCGCCGCCATCGTCTTCGGGCTCTGGACGACCCTGGCCAGCGTGTTCATGGGCGACCACGGCCACAACTACCGGGAGACGGTCTCGCCCTGGTTCAGGTCGCTGTTCATCTTCCAGCCGGACATCGCTTCGATGGCCAACGCTCCGTTCTCGTTCCACCTGCACACGCTGGTCGGCATGCTGCTGTTCGCCATCTGGCCCTTCACGCGGCTGGTGCACGCCTTCACCGCGCCCCTGCACTACCTGTTCCGGCCGTACATCATCTACCGGAGCCGCGACATCCGGCGTGCGCCGGGCAGCAGGGCCCAGCACCCCGGCTGGCAGCCGGTCGGAACCCGGGACCGGGAACGCAAATAGGAGGACTGCGCGGTGGACATTCGTACGCCCGGGCAATCCCGGAACCTGGCGCTGGCCACGCTGGCCTCGGTGGTGGCCTTCTGGGCCTGGACCATCATTGCGCCGTTGAGCGCCCGCTACACCGAAATGCTGGACCTCAGCCCGACCCAGACATCGATCCTGGTCGCGATGCCGGTCTTCGTCGGCTCCCTCGGACGCATCCTCGTCGGGTCGCTGACCGACCGCTTCGGCGGCCGGAAGATGTTCACCCTCGTCCTGGTGGCGACGGCGCCGGCGGTCATCCTGGTCGGCGTGGCCGGGCTGCTGCAGTCCTATCTCCTGCTGGTGGTCTTTGCCTTCTTCCTGGGCGTCGCCGGCACCGTCTTCGCCGTCGGCATTCCCTTCATCAGCCCCTGGTACCACCCGTCCCGGCGCGGGTTCGCCACTGGCGTCTTCGGTGCAGGCATGGGCGGCACCGCGCTTTCCGCGTTCCTGACGCCCCGCCTGGTCGGCTGGATCGGCTATTTCCCGACCCACTTGCTGGTCGCCGCACTGCTGCTGGTCGCGGCAGGCATTGTGTGGGCCCTGATCCGCGAAGCCCCGGGCTGGGCAGCGAACACCAGCCCCGTGGTGCCCAAGCTGGTGGCCGCGGCCAAGCTCCGGGTCACCTGGGAGATGTGCTTCCTGTACGGCATCGTCTTCGGCGGCTTCGTGTCCTTCAGCAATTACCTGCCGACCTACCTGCGCGACATTTACGCGATGGATCCGACCGGGGCAGGTACCCGCACCGCCGGCTTTGCGCTGGCCGCCGTGCTCGCCCGTCCCGTCGGCGGCATCATCGCCGACAAGATCGGCTCCAAGCCCGTCGTCCTGTTCTCCCTGGCCGCGGTGGCCGTGCTCGCCTTCGTCGTCAACCTCCGGCCGGACGGCGAAATACCCGCCGGCCTGACCTTCCTGGCCATGGCAGCAGCCCTGGGCCTGGGGACCGGCGGCGTTTTCGCCTGGGTCGGCACCAGTTCTCCGCCCGAGCGGGTAGGCGCCGTCACCGGTATTGTCAGTGCCGCCGGAGGGCTGGGCGGCTACTTCCCGCCGCTGATCATGGGCGCCACCTACAACGCCGAGGAGAACAGCTACGCGATCGGCCTGCTGCTGCTGGTCGGCACGGCCTTGGCGGCCCTGGCCTACACCCTGATCTTCCTGAAGGGGCAGCGGCGGAAAGTCGCCGTCGGATCCTGAAACAGCAGGCCGGCGGATACTTAGGCTTTCGCACCAAAGGCAGGGTACGACGTCGTCGATTTGGCGGGGGTGCCATGTCTCCCGTAAACTTGAACCACCAAAGACCGCCGGTCGTTGATCTCCCCTGTGGAGATCAGCCGAAAGTCCCACGCATGGGACGGCCTGCGCAGGTGAACGAAGCAATCCTCCATGATGCTACCTAGACAATATTGGGTGTGGCATGTCGAGGCGAAGCCCCGTGCATCTGCCCGGGGCGTTTTTATTGCGTGCGGCCCGATCCACCGGCACTATCCCCGGAAGGAGGGTTATGGCAACGCCAACCAAGGTGGCAGCAGTTGAAGAAATCACCAACGATTTCAAGGATTCCACTGCCGCAGTCCTAACCGAATACCGCGGGCTTACCGTTGCACAGCTCAAGGAGCTGCGTGTTTCTCTCGGCCAGGAGACCAAGTTCTCCGTCGTCAAGAACACCCTGACTGGCATTGCAGCCAAGGAAG
>NZ_ANPE02000046.1 GCF_000328305.2 Arthrobacter crystallopoietes BAB-32 | reverse complement strand
TTTATGTCTCTTTGGCGAGGTGGCGGGGAGTCGGGCAGCGGATCTGTACCAGCCGGCTTGTGCCCTTTCCCTCCCCCGTTGTTTTTTGCCTGCTGGCGAAGCAGCGCGAAGCTGTGGCCGACGAAGCACTGCTCAACCCCGCCAGGGGCAAGGGCACGGCATTTTTGGGAGGAAACAAGCGACCCTGGGAGCGCCGGACAAAAATCCCGGGACCGCAGCCGGGCGCAGCCCGGTTGACGGTGCGCAGCGGGCACGTACGATCCGCAGGACAGCAGCCAAAAAACCAAAGAACGCTTCTACCGTCCGAGCGCCAGGGAGGCCCGCTCCCCGATGCGAGCAAGCGAGCATCGGACCCCTCGTCCGGGCCGGCAGGACCGGACAGCATCTGTTGGAAGAACCCGTACCCTGACCCGGCGCCTACACTCCTGTGTAGTGCGTAGATACACGTCGCCGCTGGACTGTGGTCGAGAATCCTGGGGTGTCGGTCGTGCAAGGCAGAATGGGGCTCCTGCCGAAACTTGTGGAGCCGCCAGATTTACCCACGATCATTGATTCCGCCGTCGAGGCGTTCGACAATCCTGCCCGGGTCCAGATGCTCCGCTACCTTGCGGAAGCCGGGCCCTGGCTGCGCGCGATATCGGCCTGACGACCGAGCTTTCCCCGCCGACCCTTGGTCATCATCTGAACGCTTTGGAGGAGCTCGGGGCGATCAGCGGCAACCTACCGGCAGGTGAGCGGCGCAGCCGATCTGTCGCTATCCCGCCACCATAAGTTCATCAGGCAGCTCTCGCAGGCCCAAACGGACTTCCTGCTGGGCAACTCACGCTAATCGGCACGGGTAGCAGCCATAACCGGCCCTCTGGAGCGGGCCCATTCATGAGCGCAGGGAAGCGACCTTGGGAAAACTTCAGAAACGCCTGTAGAAATACTATTGGAGTGCTATCAAACTAATAGCACTCCAATAGTGATCCCTACTGGTAGCTGTCTCGAACCTGTTCCAGACCTATCCTCAAGGCACGCAAAGCCATCGGATGCTTCTTGCGCCCCTCCAGCTTGGCTACAAACGCCAGCAAGTCCATCAGTTCACGGTCCTCGTCAAACCGAAGCAACATGGTTCTGGCGCTCCCTTTATCCCTCGAGTCACTGAGCGTGGGGGTGATGCTTGGCCTTACCGGGATCACACGCTCAGGGCTAACGGCCGGGGGAGTCAACAACGGCTCTGCTGCGTTGCCAAATGCCTCAATGGCCTCATCCCTGGCCCTCTCTGACGCAGACCGTTTCTTGATTGCCACTAGTTCATCAGCTCCTCTACCAAGCCGCGGATTTCCCTTGCGGCCTTGGGGTTCTTCCACTCAACAACCCCCAGCCCCTCCCCCACCACATCTCGGTAGGCCTTGCGCTCATAAAGGACCGTCCGCAGCGGTTCGATGCTTGGATAGTCAGAAAGGTACTCCCTCGCGTCACCGCTCTCGGACTCGAAAGCATTAGTCGACACGCGCGTAAGGGCGCCCCGGACACGCAACGACGGATTGAAGTCACGTGCAGTTTCGATCAACCTGTCGACGGTCCCCAGGGTATCCAGATCAAACTGACTTGACTGCGTCAGAACCAACAACTGATGAGCTGCGGTCATAGCCGTCCGCATCTCCTTACTATCCTTCCCTGCCACGTCGACCAAGACAACGTCATAGCTGGTATCAAGTTCTCTCAATGTCTCGTGAAGACTGCCAAGCTTCTCTACAACGAAAATGCGAGGCTCATGGCCGGCTTCCTCGCGGTCTACCGCCCAGCGCGCAGTTGACCGCTGCCTGTCGCCGTCCACAACGGCGACTCGCATACCGCGTTTCGCCAACTCCACAGCAAGGTTGGTGACAACTGTGGACTTACCTACGCCGCCCTTTTCGCTTCCCACAACAATGATCATGTCTTCCAACCTAAGGGCGGGAGCGATATCAGAGGACTAGCGACACGCTATCAACTTGATATCACTATCAAACTGCTACTTTTGCGGGCGAACGCTAGAGCCCAAGGTCCGGAGCATTTTCCCGGGGAATAGCATTCCCAAGGAGTTCGACAGTACTAGCGGACTGCTATCAAGTTGCTAGTAGTGATGCTTCAAGTACGAGTGAGGCGGCGACGGCAGCAGCGCCAAATAGACTAGCATTCTGCTAGTACTTTCAAATAGCTAGCATAATGCTAGCGACTGACTACAAGCAGTGATTTCTAGGTAACAGTGGCCAAGGGAAAGGCGCATTAAAGAACCCGGCTTCACGCGCCGACGATAGTAATCAACTGGTATCACTATCAAACTGCTACTTTTGCGGGCGAACGCTAGAGCCCAAGGGCCGGAGCATTATCCCGGAGAATAGCATTCCCAAGGAGTTCGACACTACTAGCGGACTGCTATCAAGTTGATAGTAATGATGCATCAAGTACGAGTGAAGCCACGGCAGCGGCGCCGCAAGTACTAGCATTCTGCTAGTACTTTCAAATAGCTAGTAAAATGCTAGCGACTAACTGCAGGCCAGTTGGTTTCTAGGCAACAGTGCCCAGGGAAAGGCGTAGCAAAGAACCCGGATTCACGCGCCGACGATAGTGAACTACTAGGATGCCTAGGTTAACGCCCCATCCGTATTCTCAGGAGGGCTTCGATGGCTTCCAGCACACCAAACCGGCTCTGCCAGGACGGTCAGGTTTGTTGTTGTGACGATCTCCCAGCGCCCATCCTTGCGCTGGGCGACAGCTCTGGGGGAGATGCCGCTGGCTCGAATGAGTTCCGCCCCGACTAGGGGGCTGCCGGCTTGCTCGATGGTCTCGTACACGAAAGCCGGCACGACTGCGGCAGCAGCGCCACAAACACTAGCGTTCTGCTAGTACTTTCAAATAGCTAGCAAAATGCTAGCGACTAACTGCAAGCCAGTTGGTTTCTAGGCAACAGCGCCCAGGGAAAGGCGTAGCAAAGAACCCGGTTTCACGCGCCGACGATAGTGAACTACTAGGATGCCTGGGCTAACGCATCATCCGTATTCTCGGCATCTATGTCGGGCGGGCCTTCATGATCCCAGTAGGGGTAGTCGTCACCGGCTATGGCGAGTACCGGTTGGCGGGAGAGCGCTCGTTGGGTGAGCCACTTTTGCCATGCAGTCCGTTCGCTGCGGTATCGCTTCATCTGCGCTTCGATGGCTTCCAGCACACCAAACCGCTCCGCCAGGACGGTCAGGTTTGTTGTTGTGACGATCTCCCAGCGCCCATCCTTACGCTGAATCAGGTTCCAGGCCGCTAGGATTTCCAGGGCCTGGGCGACAGCTCTGGGCGAGAGGCCGCTGGCTCGAATGATTTCCGCCCCGATTAGGGGGCTACCGGCTTGCTCGATGGTCTCGTACACGAAAGCCGGCACGACACCGAGTTCACGGAAAACCGGACGAAGCGCGTGGATCTTGCCTGGCTTCCAGGCTTTGTCCTCGGCGAACTCCCGGTATTCATCCGGAATCACCAGCTCGTAGACGTCGGCGCGGTCCCCTCGGGCCTCACCGGCGAGCCGAATCAACGGGGTTTCGACCGCTGCCAGGGCACGCAGCTGTCGAGCCACTGTTGTCTCGTGTGTGCCAGTTGCCAAGGCTATGGAACGGACGCCGAATTCGATAAACCTGCTGCCCTTCTTCGTAGCTGCTTCCGCCAGCGCACGAAGCAACATTCTGACACCAAGCCCCGAGCGGGAACCACGCAGAGTCTGCTCGTAGAGGAACAAGGCATTGCGCCAGGAGCGCAGAAAGCGGTATTCCGCGTCGGATTTGGCCTGCGGCAGCAGAGTCAGGGCAGGGGGGTGTGTATCAGGCGGGCTTGTGTAGCTTTTATGCCTATTGGTATCTGCCTCGTTGGGGCCGTCGTTCTTTTTGCGGATGTTCTGCACATAGGCGAGAGCCAATCGCCATTCCTTATGGAGGTACTTGGCACGTTGGGCGGGGGAGTACCTGGAATAGAAAGCGACCATGCCGGCCCAAATGTTCTGGTGCATCAGCCGGCGGACGTCGGTGAGCTCCCAGCCGGCGGCCACGGCGGAGGCCAGAACACCCAGACGGGCCTCGGAAGGCGTCGCATACCGGGCGGTGTCGTAGCTGCCTGTCCGGGCGATGTTTTCCTTGAATTCCGGGAGGCGTCGCTTCCCGTTCTGCAGGGGCAGTGATTCTTCGATGCCTAGGAGTTCCAGCGGCTCGACGCGGCGTTGCCGTATGGCGGCCAGCTCGTCGCCTACACCGTCGCGGAGACGCGACCAGTGCTTCCAGGAGTTGCGGGATTTGGCGACGTCGTAGGCAAGATTCAGGCTCATGGTCAGCCTTTGGTAACCGCCCTTTTTCCAGGGGCTCCCGGGCACGCGGATGGCCCCTGTTTGGGCATTCTCATGGGGGCCGGGGTCGAGGCTGGGGTGTCGCTTGGCGAGAGCCTGGGTGAACTCTTTGGCGTCGGTGAAGGAAACGCCAAAGTTCAGTGGGATATACAAGTGACGTCCGCCGCTGGGGGACTGGTCTTCAATCCAGCGGACGTCGTTACGGGCAAACCACTGCCTCAGCCTGCGGTAGTCCTTGTCTACTTGCTCCTGCCCTCCGCGGCCGGCGTCGAGGTCCAGGCAGATGGTACGAACCAGCCCATCCCTACCGCAGGTGCGTACGGCCGCGGGGAGAGACGGGAGCGAGTCTGACAGGTCCCGCTCGCCGCTGTCGCGGTAGGTTTTGCCGCCGTCCTTGGATAAGCGGACGCGCGGCTGCGACGCGATCAGGCGGGCCAGGGCTCGCCATTCAGCCTGAGCCTGCTCCCGTTCTGGAAAACGTGGGCTGCATCCGTTCGACACGCCGTGCAGCGCTGTTTCGGAAGCATCACCCTCTGTAAAAAGGTGTGCGTGTATGATGGAATCAACTCCATATAGAAAAGGGCATGAAAAACCCGGTATCTGTATGAAGCTCTTCGTTGAGGAGACTTGGCGGAATCGCAACGATGAGCTTGAACAACTTCATAGGAAGGCCCGCATATGCGGGCCTTCCTCGTTTAACTGGCTCGGCTGATAGGCAAGGCCTCCTGACCGTACAGCGAGTCGAGATCGATGGTCATCAGGTGTTCGTGCATCACACGGGCAACGTAATCGCTAACCGTGCTTCCTTCCGCTTCTGCGACGGTTCGTAGCTTGTCGGCGTCATGTACTGGCATGCGGGCACCAATGAGGTGGCGTTCGCCTTTGCTGCGGCGCCCGCCACGACGATTTCCTGAGATAGCCATGGGGCAATTCAATCGGTTACTGTAACCGATTGATGTGAGGCTGTTCGGCGTGTCGGAAAACACGAGATTGATCCTTCCAATTCGTCGTTTACCGACTGCAGCGTGATGAGCTGCTGATCAAGGACTGAAAGTGACAGAACGTCATGGCATGACAGGCCGACTAGGTTCAGCCGGCCGGGCCTAATCTTGCTCTTTCCTGGCATGTCCCTTTCCTCAGGGCAAACGCTGTTACTGGATTGCTGATATATGTGGGCAGCGGAGTTCAAGGTACTCGGGAGTGGATACTGCCCGACAAACAGTCTACTCACACATGTGTGAGTCATGTGTGAAATTTTGGTGTGGTGAAGAAGTAAATGCGAAAAACTTGGGATGGTGTTCGGGGTTCCAGCATCCCGCATCGGACGCCGCAGGCCGTTGTCGCTCAGCTTGAGCTCACAAGCCAGATATCTTTTGACGTGCTCTTAAGATCTGTGGAAGCCGCGCACGGTAAGCCGATTGCCGTCCGTAGCGTGCCCGGCTCAACTATTCCTGGCTTGTCGG
The DNA here is from genome assembly GCF_000328305.2 of Arthrobacter crystallopoietes BAB-32. Lineage (GTDB taxonomy): Bacteria > Actinomycetota > Actinomycetes > Actinomycetales > Micrococcaceae > Crystallibacter > Crystallibacter crystallopoietes_A. The sequence continues at coordinate 1,298 of NZ_ANPE02000046.1, read as the reverse complement.
GACTTTGGCTCGAGACTGAGTTCAAATCACACATTCTGGTTCCGCAGGATCATTCGGAACTACACCGAAGGCATGTAATCTGCCACGAGCTCGGCCATATTCTGCTGCAGCATGAGGGGTGCGACGGTCTCGCTGCTTCCATGCCATCTGTTTTCAATCATGTGGGGCAGAGGAAAGGCATCAAAAGGATGCTTGCCCGGTCCCCGCAATGGAACGACGTGGAAAAAGCCGCTGAGGAAGTGGCCTACCTGCTTTCTCGGATCGTGCTGGACAAGCCGACTGCGCCTACCAGTGACTTCGAAAAGGTCTTTGGATGAGCTTGCTGCAGATACTGCCAGCTCTCATCCTTTGGTCTGTGGTCGTTACACGGATCGTTGGGTTGAAGTTCGGGTGGAAACCGGGAATTCTCACGGCGATGCTTCCCGTGTCGATCGGCTCGACGCTAAATATTGATCCGGTGTACTTGGCCGTTGACGCCGTACTGGGCAATCGAAACATTCTGAATCTGGTCGTCCACATTGTCTTAGGACTTGGCATGACCGAACTCAGCCGGTTGATCGTTGCGGCAACGGGGGCATCAAATGCTCGCTGGCGTCTGCTGGTACTGGCGGGAATTGCCTTATCGGTTGTCCAGACGGTCCTGCTGCTCATCTCAGAAACACCGGGGTCAGCCACTAACTTCACGGACATTTTCGCGAGCATCCCAACCATCGGCTGGTATCAGGGCCTGTTCTTCGCCTGGATTGGGCTCATCACCGGCTATACGGGAATCGAGTGCCTTCGCCGGGACAGGACCGGCGAAACTGCGTCCTTCCGTGTCGGGTTCGACATCACTGCCGTCTCTTGTCTTGTCGGAGTTCTGGCAGTTGCGGTGAAGCTATTGCTGGTGGCGCAGGAGGCAGCTGGGACGGAAAGCAGCGTCTCGAATATTGTCTACGCGGGCTATCGGACGCTGGTTGCGCTCACCCTGATCGGCTTCGCTGTGGGCTTCGCGCTTCCTGCCTACCACCGTATTCGGCTACAGCGGGCTGAACGCAGACGAATCCGGAGCGCTCTTATGCGGCTGCAGCCCACCGTAAGCCGGCTAGTTGGAACGGATGCGGGCCAACGCGCCAGGGAAGGTGCGGCCCTCAGCCTGCGGCCGCGGGCCTCCAGGAACCAGCTATATCGATGGGTGATCTTTATTGACGATATTCGTGTTCAGCACCCAGGACTTCTGTCAGCCGACGAAATCGAGTTAGTAGACAACATTGAGGCAAGAATTGCACACTCAGGTCCGATTAGCGCCCAAGCCCAGA
>NZ_ANPE02000047.1 GCF_000328305.2 Arthrobacter crystallopoietes BAB-32 | reverse complement strand
CGGCGGCGCCGGCGGCGCAGAATGGCCGCGGCGAGCAGAACCAGCAGCGGCCAGAACAGGTAGAGCTGCTCCTCCACCGCCAGCGACCAGAAGTGCTGGAGCGCGGTCGCCGAATCCGTGGCGGCCAGGTAGTCGACCGAGTTGGAGGCCAGCACCCAGTTCTGCACGTAGAAGGTGGAGGCCAGCGCCTGGACGCCGATCTGCGGCCACTGCGTCATCGGGCTCAGCAGCAGCGTCGCCGCGAGCACCACCACGATGGTCAGCAGGGCCGCCGGCAGGATGCGGCGCACGCGGGCTGCCCAGAAGTTGCGCAGCGACAGGGTCCCGGTGCGTTCCACCTCGCGGAGCATGTGCCCGGTGATCAGGAAGCCCGAGATGACGAAGAATACGTCGACGCCGACGAAGCCGCCGGGCAGCCAGCGCGGCTCGAGGTGGTAGGCGACCACCATGAGGACCGCGAGGGCGCGCAGGGCTTGGATTTCGGGCAGGAACTTGCGCCGGACCTTCGATTGCATGTCTGGCAGTCACTCATGCCGAGGTAAACAGCCGGTGGAATCGACATGAATGGGCATCGGCTGCTGCCGGTTCAGCCCGCTTTCCTGGCGGCGAGCAGCGCATCCTCCAGCTTCTCGGTCAGGGTCAGGATGTAGGTCCGCGTGACGTGGTCGAAGTCCCGGTAGATCATGACGTTGCCGACCACCATCGGGCAGGATTCGGCGCCGCAGAACTCGTCGGAAAGATCGACGACGCGGGCCCGCGGGGCGAGCTCGGCCGCCTCCCGGGTCAGGTCCTTCCCGTCGAATGCCTCGTCCCGCGGTTGGCTGCAGCGCTCCGGGCTGCCGTAATGCAGGTCCACGCAGTCCCGCGGATCAGCACCCGCCCTCGGCGTGGGCGTATCCACCACCGGATAGACATCGATGCCGGCATCGGCGAGCTGGTTCCAGTACTGCGCGAACCCGGCCACACCGGGGCGCTGACCGGTGCCCGGGTCCTCGAAGACCGACGAGGCCGAATAGGTGGTGACGACGGCGTCGATGTCGCCGCGGTCCAGCAGCCGCTCCATCGTGCCCCGGTTGGGTTCGGTGCATTCGAGGTCGCCCTCGGTTTCCAGCGTCCGCGGCTCCGGGTTGAACGGGCAGGAATTGTGGATGTAGGTCAGCAGTCTCCAGCCGCGTTCCTTGGCGATGGCATCCAGCGCAGGGGTCCACTGGCCGGCGTGCGAGTCGCCGACCAGCGCCACGGTGGGGGCAGTGCCGTCCCCGCCGCTGTAGTCGAAGGTGCACTCCGGGGTTTCGGCGTCCGTCTTCTGCCCGACGCAGTCCCCGAAGTCGAACTCGTCGTCGACCGCGACGTTCGGGTCCGGAACAATCACTTTCTCGGGCCCGGCGAAGCTCCGGTCGGCCTGCCCGTCCATCGCCGCCGCGCCGAAGTCCTCCGGCGGCGAGGCGAGCAGCTCCTGGGTCTGCACGGCCCGTTCGGCCACCAACTGTTCGCGCTGCTGGACCGGCGCCACGGCGAGCAGTCCAATCAGGCCCATCGCGACGATGCCGGCGGCGATCGGGCGTTTGGGGTGCTGGGCCAGCCAGCCGGCTCGGCGGACGGGGGTTTCCACGAAGTAGTAGCTGAGTGCGGCCAGGGCCAGCGAGGCGCCGAACAGCAGCACGCTCTCCAGCGGCCCCGGGCCCCGGTCGGCCAGCGTGCGGAACCAGACCACCAGCGGCCAATGCCACAGGTACAGCGAGTACGAAATGTTGCCCAGCCACTGCACCGGGCGCGCGTCCGTCACCGGATGCAGCGAGAAGGCGCCCGCGGTGCGTCCCGCCGCGATGACCGCGACGGCTCCCAGCACGGGCAGCAGGGCGGCCGCGCCCGGAAAGGAGGTGGCGCCGTCGTAAAGCAGCGCCGCGGCGACAATCGCTCCGGTGCCGGCCAGGGCCAGGAGGGTGCGCAGCCGGGGATGGCGCGACGGATCCCGGAGCACCACCGCCAGCAGTCCGCCGAGCGCGAGTTCCCAGATTCGGGTGGGCGTGATGAGGTAGGCCGCGGGATTGCCGGTGGCGGTGAACCAGATGCTGAAGGCCAGCGACGCCGCCGCCACGACCGCGAGGGCGGGAAGGATGCCGGCCAGCATGCTCCGGCCGCGCCGGCGGGCCAGCAGTGCGGCGGCCAGGACCAGCAGCGGCCAGAACAGGTAGAACTGCTCCTCCACCGCCAGCGACCAGAAGTGCTGGAGCGCGGTCGCGGAACTGCCGGATGCCATGTAGTCCACCGCCTCCACCGCCAGCACCCAGTTCTGCGCGTAGAAGGTGGAGGCCAGCGCCTGCGAGCCGATCCGTTCCCACTGCGTCGCCGGGCTCAGGAAGAAGGTCGCCAAACAGACGACGGCGATCAGCACCAGGGACGCGGGCAGGATCCGGCGGGCGCGGGCGGCCCAAAAAGAGCTGAGCGAGACCCTGCCGGTCCGCCGCAGTTCCCGCAGCAGGTGGCCGGTGATCAGGAAGCCGGAGATGACGAAGAAGACGTCGACGCCGACGAAGCCGCCGGGCAGCAGCCCCGGCTGGAAGTGGTAGATGACGACCAGCAGCACGGCCAGCGCGCGCAGCGCCTGGACCTCGGGCAGGAACCTCCGGGGCTTGGCGGTCTGGACTTCCTCCGGGCGCGCCGGAGTGGGGCTAGCGGTGGGCAGCATAACCGCAATATAACAAAAAGGTAACAGCCCCGGCGAAATTTCCTAGTGCTGGGCGCGCAGGGCGTCGGTGATCTTCACCGAGGCGGCCTGCAGTTTCGGCAGCGCCGCACTGACGGCGGCTTCGAGGTCCGGGGTGCTGTCCGCCAGCGAAGCCTGCATCGACATGTTCAGCGCGGCCGCGACGCTGCCATCGGGATTGAAGATCGGCACGGCGACCGAGCGCAGGCCGTTCTCGAGCTCCTGGTCGACCAGGGACCAGCCCTGTTCCCGGACCTTGTCCAGCTCGGCCAGCAGGCCCTCCGGCGTGCTGATGGTCCTGGCCGTCAGCGGCTTGAGCTCCGCGGTCCGCAGGTACTCCTTGAGGTCCTGCTCCGGCAGCCCGGCCAGCAGGACCCGGCCCATGGACGTGGCATAGGCCGGAAAGCGCGTTCCCACCGCGATGCCCACGGTCATGATCCGCCGCGTGTGGATCCGCGCGATGTAGACGATTTCGCCGCCGTCGAGAATGGACGCGGAGGTGGATTCGTGCAGCTCGGAGGAGAGTTCCTCCAGCAGCGGCTGCACCAGCTGAGGCAGGGACTGGCCCGCCAGGTACGAGTACCCGAGCTGCAGCACCAGGGCGGTCAGCTCGAAGACCCGCCCGTCCGTCCTGACATACCCCAGGTCCACCAGGGTATGCAGGAAACGGCGGGCGGTGGCGCGGGTCAGTCCCGTGCGCTTGGAGACCTCGCTGAGCGTCATGCTCGTGTTGTCGGCGTCGAAAGCCCGGATGACGGCCAGGCCGCGGGCCAGCGACTGGACGAACTGGTCGCCCGGCAGTTTGGTCTCGGTCATTTTCCCCTGCTGCAGATTTTCCCTGCGGCTATTCGGCCGGCAGGAGCTTCACGTCCATCTTGGACTGCAGTTCCTCCATGGTGGTGCCGAAGGTCTCACGCACGCGCACGCCGTCGGCAGTGATCAGGAAAACTGCCTCATTAGTGTATACGCGGGTCACGCAGTTCACCCCGGTGACCGGGTAAGTGCACTCCGGCACCAGCTTGGACTTGCCGTCCTTGGTGAACAGGGACATCATCACGTAGACGTCCTTGGCACCGGTGGCCAGGTCCATGGCGCCGCCGACGGCGGGAATGGCATCCGGAGCACCGGTATGCCAGTTCGCCAGATCGCCGCCCGCTGACACCTGGAAGGCGCCGAGCACGCAGACGTCGAGGTGGCCGCCGCGCATCATGGCGAACGAGTCGGCGTGGTGGAAGTAGGAGGCGCCAGGCAGCTCCGTCACCGGGATCTTGCCGGCGTTGATCAGGTCCTCGTCGATCTCGTCGCCCTGCGCCTCCGGACCCATGCCGAGCATGCCGTTCTCGGTGTGCAGGGTGACGTCCTGCTCCGCGGTCAGGTAGTTCGAAACCAGGGTCGGCTGGCCGATGCCCAGGTTGACGAAGGAGCCGGGGGCGATGTCCCTGGCGACCAGCTGCGCCAGTTCGTCCTTGGTCAGTTTCTCGCTCACTGGTTCACCTCATGTTCGGTAGCTGCCGGCGCGTGCGGCTCGATCTTGACGACGGTATCCACATAGATGCCGGGGGTCACCACGACCTCCGGATCCAGTCCGCCGGTTTCGACGATCTCGGAGACCTGGACGATGGTGTGCTTGGCCGCCGCGGCCATGATGGGGCCGAAGTTGCGGGCCGTCTTGCGGTACACCAGGTTGCCGGTCTTGTCCGACTTCAGCGCCTTGATCAGCGCGAAGTCGGCGTGGATCGGCGTCTCGTAGACGTAGCCCCGGCCGTCGATCGTGCGGGTTTCCTTGCCCTCGGCCAGCATGGTGCCGTAGCCGGTGGGCGTGAAGAAGCCGCCGATGCCGGCGCCGGCGGCGCGGATGCGCTCGGCCAGGTTGCCCTGCGGCACGAGCTCCAGTTCGATCTCGCCGGCCCGGTAAGCGGCGTCGAAATGCCAGGAGTCGGACTGGCGCGGGAACGAGCAGATGATCTTCTTGACCCGGCGCTCCTTGATCAGCAGCGCCAGGCCGGCGTCGGCCTGGCCGGCATTGTTGTTGACCACGGTCAGGTCCGTGGCGCCGCAGGCGAGCAGCGCGTCGATCAGTTCCATCGGCTGGCCGGCATTGCCGAAGCCGCCGATCAGCACTGTGGCGCCGTCATGGATTTCGGCCACTGCGTCCTGCGCCGAATTGGCGATCGTGAGCATGCGCTTTGTGCCTCCTTACTTGGTTGCGTTGACGTTTTCAAGAACGACGGCGAGGCCCTGGCCAACACCGATGCAGATCGCGGCCACGCCCCACCGTTCGCCGCTGGCTTCCAGGCGGCGGGCCAGAGTGCCCAGGATCCGGATGCCGGAGGCTCCGAGCGGGTGCCCGATGGCCACGGCGCCGCCCCAGGCGTTGACGATGGCCGGGTCGATGTCCCAATTGTCGATGCAGGCCAGCGACTGCGCGGCGAAGGCTTCATTGAGTTCGACGGCGGCGACGTCCGACCAGCTGATCCCGGCGCGCTTGACGGCCTGGTTGGCGGCCTCCACCGGGGCGAAGCCGAAGAACTGCGGCTCCAGGGCGGCGGCGCCGCGGCCGGCAATCCGGGCCAGCGGC
>NZ_ANPE02000048.1 GCF_000328305.2 Arthrobacter crystallopoietes BAB-32 | reverse complement strand
CCTCGGCCTTCAGGACCCGGTAGTCCGGCAGGTTGAAAATGACGCTGGCAGCATCGAGGCACGGCAAAGTAAGCTCGGTCAAGGCTCGTAGTTCCTGTCATTGATGAATGCGTGAAGAACATCCATCACAACAGGGCTACGAGCCGTTTACGTCGAAGGACACGAACCCGGTTTCACCACGAACCACGGAGAGCCGCGAAACGAAGGAAAGATTCTTCCTGAGCGCCTGAGTTGCACACGTTTAGTTACCCAGGCATTCCGAGCTTTTGAAGGATTTCTGCGGCGTCTTCTGGGATTTGGGGGTCGGCGGTGAGTTCGTGTCCGCCGATGTTGATGGTGACTTCGCGCAGGGGTTTGAGCTGGTTGATGATTTTCTTCAGGCTCAGTCCTGTTTTGTGCTGCAGGTAGCGGGCGACGGCCAGCGCGGTGAACACGATCGTCAGGTGCGCGTCGATTGCTTCTTTGGTGCGGTGGAAGATCGGGCGGGCGGCCAGGTCGCTCTTGGACATTCGGAAGGACTGCTCGACGTGCCAGAGGTCGTGGTACGAGCCGACGAGTTCGGCGGCGGCCATGGTCCGGGCGGGGATATTTGAGACGTATCCTTTCCAGCCGACCAGGTTCATGGCGCGTTCGTAGCTTGTTTCGTCGAAGGTTCTGGTGTTTCCGGTGGTGCGGACGAACCTGGCGGTCTTCGGCCGGCTCTGCCCCTCGATGATGGCCAGGGCCCGGTTGCGCTGCTGGTTCAGCGTTTGGCGGTCCCGCACGGCTCGTTTCCGCCGGTATTGCCATACGGCCCGCCACTGGTCGTTGTTCTTCTCCGGGTCCCAGACAGGCTCGGCGCGCTTGTCTATTCGTGAGGGGTCGGCTGCCTTGGTGCGCATGGTGATCGTGTCGACGGTCTGCCCGTCGTCGTGGTGGCTGCCGTGCCAGCGGAAATAGGCGGCCAGGTCCTGGGGTGCTTTGGCCTGCTTGGAGCCGACGATGAACCGCAGCCCCGCGTCATCGACTGCCTGCAGGTTCATGTTGGAAAGCATCCCGGCATCGGCGACCACGACCATGTCCGCAACCTGGTGGCGTTCCTGGAACGCCTGGATCACCGGGACGATGGTGTGGGTTTCGGCCTTGTTGCCCTGGAAGGAGTGGATCTCCAGCGGGAACCCGGAGCGGTCCACCAGCAGGCCGACGACGATCTGCGGATCGACCCGGCGTTCCTTCGAATAGCCGACCTTGCGGTAGTCGTCTTCCTTCTCCGCCTCGAAATATAGGGTCGTGACGTCGTAAAGCAGCAGGCTGATGCCGGTCGTGGACACACTGTAGGCGAAGCAGGCCCTGGCCACCAGGTCCCGGTAGTCATTGTTTCCGCAGCGCTTGAGCGCGTTCGTGAACGTGTTGCGGTGAACCGGCGGGATGCCGAGTTCGTCGATGACGCGGATGCTGTCGGCCTTCGAGGTCGGCTCGACCAGCCGGGCCAGCACGAGCTGGAAGAATGCTTCGTCCTCGACCGCGCCGAAGCCCAGCGTCTCGTAGGCGGCCCGGATGGCATCAACGAGCAGCCGGGAGGCGCTGGACTGCACGACCGCGCGTGTCGGGTCCGGTCGCGATTCGATCCCGAGCTCCAGCGTCTCTTGGCCGGGGTTGAGCTTGTCCCGCCCAGCTCGCATCAGCACCGCCAGTTCAGCATCAGTGCGGGCAGAGCCGAGGTGCTCAACGATCCGGTACTTCCCGCCGCTCTTGTCCACGATCTGCACCGCAGTAGCGCCGGACCCGGTCTTCACTTTGCGCAAAAACGGAGACACCACGCCATCGTAACCACCCGAATTAGTTACCCATGAGACGAAACCGCACCGCGCTGACTAGGGCAAACATCAGAAAGATCGCGAAATCGGCCTCAAGGTGTGCAACTCAGGTTTCACCACGAACCACGGAGAGCCGCGAAACGAAGGAAAGATTCTTCCTGAGCGGTTCCATTGCCCCATTGTCAGCAGCTGCCCTCCGGCCTTGCCAGATCTTCCCCAGACACGGCGTCAAATCCGCAACATCCCTTTCGCCACAACGACAGCAACATTTGGCTTCCCTGCGGAAGGTCGGAACAGTTCATGACGGCAAAGAGCGCTGCAGCCACGAAAGGTCGACAACTTCACAGTTCCCTCTGCGTACGACAATGACAGAACCAAATTCCTTGCCCTAGCCTGCTGCGAAAATGACGTCTAGATTCGATTAATCGCTTTAGCTGGAGAACCTGCATAGCTGCCCGGAGCTGTAATGCTTCGCGTGACTACACTCCCCGCGCCGATACGAACATCATTGCTAATAGTCAGGCCCTCTTTTTCACGCGTTATCACGACCGAATTTGTACCGATAACGACATTATCACCGATATAAACGCGGGAATCGGCGCCCGGCGAATCGCTGACTGCAATAGTCACTCCGTGCCAGATATGCACTTCGCGACCAATGGTGCAATTAGGGTGGACTACAACGTTCAAACCGAAATGCCCCAGAGATACCGGTCCCGACAATTCCACTTCCGGGGGGAGAATAGCACGAAATATGACATAATTGATGATCTTAAGACACCTAGCGGTTCGTTTCCGACCCGCCCTGTGGAGCAGTGATGACTTATACCACAACATGCCGGGGTTTAGATACGACAGCATACTACCCTTTCAAAGAATGTTGGAAAAGATCAATGTACGAACGATGGGAGCCCTCGGTGGAGAATAGGTAAGGGAGTTTAGACTCTCTATTTTCTTCAATCCGCACCGCGCTCCATGCTCGAGCCAGAGCGTCTGAAGTGCCATTGACTATGACTGCCTGGTCGCCAAATTCGTCTGGAACGTTGGCATTGGGCACGGTGATGATCGGAAGTCCGTTAGACGATGCTTCCAAGAGACTCAGAGGAAGTCCTTCACGCCGACGGGTCGGAAAAAGTAGAACATCTGAGGCCGACATAACTTCGCGCAAGGAACTACTCGGAAGCCTTCCCGTAAAGTGAACTCTTCCCTCGAGATGCAACTCTTTCACTCGTCTCTCTAACAAACTGCGCTGAGGTCCCTCCCCACAAATGAATAACTGTGAGTCGACTGGCTGACAAGAGCGCGCCATAGCGGCGAGTACGATGTCTGCGCCTTTTTGTGGATGAAGCCGACCGCTAAAAATTCCGACACAAGACTTATTGTGAATGCCATAATGAGCACGAACCCTCATTCTAGCTTCAGCATCGAAGGACCAGCGATTAATGTCGACGCCGTTTGGAATAGTAGTAATCCTATTTCGGGAGACATGGTTTGGATTTCCGGATAGTTGAGCTTCGACGGCAGACCCAATAGCCACAACCTTGTTGCAGGTGTGGTAGGTCAATAATTCCCGTGGAATTCTGGAAAGGTTAAGGGGTATTTTTATCCACTCTCTCGGGCGAATGGTAACGAGAGAAGAGCAGATCTCGGCCCAAGCTGTGCCGTGACTCTGCGCGATAACCGGTATGGAACGGTCCCGAATCAAAGCCATTCCGCCGGCAGAGCTGCTGACGCTGAAGATTAGATCCGGCTGCCAACGCATCCACTCCGCCCGGGATCGAAACGTATTCAGCCACCATTTGAACGAATATCTGCCTGGTCGATGGGAGGTAATCTCCCAAACATTCTCGTAGCCAGAAGGCAGTGCCGCCCTGTCATAACCAGAAGTGGTTAGAAGCGAAACTCTAAAGCCATGCTCCTTGAGAGCAGCAACAACACCCTCGTAAGCACTTTCCATTCCCCCTGCAAGGTGATGTGCTGTGGTGGATCGGGCAACGACAAGAATTTTACTGCGATACACGTGCCAGAGCACCTTCCAGCAGTTGAATGTGTTTATCCACTGAGAATTCGAGGGCCCAGTCCTGACAAGATGGCGACTCAAGCGACATCGCGTCCATTATGGCTGAGGCCAGCATTCGCGGCTCTGCCGCGGACGCCATAAAACCGTTGATTCCCTCTGCGACTGTCTCTAAATAACCGCCTGCAGGGATGGTCGCTACCGGCGTGCCTTCGAGATTGGCCTCTAATACTGTGAGCCCGAAATCCTCCTGCGCGCTTGCAACAAGAACTGTTGTGGACGAATAGAGCCACTTTAACTCGGCATCGCTGACCCTTCCGAGTCCAACGATATTCGCGGAATGATCGGTATA
>NZ_ANPE02000049.1 GCF_000328305.2 Arthrobacter crystallopoietes BAB-32 | reverse complement strand
GCCGCAGCAATACTGCGCCTGAGCACAACGTAACCCACGAGGATGACAAGCGATAATGTCGGTGTCCGAAGCTATGTTGTTGCTTATGAGTATGGATGCTGCAGCCGCATGGCTTATCGGTTGGATATCTTCCCCGTTAGGGACGGCCATCGTGGCCCCACTTGTTGTGGTCTTTATCCTTGGCTTGCCGAAGATTTTCAGGAATCTAATGAGTGCGGTTCTGCACGCTCCCGACCGTTTGCTTATGGGCATAGTGCACATCGTTGACCGGAAAATGTCCGCTAAGACTGATGGCTTGCTGTAGGGGACATGATGCAAAGAAGCGGACCTTGGAGCGGCTACTGGGCTTTAGAACCGGCAGACGTCTTCGAGCTGTGGAACCTCATTGGCCAAATCGGGTTCCGCCCCGGTTACATCGGTAAAGTCCTATGGCGCGGCCTCCCAAGCGACTCATTCGAAGTCAAGTCGTCGATAATCCGCCAACTCGAATCGGAACAGATCGTAGTTTCCGAAGACGAAGTTGCGCACCGCGAACGGCAATACCTTGAGAACGCAAGGCGATGGGGCATCGGGATAACGGAGTATGGGCGGGTCCCGGATTTGCACCTCCTGTCGATGCTCCAGCACCATGGCGTGCCAACGAGACTCATCGATGTCTCCTATAACCCGATGACCGCCCTCTGGTTTGCTTGCTCGGACCCAAGGTATCTAGACGAGCCCGGCGTGCTCGTCTCGATGACCGTTTCTGATTCGAAGATCTTCTGGACGACCGACCTGCCTCACGGCCAGGCGAGTTCAATAGGCATCGTTGAGCAAGCGCAGCTCAGGGCCGCCCTGCAGTATTCGGAAGACCACAAGCAGGCCGTCCTGGTTGAACCCCGTGTGCGGGACGCGCGCATGACTGTACAGGAAGGGCTTTTCCTAACGTCATCGGTTCCCTCAGCGCCCTCAGACGGGCCTGTGCAGGGGTTTCCTGCGGGACCAGACATGCCTGTCTACGTCGACGCGCTGAAGTTAGACCCACAGGATGTCGATTACCCCAACACAGGACCCACGGGAGTGCAGGTGATGGGTATCGTGCTCACGCCCGAGGTCAAATCTCAAATGAGCCTATACCTGAGTCGAAACTTCAACAGATCCACCCGAACGATGTATCCCGACATGAGCGGATACGCTGCTGCCGTTCAATCAGGGCAGCTCACGTTCGGGCCGGCAGAACCAGAACCTATCCCGGAAGGCACCTGTTTCCCTGCCCAATGGCTCGCGAATTTCTCTTAGAGCGAGTGACGCGATCGAGTATGAACATGAAGGCTTCAAGCCATGAACATTGAACTTGCGCCATGGCCGATTGTTATTGTTCCCGCAGCCGTAATCGCCCTGGCCGTACGGGTGGATGCCAAGCTTCTAGGCCCCTACTTTGCGTTGAGCGAGCTGATTCCCGGGTTCGGCAACGATTTGATGGTCAGCGACAAGATGACCAGAGCGGCAATGATACGCCGCCTCGCTTACCCGTTCCTGATCGGAGCAGGTATCTCTGTCTTCGGCGTTTCTGGCCTATCACTGGCCGCCGTAGGTTTCCTGGGTGCAGCTCTCTTACTCTGGCCAATCATCTTCCACGGGTTACCCTACGGCATCTCCAAAAGATCCAAGATGGTTTGGGGTCTCTACCTCTCCTTACTCATCAGCTATGGTGGCCTGTCCCTTCTCGGCGGATACGTTATTGAGCTAATGCGCGAAGCCGGCGAAGGGAATATCGGCAAGTACGTCAGTGAGAATTTTCGTGACTGGATCATAACGGCAGTAGTGGTGACGATCTTTACGGCTTGGGGCAGAGGTGCCCGAAATGCGCTGAACCGGCAGTCCCGGAAGGGCCCAAGGGAGTGGGATGAAGCGGGCTGATCAGGAGTACGCCGTTCAGCTCTATACATGGCGTCTGCGAGACTATGCCGAATCAGCGCAGTTTCGCCGTATGGCACAGAGGATCCACCGATACACGGAATCTGCCGATTATATTGAGTGGGCTAACCTGCTCTGCTCGATAGCACTCGTCGAAACAAATGAACGAAGGCTCCTTATACGTGGAGTCGAATGGACGTTCCACGTCCTGGCATTCGGCCGATCGGGGCTAACGTTAGGCCCCTTCCAGTTGAGAAACTCGCCCTGGAAACTCTCGTCAGCAATCGAGAGGCTGATTCTCCTTGCCCGTCGACGGCAGATCGGTCCAGAGCTGGCGGACCTTAACCTTAGTAACTTCGCCAAGCTCTGGTATGGCCACGACTTCGTCGAGACTGGCTCCGCGCTTAGCTACCCCGCGGCCCTCAAGATCGCAGCAAGCGTAGTTGCGACGCCTTAAACTCCCGTGGTCGCAATACGCCGATAACGGCGCATATGTCATCGGTGGCCGAATGAAGGCCAGCGAAGAGGCTCTGCCGGGGGGCGCAGCACCTCTTCGCTAACTTTTTTCGGCTGTTGCCTATTACGGTTTCAGGAGCGGTCCGCTCGACGGCAGGATCAGGTAGTTGGGCCTTATTCCGAGGGCAGTGTGACTAGCCTTGATGTTGGGTTTTGTGGGAAATTCTCAGTCGGTCAGGTCGCCGACGCGATGCACCTTCAATGAGTTGGTGGACCCGGGAGTTCCTGGCGGTGAGCCGGCAACGAGGACCGTCAGGTCTCCCGGTGCGGCGAGGCTCTCGTCTCGCAGCAGCCTGTCGACCTGGGAGGTCATTTCGTCGGTGTGTTGGACGGGTGGGCTCAGGCGCGGCCGGATTCCCCAGGTCAGGGCCAAGGTGTTCAGGGTGGCCGCTGAGGGAGTGAACGCTAACACCGGACGGGCGGGCCGCAGCCGTGCAAGCCGCCGGGCAGAGTCGCCGCTTTGGGTGAAGGTGCAGATGAAGCGGGCATTGAGTTGGTTGGCGATGTCGACGGCTGCCCGGGTGACGGCGCCGCCGCGGGTGCGGGGGCTGGTGCCGAGGGCCGGCACGCGTTCGAGTCCGTGTTCTTCGGTCGATTCGATGATTCTGGCCATCGTTTCCACGGTTTCCAACGGGTAGTGGCCCACGCTCGTTTCTCCGGAGAGCATGACCGCGTCCGCGCCGTCGAGCACGGCGTTGGCGCAGTCGGAGGCCTCCGCCCTGGTGGGACGGGGGTTCTCGATCATGGATTCGAGTACCTGGGTGGCCACGATGACCGGCTTGGCCCACCGGCGCGCGAGTTCGATAGCGCGTTTTTGCACCAGCGGCACCTCTTCCAGCGGTAGCTCGACGCCCAGGTCCCCACGGGCGACCATGATCGCGTCGAACGCGTCGATGATCTCGGCCAGTGCGGCCACGGCCTGGGGCTTTTCGATTTTCGCGATGACGGGAGTGCGCCGGCCTTCCTCGTCCATGATCTCGTGAACCCGCCGGATGTCGGCGGCGTTGCGGACGAAGGACAGGGCGACCATGTCAATCCCGGTGCGCAGCGCCCAGCGCAGGTCGGCTTCGTCTTTGCTGCTAAGGGCCGGCACGTTGACGGCGACGCCGGGAAGGTTGATTCCTTTGTTGTTGGAGACGGCGCCTGCGACGGTCACCTCGGTGACCACCCTGGTCCTGTCCACGCTCAGGGCGCGCAACGCGACCTTGCCGTCATCAATGAGCAGTGTGTCCCCCGGCCGGACGTCCCCGGGAAGGCCTTTGTAGGTGGTGGAGCAGATCTCGGCGGTGCCCTCGATCTCCTCGGTCGTGATCGTGAACCGGTCTCCGACGGTGAGTTCGTGGGGTCCGGAGGAGAACCGGCCCAACCGGATTTTCGGGCCCTGCAGGTCCGCGAAGATGCCGATCGGGCGGTTCAGCTCGGCGGCCGCCTTGCGGATATGGCGGTAGGTCTGTTCGTGGACGCTGTGGTCCCCGTGGCTCATGTTGAGCCGGGCGACGTCTGCGCCGGCTTCCAGGACGGCAAGGGTTTTGGCGTACGTGCCCAGCGCAGGGCCAAAGGTGACAACGATTTT
>NZ_ANPE02000050.1 GCF_000328305.2 Arthrobacter crystallopoietes BAB-32 | reverse complement strand
GGTGTGTCGTCATTGATCATGTAAGAAGTGACATCATTCTGCGGGGGCTGAAACTCGCCCAAATCGTTCACCACGAGTGTCCGCCCAGATCGGACAATTGATGAGCCGGTCGCGAACATCAGCTGACCAGATTCCGGTACTTGGAGGAGGCCGTTGATCTGACCTGTGACATCGAGAGTGCCCAAGACCTCCGCAGTGCCGTTGAGCTGACCAGAAAGATGCGCATGTGCGCCGTTTTCAACCGTTAGGCGTCCGTTCATTTGTCCAGAGAGATGCAGTCGTGCACCCGAGCGGACAACACCGCCTCCGTTGGCTTGCCCACTGAAGGTTAGGTCTTCTGTCACATCGAGAAGGGCACTGAGCTGCCGGGTGTCGTTCATACGGAAAGCATACTTGGCGGCAGGAGGATCAAGGCTCGCCGGCCTGAGCGGGCGTCGCTGACACCGTGCATTAAGCCGTCCGTCGGGGTCACGCACGGCTAAGCAACGCACCCTAGGCGGTGGGCGTGCGCTGGACGATGCGGTACACGGTGCTGCGCGCGACCTTGAACAGTTCGGCGATCTCCGCGGTGGTGTGGTTTCCTCCCTTATATAGGGAGACGAGGTGGGCTTCCTGACTCTTGGAAAGTTTTGGCTGCTTCCCGCGGAGCCGGCCTTTGGCCTTGGCGACCTGCATGCCTTCGCGGGTGCGGGCGCGGATGAGGTCGGCTTCGAATTCGGCGACCATGGCCAGGACGTTGAAGAGGAGCCGGCCGACCGGGTCAGCCGGGTCGTGGATGGATCCGCCGATGCTGAGCTTCACGTTCTTCTTTGTGAGCTCTTCGATGATGTCGCGAGCGTCGGGGACGGAGCGGGCGAGCCGGTCGAGTTTGGTGATGACCAGGGTGTCGCCGTCGCGGACGGCGGCGATGGCTTCACGCAGTCCGGGGCGGGCGCGGTTCGTGCCTGTCAGCCCGTGGTCGGTGTAGATCCGATCTTCGGGGACGCCGAGGGCAGCGAGTGCATTGCGCTGTGCGGTGAGGTCCTGCTGGTTGGTTGAAACGCGGGCGTATCCGACGAGGTGTGCAGTCACACGCTGAGTGTAGCGGTTGAGGCACCTTCACCGGGCTTTTTTGCGGGCGAGGTATACGCGAATCGACGGGGCCAGTGTCTATAGGGGATTTTCCTGAGTTGGGGAGTGCTGATCAGGTGTCGCGGTGAAGGACCGGCTATTGGGACACCTGAGGCTCTGTGTTTCCTTATCCTCTACGTGGCCTTGTCGACCGGATGGGCTTGGAGGAACAGCTGCCGCGGTGAAATCCCGGTTCACGAGGTCCTCGTGAATAGGCGCGCCTGCCATGCGGTTTATGCCGCTTCACACGGTTTTCCTCGGCGCTGATGCCCACGGCCGGTGAGATTCGTCGGCGATGAACCGGTAGCCGAACGCCAGGCTTCCGGGTGCACGTTCAGGTCGCCCCGGAGGTCCCGTAGTCCTTGGCGATCTGCTCCCGGCACTTCGTGCTTGCGAGAGACCACGACGGCCTCGCGGTGGAACCCGGCGGGGTAGGGCTTGGGCCTAGGAACGCTCTTCCTGCAGTAGATGAATCCTCACAAGTTAGGAGTGATTTGAACCGGGGGTGGACCCAACACGTTCTTAGGGAACATGGCGGCCAATTCGAGGGCAGCGCGTAGCCCCAAGAAATTTTGCCCCTCGGGTAGGAGCGCATTGGCTTGTTGGACTCGATAGGCGATTGTATTCCGGTGAGCGTGTAGCTTTTCAGCGGTTTTTGTTAAGGACCCTTGTGTATCGATATGCGCTGCTAGAGTCTCACGCAGTTCGCGTGCACGTGCGGTGTCCTCTGCGAGTGGACCGAGCCGTCGAAGTACGAGTTCCCGGGCACGCGAGGGAGAGGACATGAGCATGGCCACAACCTCAATGCCCTCGTAGGAGGTCAGGACTGCCGAAGGAGTTGACAGGCGGGCTATGCGCTCAGCGTCCTTCGCTTGTTCATGCGTTGAACGCATGCCCTCTATCCCCTTTGCTGCTGACCCTTGCGCTGCCCGCACAAAAGACGGCCACCATGTCTGTTCCGTTAGCGGAGGTGCCTCGGCTGGAGTTGTACCGGCGAACCACAGCTCCATGCTTCCGATACCAGAGCGAAGCGCCAAGCTGCTTGCGCGTTGGTAATTTCGTTCGTGTATACGTTGTGCCAACTTCTCAAAGTTGAAGCTCCTTGCACTGTCTATATCGATGTCCTCTAGCCACAGGATTACAGCCCTGTGCCAGTGGCCGAGATCATAATGAAGTTCCCTGCTTACCGAGCCTGCGTCGAGGGGCTTTCGTTGGAGAATCCTCGAAATGACTGCCTGCTGCCGGCCAGCCTGGCTCTTGCGCCATGCATCCAGTTCGACGGCGTAAAGCTCCAAGACGTTGCGTATGAGCCACGTCCAGCAGGCGGCGACTTCACGCGCTGTCTCTTGAGCCGTAGACAGTCGTAGCTCCAGGGGGACGATCTCCTCGATGCCTTTCAGAAGCTCTTGGGTCAGGAAGTCTTGGCCGACATGGACCATTCGAACTACTTCATGGAGGGGAACTTCTCTGGCCACGTAGAACGCCACATTGTCCCTGGGCTCCGTTGAGCGGGCGAGAAATGATGTGTCGCCGCTGACCAGCCCCGCCAGTGTGTCCAACGTGCTGGCTTCAGTTGCACGTCGAAGTGTTTCGATTTCCTCGATGTCTCTCGGTGCCGAGGGATCGGTGACACTGAACAGAATCTGATCGGCCAACCGTCGCCCGGTTTGGATACTCCAACGCACAGCGGCTTCACCGATGACAGACGCCGCACGGCGTTTGGTCGCCAGCGAACTGTAGCTCTGGCTTGTTGGAGTTGCATCCAGATTCCTGACCCAGGACAGGCTCATTGTTCCTCCGTTCCAGCGTCTTTTTATGCTCCTTGCAGTGGCGTCAGAGTCTGGATGACCCCACGTAGGAAGGCAAACTCTTCGTGTTTCGGCCACAAGGAAACCAATCGTTATATGCATTGAGTACATGTTCCTTGCCGCCTGACGCCCCTACTTGTTCTCGCTGCATAAAACCTGGCAAAAGTTCCACCAGAAAAACCATGGGCGAAGACATATGGGCTGTATCACAGTAAATGACTAAGCCTCTGTGGGGGGAATCATCCAACGAGAAGGAACTGGACATGACTACTACGGCTGTTGAACAGCGTACTGATTCTGGGATCGATGAGGGAATCGTTGAGCGTGCTCGAAGCCTCTACAACCTAATCCGCGAAGAAGCCCAGCAAGGACAGGAAGACCGTCAGATAACCCCCCATGCAGTTGAAGCGATTGACGGGGCTCATCTCTTCAATCTTCTGGTGCCTGAGCGTCTGGGCGGCCCGGGAACGAATGTCCGCACCATGATCGAGGTCCTGATAGAGCTAGGAAAAGCTGATGGAGCAGCCGGTTGGTCAGCGGCACTTCTCAATGCTTGCACATGGTTCGCAGTGACCTATAGCGACAGCGCGCAGGAGGAAATCTGGGGGAGCAACCCGAATGCCAAGGCCTGCGGCATCTTCTTCCCCGGTATGACACGCCGGCATGAACTCGGTCGGGGCGAGACGGCGGAAGGCGGCTACGTCCTAAGCGGGGAGTATGCATTCGCGTCTGGAAGTGCCGTTGCCGACTGGGCCACATTGGGCATGATGGTCGATGGGCGAGATGGGAAGCCGACGATGGCGTTGGGTTTGGTTTCGAAGGATCAGTGGACCATTAAGGACACCTGGTACACCGTTGGAATGCGGGGGACGGGCAGTAACACGATTGTCGTTGAGGACGTATTCATCCCCGATCATGCGGTGCAGACCTTCGAGGATTTAGCGGAGGGGCGTTACGCGACTTCCCACGGACAGGATGAAGCAATTTCGCGGGCTTCGTTCCTGCCTGTCGGAACAGTGATCCTGGCAGCACCTGCTATTGGCATGGCCAAGGCTGCATTGGAATACTCTTTGGGAAAGTTGCCGAACCGGCCTGTTGGTTACACCGTTTACACGGAGGCGAAGAACTCTCCAACGCACCAGCTTGCCCTCGCACAGGCCGCAAGCAACATCGATGCCGCCCACCTTCTGCTCGCGCGGGCCTGCAACGACATCGACAATTATGCCGAGCGGGGTGAGCAGCCCAGCGCCTTGGCCCGTGGCCGGATGCGGATGGACACCGGCCATGCCGTCACGCTGTGCAAGGAAGCCATTGATCTGCTTATGACTGCCAACGGTGCAAGCGCCTTTGCTGAAGGAAGCATACTCGCCCGGATTTGGAGCGATGCGAACACCGGGGCGCGGCATGCCTTCGCAACTCCCGAAATTGGCAAGGAAGTGTACGGACGCCTGCTGCTCGGTGCCGACAATCCCCTGTCGATCCAGGTCTAACTCTTCAAGAGGATCGACACACACCAGCCTTCTTCCCAGGGCCGCACGCCCGGCTAGTTCCTCTGTCCACTGCCAAACAGAAGAACCGATCCAGAGACCTGCCTTTTTCATGGTCCGCAACGTGCGCGATGGGGTGCCAAGGAGCCCGTGTTGATCTCCGGCGGCCCCTTCCAATTCCTTTCACTAGCCCTGGTGAACCGCGTCGTCATCCCAGCACCCGGTTTACCACCGATCCCCGCAAGGAGACATCGTGAATAGCACTCTTACTAAGGAACACCCCGCCCGGATCGTTGACTCCCAGGACATGGCCAGGGCCATGCGCTCGGTGCTGGGGAATTTCTGCACCGGGGTCGCGGTGATGACCGCGCAGACCGCTGAAGGACCTGTGGGCATGACCGCGCAGTCCCTGGTGAGCATCTCGCTGGAGCCGCCGCTGGTGATGTTCAGCCCGCAGAAGACGTCGAAGACCTGGCCGCAGATCGAACGTACGGGAAGCTTTTGCGCGAACATCCTGCCCGTCGACCGGCGGGACCTGGGGCTGCGGTTCGCCAAGAGCGGCACTGACAAGTTCGCCGGCGTCGACTGGCAGCCCGGGCTGACCGGAGCGCCGGTGCTCGACGGCGCCCTCGCCTTCATTGAGTGCAGCGTCGAGCACGTCTACGAAGCGGGCGACCACTACATGGTTCTCGGCCGGGTGCGTGACCTCGGCGAGAAGGGGCCGGGGGAGCCGCTGCTCTTCTTCAAGGGCGGCTTCGGTTCGTTCAACGGCATCCCGCGGAACCAGGACTAGGAGCAATTGATGCTGGAGCACTACGTACTTTTTGCCGCCGCCGAGGGCCGCGACGCCGACCTGGAGACGGCCCTGGCCGAATTCACCGACGCCATCGCCGGCGACTGCGCCGCCTTGCACGAGATCAGTTGGGGCCGCAACATCAACCCCTCCGGCCTGCAGCGCGGATTCGGCCACGGCTGCCTGGCGCGTCTGGACGACGACGGGCTGTCCCAGTATTGGGATCACCCGGCCCACCAGCGGCTGCTCGGACAGCTGGACGAGCTGTGCAGTGAACGCTTCGCCATGGACCACCACAGCGGGATCGCGACCGCCGCCACCAACCTGGAAACCCCCACGACAAGGAGCACTCGGTGAACATCGACCTCGAGTCACCGGTCCGCCGGCAACCGCCGGCAGACATCGACCCCCGGCGCCTGGCCGCCCAGATCCGGCTGGAGGCCACCCGCATGGTGGCGCCGCAGGGCTTCGGCTACCTCGGCCAGGCCCTGTCCAGCGCCGAGCAGGTCGCCGCGGTCTTCGCGGACCTCGACTGGGACCGCGACCGGTTCGTCTGCTCGCCGGGCCACTACATCATCGCCCCCTATGCGGCAGCCGGCGCGCTGGGACTGCTGAGCCGCGAGGAGCTGGACAGCTACGGGAAGAACGGTTCGTCCCTCGAAGCCATTGGTACCGAAAGCTCCCCGATCGTTGACTACACCTGCGGCTCGCTCGGGCAGGGCCTGTCCGCCGCCGCCGGTTTTGCCCTGGCAGACAAGCTGCGGGGCGGGGACGCCGGCCGGGTCTTCGCACTGATCAGCGACGGCGAGCTCGAGGAGGGGCAGACCTGGGAGGCCGCGATCTTCGCGGCACACCACGGCCTGGACCGCATGATCGTCATCCTTGACGCCAACGATTCGCAGGTCGACGGCCCGATCTCCGCCATCACGACCCTTGAACCGATGCGGGAGAAGTGGGAGTCCTTCGGCTGGCATGTGGCGGACATCGACGGGCACGACATTGACGCCGTCGTGACTGCCCTCCGGAAAGCGGACGCGGAGGCCGCCAAGCCGTCCGTGCTGATCTGCCGCACGTCCACCGTCCACGGCCTGGACTGCCTGCCGGAGGATGCCGACGGCCACTTCATCAAACTTCCGCCGCAGCTGGCCGCCGCCGCCGAAGCGGAACTGACCCGGACCCTGGAGACCCTGTGACCACGCAAGCACCGGAAGCCGCGCGCTTCCGCACCGCCCCGTACCCCACCACGCTCAAGCCGTACGGCCAGGCCCTGGTGAAGCTCGCCGAGGAGCGCTCCGACGTACTCTGCCTGACCGGCGACCTGACGCGCCAGTGCGAGATCGACCTGTTCCAGGAGCGCTTCCCGGACCGCTTCGTCCACGCCGGCATGGCGGAGGCGAACATGATGTCGATGGCCGGCACACTGGCCCGCTCCGGCTTCACCCCGTTCGTGCACACGTTCGGCGTCTTCGCGACCCGGCGCCCGTACGACCAGATCGCCAACGCGATCGCCTACCCGAACCTGCCGGTGCGGATCATCGGGTTCATGCCGGGGCTGTCCACGCCGGGCGGGCCGAGCCATCAGGCGATCGACGACGTCGCGCTGATGCGCGTGCTGCCGAACATGACTGTGATCGACGTGGCCGACGCCGTCGAG
>NZ_ANPE02000051.1 GCF_000328305.2 Arthrobacter crystallopoietes BAB-32 | reverse complement strand
CCGGCTCATCAATTGTCCGATCTGGGCGGACACTCGTGGTGAACGATTTGGGCGAGTTTCAGCCCCCGCAGAATGATGTCACTTCTTACATGATCAATGACGACACACCTCGTTGGCTCTACAAGAACGATGGCACCCTGCAATCGGCCCAGCAATAGCACCGGGCAGTTTTACGGGCGCGTCTTACAGGAATCCATAGGCCCGGAGGGCGCGATTCCGGACGAGTGCAGCAAGGTAGCCCTGCTGCACTCAGCGGAAAATCTGCTTAGGGTAAGGCGAAGATCGAGGGTTACGGACACGCGTGGCGGCCCGGCTGCCCCCTGAACTCGGTATTAAACTCAGTTCGCTTCGAGTAGGCCACCATGGGGGCACCAACCAACTCGCTGGTGGCCCCTTTAGCGTTGAGAATGTCGCGACTGTAGCCATTAGGACCATGGCGGCGTATCTGTGCGCTTCCAAACTCGGGTGAATGTTTGCAGATGCCTCAAATCCCTAGAGTTTCAAGACTGCCGGCAGGAGCGGACGACCGATCTACTGCCGACAGACATTGCGATCCCATCAAAGGTTCTTTCCTGCACTGTGGAAAATTCTGCTACTGAGACGCATTGCTGAGACAACCCGACGCCGGGAATCCGGGGCGGCGCCGGCAGGAAGCTAGAGCGACCGCCGCGTCCCAGCAAAGGGTCCTTACATGAGACGACCCAACGCGTGCTGCCGGTGAGGCGCACCGGTGCTAAAGCGCATGTACGAAGTACCCTCCTAACATGGGGATCGAAAGCCAGTTGCATACGAAAGCGGCCGGGTGGTTAAGGGACGCAATCCAGGCTATTGATGGCAACGTGGTTCTGGCTAGCCCCTACCTGACCATTGAAGTCTGCAAGCAGTTAGCCTCCGCAGCCAAAGATTCGCGTTACAGTTGGCAGCTCCTCACGTGTCTTGACCCGAGCGCGGTCGCGAATGGTTATCTATCTCTAAAAGGCATCGAAGACCTCATGGGGAGTGGGGTTCGAGTCCGTCATGTGCCACGGCTCCATGCGAAGGCGTACCTTTTCGGTACTCGTGGGCTGGTCGGTTCAGCAAATCTGACAGGAGCGGGTCTTGGAAGCTCCGCGTCTTCCAATTTCGAGCTCGGCATTAGCCTCACCCCCGACCAAGTAGCTGACGCGAAGCGCGTCGTCACCACTTGGCCAGCGCGTGACGTCACCCTGGAGGACCTCAGCACAGTTCTCACTAAAGCCCGGGATTTGACCAGCGCTCACCAGATGCCCTCAGATGATTTGGATGCTGATTCTGCACTGCATTTCGCGGAGCGACTTCTCTCAGATGCACGTGACGGTCGCGGATTGTGGGTGAAGCTCGAGTATGGGGAACCCAAATTGGGTGGGTGGTGCCAGCAGTCATTGTTCGCCAGTCCGGCAAAGGGACGACCTGGTTTCAAACCGGGTGACCTCGTTTTCATCTGTGCCGCTGCCACCGGCGACTGCTATGCAGTGGTTGAGGTGACATCCGAAGCTGAGTTCAAACCCAGTGACTACCTAGCATCACGGGAACAGGCGGCAGTTGAACGTTGGCCATGGATAAACCGGACGAAACCCCGCCTGGTGCCCAGTGAACTTATGGCCCTGAAACTGGACGAACTGGGCGCCAACAAGCAGGCTCTACAAAACGGTCACGTTCGACTGAAACTTGACCAGTTCGCCGCAGGTGTGCGTGCGCTTGCCCGTCTCGCCACCGATCAGCCCTAGCGTCCAAGTTGCTTGTCCTCTAAGTCTTTCCTTTGCAGAGATCCCACGCGCCACACGAGGGTGGAAAACCGCCGTTGCCAACGAACAGTTGGGCACGACCGGCCCAAATATACTGGGCTCCACGCGAACGTCGGGGGAGAAATGAAACCGTTATTCACACTCATGGTTCTGCTGGTCGCAGCCTCTATCAGTGGATGCACACAGACACCGAACGCGACAGAAGTGCCAGTGGTACGGCTCTCGACTGAAGAAACCTGTTCAGAGCTAAAGGCCGTCCTGGCGCTAGAAAACGAGGACGTCGCCACCGAAGGTGCTGCCAATCAGGTCGGCGAACAGATGACCCTGCTGGCGGCAAAGGCGTCCACCGTCGTCAGCGACGACATCAAGTTCACGGCGAAGATGTCAAGTGGCGTCTATGGCACGATGGGCGAAGTGAACGCCAACCAAGAACTGTCGGACAAGTACGATGCCGCTCTAGCCAGGCTTGGGCGGGTCTGCGACATCGACTGGCTCAAGGGCATGTGAATTGGTGACGGGGCGCCAAAGCCAACCTGTCCCTGACCAGAAACCTTCCATTTGTGACCCAACGCGCTTGCCGCCATACAGAAGGCTTAGTGTGGGTCATTTATTCTGGCTTGAGACAACATCAGCCAACTCACAAGGCTGCAGTTTGAACTACTGATGCTTGGGGGCATTATTACTACGGACGCCGTGGAGGCTAGTGAAGGAAGCGTCGCGAGACGCCGCGCGCACGCTTTCCTGGATTTTCTTCTTAACCACTGGCATCAGTTAGCCCTCGCATTAGCTGGGCTCATCGGCTTCTTGACGGCATTTCTCAACGACGACTCCCCTGACTGGTGGACTCCAGCAATGTTCTGGAGCTATCTAGTACTTGGGATATCCGGTGGTCTCGGCGGGTTGCTCAGAAAACCGACGTACGCCGAGCAGGCTGCGACAATTACTAGACTTGAGAATGATTTGGGAGAGCAGACCGCCTTGTTTCGGGGCATGCTCGATTCATTGATGACCGGGCTCCTCTACGAGTTGGATCTATACAACACCCAGACCCGGATCAGCGGATATATCCGTTCGGGCGACTCATACGTCCTACTCGCTCGGATATCCAAAAACTCGGCGTACGAGAAACCTGGTCGCCCTACCTACCCGATCGGTCAAGGGCTCCTGGACGATGTATGGAACAAAGGGACGTGCCAGAGAGCCTTCCCAGCCCGCTACGACTACTACCTGACCCACATGATCAACAAGTTTGGGTATGACAAAAAGACAGTGGAAGCGTTTACGATGAAGGCACGGAGCATGGGAGGCGTAAGAGCCTATGACGATACGACTCGCACGCCGGTTGCCGCCATCGTCATAGAGCACGAAGACCGGACGACGATCAACGATGCGTTGATGACCCGCATCGAAGACGCGGCCGCTTGGAGGACGTTGAAAACTTACCTCACGACTTCCACCGAGTTATTCCCGGATATCCGCGCCGCGAGGAGCAAGGGGTTCTGATGGCCGACAAGCTTGAAGCTGCTATGGCTTACTTGTGCACTCACTATCCCTA
>NZ_ANPE02000052.1 GCF_000328305.2 Arthrobacter crystallopoietes BAB-32 | reverse complement strand
GTGATGGTCGCCCGCGAAATGAGACACCCGCCCGAATGGCTCAAACGCGAAGTCCGGCTCCGCGACGGGACCTGCCGGGGACTGGGCTGCCGCACCCACTGGAAGGACTGCGAACTCGACCATACCCTGGCCTGGGAGCACGGCGGCAAGACCGAACTGGATAATCTTGCACTGCGCTGCAAATCCGATCATCTGTCGAAGCACGCTGACGGCGGCCGCGTCTGGCAAGGCGACAACGGCGTCCTCCACCACCAGACCAAATCCCGCCACGCCTACACCAGCTACCCCGACGGATCCTGGATCTCCCACGGCGTCCAACCACCACCACCGCCACCACCAGACCCCTTCGACAACCCCGAACCACCACCCTTCTGACAGGGATGGAGCAGCGGCCCTCCGCCTTACTTCCTCGCTGGGAGCACCAGCAGCGCGTCGCCGACTGCCCGTTCGGCTCCGCCCTCATTGGACGGCGTGTTGAGGACCGCGTTCCCAGCCACCATAGTGGTCGCTCCGCCGCCGTCCAGGTTGACAGCGTCCACCATGCCCAGGGATTTCGCGACGGTGGCTGCCTCATAAATTCTCAAGCCGAGCGAGGAGGTCTGCCGTCCATCTGCTGTGACGAGGATGAGCCGGCCTTCGGCGTCGGTGCCGGCGATGGTGCGCGGGTTGCGCTGGTGCACCCAGCCGTAGAACATCCCCGGGTTGTCGGCGTGGACCATGCCGTCGCGGGCTGCGGTAACCATGAATCGGCCGTCCTGCAGCAGCAGCGGGCCGCCGTTGACCACGTGGCTGTCCTTGCCCAGCCGGAGGTCCTTGCCGCTTTCACCGGCGAGCACGGAGTCGACCTTCAGTGGAATCCCGCGCCCGGCGAGTTCGGCCAGGCGTCCGGCTTCCGTGCCGGTGGCCTGGATAGTCCGGCCGCCCTCGGGTACTGCGGTACCGCGGGTGCGGTTGACTGCTGTCACTTTGCCGCGGGAATCCAGCACGACTTCCAGTCCGGGGCCGGCCGGGGTGGTCGGACCGAAGTCGCCCGTGAACGCAACCAGTTCGTTGGCGTCCGTGCAGGTGGCATCGTGCTTCGGCGCGTTCGTCGGCATATCATCTGCACCGCCGCAGTTTCGGATGAGGCCGGGCACGCGGTTGATTCCGTCGAGGTCAAGGCGCTGGTTCCCGGCCGCCACCGTCCCGCGCCAGGTGGTGCGTTCGACGGCGGCGCTTGCCTTGGGGCCATCGATCACCAGTGAGGGACGGTCGCCTACGGATTCACTGAGGACCTCGCCTGCATAGGCAGCGGCACCGGCGGGATCCCCTTCGGCGCCGTGCGCCGAGTTGAAGACGAAGAAGCCGCCGTTGACCGCGGCCAGCGCGCCTGCCGCGGCTGCCAGTTCGCTCGTGGTTTCCCGCTGCTCGAGGTCGGACCCGAACGATGCCGCCAATCCGCCGTCGAACTTCTTCGGGTCAATGGTCAGGACTTCCAGGTTCCACGGACCGCGCTGCTGGTCCGCGCCGGCGGAATCGCCGTCCCATCCGGTGTACCAGACGGAGGAAGCGTATCCGGCTGCCTTGACCCTCGCGGCGGTTTCGGCGCCCTCCTCGCGGCTGCTGAACTTGCCGGCACGGACGCGGTAGCCGAGGTCTCCGCCGGAATCGGCGAGCTGTTCGGCGACGACGTGCTCGACCCTGACATCGATGCCGGCGGCTGCCAGCTTTGCGGCGACCCGGCGCGCGGTTTCCTCGTCAGCCACGGCGGCATCGGCTACGCCTGCGGCGCCGGAGGGCAGCTTCACCTCGACGGTCCAGGCCAGCTGGTTCTTGGCGATCCCGCGGTTGATGGCCGTGTGGGTCACGCCGGGAGCCAGCTGGGTTTCGGTACGGGTCTCGGGCAGGTCGTCTGCGCCGAGGTCCAGAGTGGCGGAGGCAGCAGCTGCGGTCCCCTGGGCCGGAGTGGCTACGGAGCCGGCTGCGTCCCGGTGCTCCGGCACGGCGGTGGCGGTGCCGGATACTGCGAGCGGCAGGACAAGGGCTCCAGCGGCTGCGGCGGCGGCGGAAGCAGCCAGGCGGCGGGTGCGGGAAGCAGCCAGGCGGCGGGTGCGGGAAGCATCACGCTTCGGGACGTCGTGCGGGTTGGGGAGGGCTGGAGTAGTCACAGGCTCAAGGTAGAGGGGCCGTCGGGCCGAAAATCCGGAAAACCGCGGCGGTTCCGCGAGTGTTGGCCAAAGGTTCAGGAGCCGATGCCGTCCGGATGCCGCCTGTTCATCCTCGGCGCCAAACGTTCAAGGCGCGCTTCCCGGTGGATACTGCGGATTTACTTGCCGGGATCAAACAATTCGCCCGGCTGCGAATAGCTGAAGGGGCAGTTCCAGCACCTTGTTGATTCCCCCACTTCACAGGAGTTCTGCCTTGCCTTCTCCCCTGTTCCTGACGGGCCGCCGCCGCTTCCTGTCGCTGGCCGGCCGAGGCGCCCAGCGATCGCCGCCGGCAGGTGGAGCAGTAGCGGCAGGGCGCTCCCTCAAATCAGGTATGGGGCGGTCCGCCCCGCGGTCCTATCATGGGCGCAACGTCTTTAGGAGGGAGCCGCCATGGAATGCATGGCGTGGTCGGCAGCCATCCTGCCCGGCAAGAAACAGGACTGGGCTGCGCTCGTCGAAGAGTGCCGTGGAGCCCGGCGCGAAGAGTGGATCCGCTCACGGCAGCGGGCGGGGATCGTCCGGGAAGTCGTCTCCCTGCTGGAGACCCCCGAGGGTGATTCCATTGGCATCTTTCAGGAGGCGGACGACCTGGCGAAGGCGTTCAGGACGATTGCCCGCTCCGACGATCCTTTCGACGTTTGGTTCCGGCAGAAGATCGAGGAGATCCACGGCATCACGGCGGAGATGCTGGAGGCACCGCCGCCCGCCCGCACCTACCTCGACTACAAGGCCGGGGGCACCTGAGCAGCGCCTTTGGAACCCGGCCGCCGCTCTAACGCCCCCTCCAAGGGGACGGTGCCAATGGTGCGTCGGCTGGCTCCGGCGGCTCCGGCGGCTCCGGCGGCTC
>NZ_ANPE02000053.1 GCF_000328305.2 Arthrobacter crystallopoietes BAB-32 | reverse complement strand
TGACGAGCTGTACCGCTTCCTGCGCCCGGGCGTGAAGGAGAACGACGCCGTCGCGCTGGTCAACAAGTTCCTCTACGAAAACGGTTCGGAGGAAGTCGAGGCGGTCAACGCGATCTCGGGCGAACGCTGCAGCCCGCACCCGCACGTATTCTCCAACCGGTTCATCCGCCCCGGGGACACCGCGTACTTCGACATCATCCACTCCTACATGGGCTACCGCACCTGCTACTACCGGACCCTGAACGTCGGCTCCGCCACGATGGCCCAGCGCGACGCCTACAAGCAGGCCCGCGAGTTCATGGACCTGGCCATGGCCGAAGTCCGCCCCGGAGCGTCCAGCGCCGACATCGTCAAGCACTTCCCGGCCGCCAAGGACTTCGGCTTCGAGACCGAGGAACAGGCCTTCGGCCTGCAGTACTGCCACGGTATCGGCCTGGGCCTGTGGGAGCGTCCGCTGATGAGCCGCTACCACTCCTTCGACCACCCGATCGAGCTGCAGGAGGGCATGGTCTTCGCCATGGAGACGTACTGGCCGACCCCGGACGGTTCCGCGGCTGCCCGCATCGAGGAAGAGCTTGTGGTCACCAAGGACGGCTGCCAGCTGCTCACCCGCTTCCCCGCGGACCAGCTCTACGTGGCCGGCACCCGCTACTACACCGGGGTCGACCTGCAGCCGGCTGCTGCCGCCCCGGCCCCCGCCCTGGCCGAGGTGACGGTGTGACCACCGCCCGGATCGGCTGGATCGGCACCGGCAAGATGGGGACCGCCCTGGCGTCGCGCCTGCTCGACGCCGGGCACCCCCTGGCCGTCTGGAACCGCACCCCCGCCAAGGCCGAGCCGCTGGTGGAACAGGGCGCCGAGCGCGTCGACAAGCCCAGCGATCTGGCCGGTTGCCCGATTGTCTTCACCACGGTCGGCGGCGACAAGGACCTTCAAGACGTCATCACCGGTCCCGGCGGCCTGCTCGCCGGCGACGCCCGCCCGGGCATCGTCGTCGACTGCTCCACCGTCTCCGCTGAGGCGTCGGCCTCCGTGCGACAGTCCGTGGCCGACAGCGGCGCCGCCTTCCTGGCGGCCCCGGTGAGCGGCAACCCCAACGTCGTCGCGGCCGGGGGCGCCTGCATCGTCGCCTCCGGCCCCGCCGAGGCCTATGGCAAGGTGCGCCCGCTGCTGCAGGAACTCGCCGGGACCGTCGTACCGGCCGGCGAAGAAGAAGGCGCCCGGCTCGTGAAGCTTTGCCACAACCTCTACCTGGGCATCATGGCGCAGGCGCTGGTGGAGGTGACCAGCCTGGCCGAACACGGCGGAGTCCGGCGCGAGGACTTCCTGGAGTTCCTCGGCGGCACCGTGCTCGGCTCCGGCTGGATCCGGGCCCGCGCCGCTTCGCTGGCCGCGAACGATTTCACGCCCACGTTCACCCTGGACATGCTGCGCAAAGACCTGTCGCTGGGCACCGGAGCGGCCCGCGAACTCGGTGTCCCGCTGCCGCTGGCCGGCGCCGTCGAGCAGCTTGCCGCCATAGCCGCCGGGCAGGGCCACGGGGACGAGGACATGCTCGCACTCGCGGCCCTGCAGCCGCCCACAACCACTACCGAAGGAGCCGACCATGGCCGTGCTTGAGGACCTCACCACCGTGCGCGTCCGCACCGAAGGAACCGTCGCCCATGTGACCCTCGAACGCGGGGAACGGAACATGCTGGACGCCGGCATGACCAAGGAACTAACGACGGCGCTGCGCACTTTGGACGACGACGAAACCATCGGAGCCATCGTCCTCACCGGCGCAGGGGGACACGTTC
>NZ_ANPE02000054.1 GCF_000328305.2 Arthrobacter crystallopoietes BAB-32 | reverse complement strand
GCACCCGCCGCCGCCGCACGCTGCTGCTCGACCCACGCACGCCCGGCCGGGACACCGCCCTCGCTGCCTGGCGGGAAATCCTCGACACCGCAACGGACTACGGCATTCCGGCCGCGCCCGAGGAATCGGCCCGCACCTTCGACCGCCGGTTGGGCAAGGAGCTGGCAGCCGACGCCGGTCCGGACGCTGCCGCCGCGCTCGCCCGGCTCCGCCAGGACTACGAAGTCGCTGCCTACGCCAACCCCGCAGCTCCACTGCCGCACGCCGCCAGCCCCGCCGCTCCACTGCCGCACTCCGCCAGCCCCGCAGCTCCCCTGCCGCACGCCGCCACCGCGTACGACGGCGGGCCCTCCGGAACTGCCCCATCTTCCGCTGTGAGCGGGAGCCTTCCCGGCCGCTCTCCCGGCAACAGCCCGGGTGACGCTGGCACCCGGCGCTGGACCGACGTCGAAACCGTCACCCGCGCCCTGCGGACCCGCGGCCCGTGGCACCAGCGCCTGCTCGACCGGCTGTTCCCCCGCTCGCTCTTCCGCCGCTGACGGCAGCGCCAAACCACCTGGACAGCTGGCCGCGCAGCTCCTCCTGCCCTCCGCCAACCCATGCCACGTGGCCGTCCGGCCGCAGCAGCGCCGCGGGCACTCCCAGTTCCGCGCTGGCCTCGACGACGTGGTCGACCCGGTCCGCCCAGCCCGCTACCGAAAGCCTGCCGGTCCGGTCGAGCAGCAGCCCGCGGCCGCCGTGCATCAGCTCGTAGAGGCGGCCTCGCTTCAGCCGGAGGTCACGCAGCCGCCGGCCGAGCAGTTCGTGGCCGGTCCCGAAGTCGTAGCGGATCCCGATCGCACTGATTTTCCCGGTCAGGTACCGGTTCACGTCGTCGAAGTCCATCAGCTCCGACAGCAGCCGGCGCACGGCTTGGGGTCCCGGCTCGGTGGACATCAGCTCGGCCTGCGCACGGGTGTTGTCCAGCACGTCCGCGGCCACCGGGCGCCGCTCGGTCTCGTAGCTGTCCAGGAGCCCGTCCGGGGCCCAGCCGTTGACTTCGGCGGCGAGTTTCCAGCCGAGATTGAATGCGTCCTGGAGGCCGAGGTTGAGCCCCTGCCCGCCCAGCGGCGCGTGGATGTGCGCGGCGTCCCCGGCGAGCAGCACCCGGCCGACCCGGTAGCGTTCGGCCAGCCGGGTGGCGTCGCCGAAGCGCGAGAGCCAGCGCGGCGAGTGCAGGCCGAAGTCCGTACCGGCAACCGCCCGCACCGACTCCTTCAGCTGGTCCAGGGTCGGTCCGGCCGCCCGATCCTCCGCCAGCTGCAGGGCGGGCGCGACAACGCGGTAGATCCCGTCCCCGAGCGGCCCGGCGCCGAACCCCTTTTGGGTCTTGCGCGCTTCGGCGACGACGGCGGCCAGTTCCTCCGGCGGGATTGTTACCTCCACTTCGCCCAGCAGCCATTCGGTCCGGGCGGGTTCGCCCGGGAAGCCGACGCCGAGCAGCTTGCGTACCGTGCTGCGGCCGCCGTCGCAGCCAACCAGGTAGCGTGAGCGCAGCTGCGTTCCGTCGGCCAGGACCGCGGTCACGCCGCCGTCGTCCTGGCCCAACCCGACCAGTTCGCAGCCGCGCCGCACCTCGACCCCGGCTTCGGCCGCATGCTCACGCAGCATGCGCTCGACCGTGGTCTGCGGGATGCCCAGAGTGTACGGATGTGCCATGTCCAGCTCCGGCGCCGGCTTGGTGATGCCCGCGAAGAAACCGCCAACCGGATGCTGCTGGCCCAGCGGGAGGATCCGTTCCAGCAGGCCGCGCTGGTCCATCACTTCGACGCTGCGCGTGTGCAGCCCGAGCCCGCGGACCACCTTGGTCGGCTCGGCATCCTTCTCGAGCACGAGGACGGACACGCCATGCAGCCGCAGTTCGCAGGCCAGCATCAGGCCGGTCGGTCCGCCGCCGGCAATGATCACATCAGTCATGAGTTCCTCCCCTAACTGCGCCGCAGTGCCCGCGCCATCCACCGACGATTCTGCGCCCCGACCCGGGCCTTGCCGCAAGGCCCCCGGAGCGTTGTACGCTGAAAATGGCAGGAGCGGAACGGCTCTGTGAACGGCGCGCTCCTGGCCTACTGACGCGTCAAGGGTCCGTGGAAGAATGGCAGCGATGGCCAATGGACGCTCCGAGATGCAGCGCTTGCGCGACCTGACCGTCCTTCGCCGTGTCCGCGACCGGATCGACCGGGAGTACGCGCAACCGCTGGATGTCGAAACGCTCGCCCGCGGCGCGCACATGTCCGCCGGGCACCTCAGCCGTGAGTTCCGCCGGGTTTACGGCGAGTCCCCTTATTCCTTCCTGATGACGCGGCGCATCGAGCGCGCCATGGCCTTGCTGCGCCGCGGCGACCTCAGCGTGACCGACGTCTGCTTCGCCGTCGGCTTCTCCTCGCTGGGCACCTTCAGCACTCGCTTCACCGAGTTGGTCGGTGTCCCGCCGAGCGTCTACCGGCGTGAAGCAGCGAACGCCACTGAGGGAATCCCACCGTGCCTGGCCAAGCAGGTCACCAAACCGATCAGGAATCAAGAAGCGCAGCCCCGCCGCCCGCGCCTATCGTGATGCCCATGAACATCACCATTCATTACGCTTTCCTGCCCCACACCGACGCCGAAGCAGCCCTGGGTTTCTACCGCGACATCCTCGGCTTCGAGGTCCGCAACGACGTCGGGTACGAAGACATGCGCTGGATCACCGTCGGTCCGGCCAATCAGCCCGAAACCTCCATCGTGCTGCACCCGCCGGCCGTGGACCCGGGCATCACCGAGGACGAACGCCGCACCATCCTGGAGCTCATCGCGAAGGGCAGCTACGGCGCCATCACCCTGGCCACCGAGGACCTCGACGGCTTCTTCGAGAAGCTGGAAGCCAACGGCGCCGACGTCGTCCAGGAACCGATCGAGCAGGACTACGGCGTCCGCGACTGCGCCTTCCGCGACCCCGCCGGCAACCTGATCCGCGTCAACGAACTGCGCTGACCAAGATCCATTGGCCCGTAGTGGCTGGATTGAGAGCCCAAACCGGCTCCAATCCAGCCACTACGGGCCAATCGTTTCAAGAGGCGGCACCGTCGTCGTCGTTCACTGGAGCGAAACTGTAACGAATCGGCCGGTGAATGGGTACGGAACTCTCCAATCAACGTGCCAGGGGCCGCTCCGGCCAACGCGCTGCCACCGGCGGCTTCGTGCACCGCGGTCGTTAAAGGCCGGACGGGGCGGCAGGCACGATGCCCGCCGCCCCGCCTGGTGCAGCTTGGTTACAGCTCGTCCGCGTACGGATCGGCGATGCCGACGTACTGGGTGTAGAGGTACTCTTCGATGCCCTCGGCGCCGCCCTCGCGGCCCAGGCCGGACTGCTTGACGCCACCGAACGGCGCGGCGGCGTTGGAGATGACGCCGGCGTTCAGGCCGAGCATGCCGGTCTCCAGCTTCTCGCTCACGCGCAGGCCGCGGTTGAGGTCCTTGGTGAAGACGTAGGCAACCAGGCCGTACTCGCTCGCGTTGGCCAGCTTGACCGCTTCATCCTCGGTGTGGAAGGTCACGATCGGAGCGACCGGGCCGAAGATTTCCTCGGCCAGGATGCGCGACTTCGGCGAGACGTTGGTCAGCACGGTGGGCTGGTAGAAGTAGCCCGGGCCGTCCACCGGAGCGCCGCCGGTCACGGCCTTGGCGCCGTGCGAGATCGCGTCCTCGACCAGCTCGTGCACGCCGTCGCGGGCCTTGCCGTCGATCAGCGGCCCGACCTTGGACTCCGGCTCGGTGCCGCGGGCGGGAGTCAGCTCGGCGATCTTGGCGGCGAACTTCTCCGAGAAGGCCTCGGCGATGGTGTCCTGGACGATGAAGCGGTTGGCCGCGGTGCAGGCCTCGCCCATATTGCGCATCTTGGCCGCCAGTGCGCCGTCGACGGCCTTGTCCAGGTCGGCGTCCTCGAAGACCACGAACGGGGCGTTGCCGCCGAGCTCCATCGAGGTCCGCAGCACGCGGTCGGCCGAGTCGCGGATCAGCGCCTGGCCAACCGGGGTGGAGCCGGTGAAGGAGAGCTTGCGCAGTCGCTCGTCCTTGATCAGCGGGCCGGTGACCTTGCCGGCGGTCGAGGTCTGGATGACGTTGAGGACACCGGCGGGCAGGCCGGCTTCCTGCATGACCTGCGCGAAGAGCAGGCTGGTCAGCGGGGTCAGCGTGGCCGGCTTGAGGATCGCGGTGCAGCCGGCGGCAACGGCGGGAGCGATCTTGCGGGTGGCCATGGCCAGCGGGAAGTTCCACGGCGTGATCAGCAGGCAGGGGCCAACCGGCTTCTTCTGGACCAGCAGGCGGTTCTTGCCGTCGGGTGCGGTGCCAAAACGGCCGTCGATGCGGACGGCTTCCTCGGAGAACCAGCGCAGGAACTCGGCGCCGTAGGCCACCTCGCCGCGGGCCTCGGCCAGCGGCTTGCCCATTTCGAGGGTCATCAGCAGGGCGAAGTCTTCGGCGCGCTCGGTGACCAGTTCGAAGGCGCGGCGCAGGATCTCGCCGCGCTCACGAGGAGCGGTCTTGGCCCA
>NZ_ANPE02000055.1 GCF_000328305.2 Arthrobacter crystallopoietes BAB-32 | reverse complement strand
GCCATCGCGGCGCCGGCGATCATGGGGTTGAGCAGGCCCAGCGCGGCGACCGGAATGCCGAGCGTGTTGTAGGCGAAGGCCCAGAACAGGTTGCCCTTGATGGTGGAGAGCGTCTTCCGGCTGAGCTCGATCGACTGCACCACCTGGCCCAGGTCGCTGCCCATCACCGTGATGTCGGCCGCCTCGATCGCCACGTCCGTGCCGGCGCCCATCGCGATGCCCAGGTCCGCCTGCGCGAGCGCCGCGGCATCGTTGACGCCGTCGCCGACCATGGCCACGGTCCGCCCCTCCGCCTGCAGTTGCTTCACGGCGGCGACCTTGCCCTCGGGCCGCACGTCGGCGTAGACGTCGCCAGGGGCAATTCCGACGGCGGCAGCCACCTGGGCGGCCACGGCGGCATTGTCGCCGGTCAGCAGGACCGGCCGGAGCCCCAGTTCCTTCAGCCGGGCGACCGCGGCCGCGGAGCTGGGCTTGATGGTGTCCTTCAGGCTGATGATGCCGGCCGGAGCGCCGTCCACGGCAACCCAGATCGCCGTTGCCCCGGCCTCCTGTTCGCCCCGGAAACTCCGCAGCTGATCCTCGGCCAAAACGATGCCGTTCTCCTCGAGCCAGGCCCCGCGCCCGGCGACCACGGTGACCGTACCGCCGTCGTTCGTGGAAACGGTGCCCCGCACGCCTCCGCCGGCCTCGCTGTGGAAACCGGACAGCGCCGGCAGGGCGCCGCCGTCCTTCCGTGCCGCGGCCACGATGGCTTGCGCGATGGGATGCTCCGACCCGGCCTCCACCGCTGCCCCGAGCCGCAGCACATCGGCCTCGGCGTGGCCGTTCAGCGCCGTCACGGAACTGACGGCCTGCTTGCCCGTGGTGACAGTGCCGGTCTTGTCCAGCAGGATGGTGTTGGTGTGGCGGGTGTCCTCGAGGATCTGGGGCCCTTGATCAGGATGCCCAGCTGCGACGCCCGGCCGGTGCCGGTCAGCAGCGCGGTCGGCGTGGCCAGGCCGAGCGCGCACGGGCAGGCGATGACCAGCACGGTCACCGCGGCCGTGAACGCCGCCTGCAGGTCGCCGGCGAAGACCAGCCACAGAACGAACGTAACCACCGCGATCACCAGCACGATCGGCACGAACACCGAGCTGATCCGGTCCGCGAGCCGCGCGATCGGCGCCTTGCCCGCCTGCGCCTGGCTGACCAGCCGCCCCATCTGCGCCAGCGTGGTGTCCGAGCCGACGCGGGTGGCGCGTACCAACAGCCGGCCCGAGGTGTTGATGGTCGCGCCGGTGACCGTGTCGTCCACGTCCACCTCGACCGGCACGGACTCGCCGGTAATGAGGGAAGTGTCGACGGCGGAGCGCCCTTCGACCACGTAGCCGTCCGTCGCGATCTTCTCGCCCGGCCGGACCACGA
>NZ_ANPE02000056.1 GCF_000328305.2 Arthrobacter crystallopoietes BAB-32 | reverse complement strand
GCGAGTCCGAGGAGAAGTTTTTGCAGCGCCGAGCGGAAGCGGAGCAGACTGCTATTCGCAATTTGACTGCCAACGTCCAGGGAATGTTGGAGCAGGGCGCCGATTTGGATCAGGCGATAGCGCTGTCAGCCATATACACGCCGGTTTTCATAGCCGGCCGCATTGAGGGCTCATCCAGTATCGGGGCACTCACACATCTCCAGCGCCGGAACGAGCTCGGGATGCAATCAAATGCGGGCGTCCTTGACGAGTCCTAGCAGGCACGAGATGGCTTGACTGATGTTGCGTCGTCCTCCGTGGGGCATGCGCACTCAGGCAGATGGAAGGTTCTGCACGGGGTCCGATTCCGGACCACCGAGCCAATAGAGCGCGACGTCGACATCTCTTGCAGACCAAATGTGGCCGTGAATCTCCGCTGTTGACCGCAAGACTTCCACCAGTTCCATGTAACGCCCGTACCTGCCAGAGGCACTGGACAGTGAGAGACCCAAATTCTCCAGCCCCGTTTGGGCACGCCGATCGTATACCGCCATCCGCTGCGGAGCAGCAGCTAGCAGGAGCGCTGACGCAAGGGCATCCCCTTTCTCGAAGCCGGGCAACGGCGAGAGCGCACGTCGGCCAGCAGAAGCCGCCTCCGGCACGCTCAATGACGCTTCGTTTACCGCAAACACTGCCTTCTCCGTCACCGCCCGGACTCGACTCTCATTCATGGTCATCAGCTTGCGAACCCAAGGCGTATCCGCGCGCAGACGCTTCCAGAACAGCAAGGACCCAATATCGGCCTTACCTATGCTGGCCCTCGATCGGATTCGCTCGGCCACTTCGGTGAGCACCTCGTCGTAGGCCGCAGACGTGTTCGCCATATAAGCGGCGTGAGCGTTTCGCAGAGCCGCCCACTGCGGGTCGAGGACTTGGGAATTTGGATCCGCTGCATTCACGCTTTGAGCATGCCATAGGCCGAACACCGCTTCGCACTTGAATGTCCGTGACTCCCCCATCTCGCAAAAGGCCGGCCTAAAGTAAGTTAGTGCGAGCCGCCCTTTTTGCTCCGCGGAGATAGCGAATAATAGTTGGATGAGCGAATCGGATATTTCTTTCGGGCGTAAACTGTTCAGAGCGGTTGGCCATCCCACTGGAACAGCTCTTTTGGTTGCCGCTCTTGCATTTGCTGGAGGTCTCGTCGGTGGATTCCAAGCTGGGTCCGCCACGACCGAGGCAGCCGAAATTGAAACGCGGGCGGTACAGGAGAACGAACACCGCGAGAAACGGCGCCAGGTTTACGCGGACTACCTGAGTTCGGCAAATTCCTACAACAGCGCGACCGGGGCATTTTTTAGAGCGCTCGGCAGGATTCCATCCGATGCGGAAACCGAGGCCGCTATTGCTCAAATAGAAGACGAGGTAGGCGCGTTTGAGCAGGCGCGGCATGACTACCAAGGCAAAATTAATGATTTGTATGTCTATGGCAGCGATGAAGCTTGGATAGCGCATACGGGCCTTGCCTCCACACTCCCTGAAGCTCTGGGAAACGTCCCTAACCGGCAGATCGATGCAGTTGATGAGCAGGCGTTCGGAGAGGCGTATCAAGCTTTTATGGGTGTCTTCTGCCGGGAAGCTGTTCCAGAGCCAAGAGACGGATGCCTACGCGCTCAAAATTAAGCGACGCCGGATCTCCTAAGGAACAGAGTAGCTTCCATCCAAATCGTCAAATTGGCGCAACATAGGCATGGTTCGTCAGGTTGAGGTACACCCCAACCTGACGTCAGAGAAGCCATCGAATACTGTCAGAATAGGAGTCTGATTTCTGTTTACTGACACTTCTGGATCGAAGTCATAGATTACAACCTGACGCTCACGGGTTGGAGGAAGGATGACAGGCCAGCGGATCGGATACGTGCGAGTCAGCACCCTAGATCAGAACGAGCAGCGCCAGCTCGAAGGCCAGATGCTGGACCGGGCGTTCACTGACAAAGCCTCCGGCCGCGACACCGCCCGCCCCCACCTGAACGAACTGCTCCGCTTCGCCCGTGAGGGCGACACCGTCGTGGTGCACAGCATGGACCGCTTGGCCAGGAATTTGGACGACCTGCGCTCTCTGGTTCAAAAGCTGACTCACAAGGGAGTACGGGTGGAGTTCGTCAAGGAAGGGCTGGTCTTCACAGGAGAGGACTCCCCCATGGCCCACCTGATGCTCTCGGTCATGGGAGCCTTCGCCGAGTTCGAACGCTCCCTTATTAAGGAGCGCCAACGTGAGGGCATCGCCCTGGCCAGACAGCGCGGCGCCTATCGCGGTCGGAAAAAGACGCTCTCCTCAGAGCAAGCGACCGAGCTGGTTGCCCGTGCGGCTTCGGGTATCCCGAAATCGACACTGGCTCGGGATTACGGGATCGGCCGGGAGACGGTCTACCAATACCTGCGTCAAGCCGCAGCAACCACTGTGGATGGGGTGCCGCTGATCCCCGCCGCTCCGCCACTCATGCCTGGAGCGTGACTGGAGTTGCATCACCAGCTTTAGAGCACCTCTCTGGTTCTCAGCCGTACAGAAGAATTAATCCATCGGGTACCGGGACCCTCTTGGGCCCGCCGCTCTCGAGCAGATTGCGGCGCTACCGCGTCTCACCCCTCAGAGCCGCGCCCCTGAACCCGCACGCCTGAGGTTGCTAACGGCACCCTTCGCCGCCCTAAACTGCCTGCGATTTCACAAGTGCCTGTGAGAGCCGTTCATAAGCGCCAAGAAGGTGTTGTTCGGTGAGGAGCACGAGCTTTGGGGCATTACGGGCCACGAGTGCCTGCAGCAGTTCGCGGTGCTCGTCAATGGCAATGCTCCGGCTGGTCTCCGCGGACACATTCCGCGATACGAGGAAGAACGTCACCTGCGACCGGATGTCCTCCCATGCCCGGTAGAGCCGGCCATGGGCTGAGGCTCGGTAGATCACGTCGTGGAACTCGACGTCGAGGTGGCTGAGCCGGATCAGGTCTTCGGCTGCCAGCGCCGCTTCCATCTTGGACAGGACCGCTTCCATCTCAGCGAAGTGGGCGGGAGTGGCCCTGGAAGCGGCGCGTTCGGCGGCCAAGGTCTCCAACGACCGTCTCAGGCTGTAGATCTCCTCGACGTCCGTCGCGTCGAGGGTCGAAACACGCGCCCGCCGTCGCGGGGCGGAATAGACCAGACCTTCGCGCTCCAGGTCCCGCAGGGCCTCCCGGACCGGTCCCCGACTCACACCCAGCATCGTGGCAAGTTCGGTTTCCGGCAGTGGATCTCCGGGCGCGACCTCGCCGTTGAGGATCAGTGCGCGCAACTGCGGCAGTACGTGGACATGTAGCGGCTCGGGTCGAACCTTCTGGACATGCAGCGAGCCGTTGATTGCCATGTGCCCAGTATGCACGAGCTTCTGCAAAGTGTTAACCAAATCTGCGAGGAGATTTTCTGCAGAGTTCAAAAACGCTGCAAGATAGCGCCCCTCCTGTGGTCCCACAAATCTCTCGACGTTAAAGTGTTGACAGTTTGCAGGAATGCAGCGACTCTGGTGTGACTGGCGTCTCAAGGCCGTCTGAGAGATCGGAGCAGTAGTGCAAGAACAACTGGAGCAACTCGCTGAACGTCCCGAGCACGGGTACCGGGTCGCCATCGACACTGGAGGGACGTTCACTGACGTCACTGTCGCCCGGCCGGACGGGACGATCTTCGTCGCCAAGGTTTCCTCCACCCCGGAGGCCCCGGACGCCGCAGTCATCGAGGGCCTGCGGCAGGCGTTAGGAGACCTCGAGGTCGGTCCCGGCGAGGTGACCCGTTTCGTCCACGGAACGACTGTCGCGACCAATGCCCTCATCACCCGGGGCGGGGCCCGCGTCGGCCTGGTCACGACCGCCGGGTTCGCCGATGTCCTCCAGATCGGCTACCAGACGCGACCCCAGCTCTACGCCCGCGATTCCCGCCGCCCCGAACCTCTGGTTGCCAGGGAACACACGTGGGAGGTGGAGGAGCGGGTGGCGCACGACGGCACCGTCCTGACGCCCCTTGACGAAGAGAAGCTCAAGTCCCTGGCCGAGGAGATCGCCCGGAGCGACCTCGACGTTGTCGTCATCTCCCTCCTTAACGCCTATGTGAACCCGCGCCACGAGCAGCGCATCGCAGAGTTCCTCCGGGCGACGCCGTCCGCTCCGGCGGTGGTGGTCGCGACCGACATCTCGGGCGAACTCCGCGAGTTCGAGCGCACCTCGACGGCAGTGCTAAACGGGTACGTCCAGCCAAAGGTCGACTCCTATCTTGAACGGCTGGAGGGCAGCCTCAAAGACCTTGGCGTCAAGCCCAAGCTCTGGGTCATGCAGTCCAACGGAGGGCTGATCAGCGGCAGCTCTGCCCGCGAGCAGAGCGTGCGTACTCTCCTCTCCGGCCTTGCCGGCGGCGTCATCGGAGCTGCGCGCTGGGCCAAGCAGCTCGGATTGCCACGGGTCATCAGCTTCGACATCGGCGGAACCAGCACCGACATTGCGCTGATCCGGGACGGGGTCCCCGACGACATGACCTCGGGTGAGATCGAGGGCTTTCCGATTCGGCTCCCCGCCGTCGACATCCATACCATCGGCGCCGGTGGCGGCTCAATCGCCTGGACCGATAGCGCCGGCGCTCTGCGTGTCGGCCCGCACTCCGCCGGCGCAACGCCCGGCCCCGTCTGCTACGGCCGCGGGGGCACGGAAATCACCGTCACTGACGCCCACCTGGCGCTCGGGCGGCTCGGAACCCGGCTCCTCGATGGCCGGCTCGAGCTGGACAAGGAATCCGTGGAGGCCACGCTGAACCAGCTCGCCACCAAATTGGGGATGACCGATGACGAAACCGCGGCAGGCGTCCTGCGGGTCATCGGCTCGACAATGGGCCGCGGCGTCCGCAAGGTCAGTATCGAGCGCGGCATCGATATCCGCGACTGCACGCTGATGGCTTTCGGAGGCGCCGGGCCGCTTCATGCGGCAGACCTGCTCCAGGAACTGCACTTCAAGTCCGCAGTGATTCCGCCCCACCCCGGGGTCTCTTCGGCGCTTGGCATGCTCGATGCAGCCGTTCGCTCCGATTTCGTCGCGACCATCCCGTCCCAAAGCGACACCCCGCAGAAGGTTCAGACGCTCCTCGATGAGCTCGAAACCCGCGCCGGCGAGTTCCTTGCGACCGAGAACCTCGCCGGGCAAGGCGCTCTTGTCACCCGGTCCGTCGACCTCCGCTATAAAGGCCAGAGCTACGAGCTGACGGTCCCGTGGGAGGAATCGCCCGACGCCCAGCGCGCCGCCTTCGACCGGCTTCACAGGGAGTCCTACGGCTTCGCGGACGACCAGGCCGAACTCGAGGCCGTCACCGCCCGCGTGAGCGTCGAAGTCCCGACCGCCGAGACGCACCGCGAGGCCTCGGCGGGCGGCGCCCATTGCGACCCCATCGGCCACCGGCCGGTCTACTTCGCCGGCGGCTGGATGGACACGCCGATCTACCGGCGCGCCGACCTGCCCGTCGGGGTCGATGTCCCCGGCCCTCTCGTCGCCGAGCAGCTCGACTCAACCGTGGTCGTGGGGCCGAACCAAATTTGCCGGACCGACGAGTTCGGGTTCATGCACATCGTCAAGGGAGAACAACGATGACCATCGCAGCTGCCCAGCCCGCTATTCGGCTCACCCCGGTCGACATTGAAGTCGCCCGGAACCGGATGGAGTCCATCGCCGAGGAGGTCGGGATGGCCCTCATCAGGACCTCGTACTCGCCCAACATCAAGGACCGCCGCGATTGCTCCGCGGGCCTCTACGGCCCGACCGGACAGCTGATCGCCCAGGCCGAGCACATCCCGCTGCACCTGGGGCTCATGCCAACGCTTGTTCGCCGCAGCCTCGAGCAAGTGGGCCTCGAGAATATCGCTCCCGGCGACGTACTGCTGACCAACAACCCCTACCTTGGCGGCTCCCACCTGCCTGACATGTGCGTCATCACACCCGTCTTCGTGGGCGATCGCCTCGTAGCTGTCGTCGCCAACATGGCCCATCACGTGGACGTCGGCGGCATCGCGCCGGGTTCGATGGCCACGAACACTGTCGAGATCTTCCAAGAGGGCGTCCGAATCCCGCCCGTGAAGCTCTACTCCCGCGGCGAGCTCGCCCAGGACTTGCTGGACCTGGTCCTGACTAATGTGCGCACCCCGGACACAACACGCGGTGACCTCGTTGCCCAAGTCTCCGCGAACATGCTCGGCGGCCGGCGCCTGCACGAGGTGCTGGACGAATGGGGAGCCGACTACTTCAGCGCGGCCTGCGACTCCCTCGTGGAGTACGCGGAACAGCGCACACGTGCAGCCATCTCGCAGTTGCCGGACGGGACGGCGCGGTTCACCGACTATCTGGAGCACGACGGCACAACCGACCAAAAAATCCCGATCACCGTCGAGATCACCAAGTCGGGCGACGAGCTGTCGTTCGACTTCAGCGAGACGGCTGACCAAATCGCCGGAGCGCTGAACTGCTCCTACGCGATCACGGAAGCCTGCGTCGCCTACACCGTCAAGCTCCTCACCGACTCCACACTGCCCTCAAATGAAGGGCTGA
The DNA here is from genome assembly GCF_000328305.2 of Arthrobacter crystallopoietes BAB-32. Classification (GTDB taxonomy): domain Bacteria; phylum Actinomycetota; class Actinomycetes; order Actinomycetales; family Micrococcaceae; genus Crystallibacter; species Crystallibacter crystallopoietes_A. The sequence goes on along the minus strand of NZ_ANPE02000056.1, from coordinate 4,420 downwards.
TGCGCCCGATCACCGTGCGGACCCGCCCCGGAAGCCTTGTCTCGGCCGTGTTTCCGGCCCCGGTGGCCAACGGCAACACCCAGACCTCGATGCGTCTGGTCGATGCCCTGCTCGGTGCCTTCCACCAGATCGCTCCGGACGTGGTCCCCGCTGCCTCCAGCGGGAGCCAGAACATCCTCACCATCGGAGGAATCGACGACTCCACCGGCGGTTACTTCTCTTACGTTGAGACGTACGGCGGCGGCCAAGGTGCCAGCGCGGACCTGAATGGTGGTGATGCCGTCCACACCCACATGACGAACACGAGGAACACCCCGTGCGAAGTCATCGAGCGGGAGTACCCGCTGATGGTGAAGCGGTACGAGATCGCCACCGGGACCGGCGGCAGTGGCCTCCACCGCGGCGGCGACGGTCTCATCCGCGAACTCGAGGTCACGACCTCGGCAGCCACCGCCGTCGTCGCCACGAGCCGCGTGACGACCCGCCCCTGGGGGCTCAACGGCGGCGAGCCCGGCCAAGCTGCCAAGGTATGGATGGCCACCGACCGGGAACCCATCGAGCTGCCCTCGCTCTGTCGACAGGAACTCGCAAAGGGTCAGACCATTGCCATCCAGACCGCCGGTGGCGGCGGCTTCGGTCCTGCCGCCACCCCGACCGCACCCACTCGTTAGAAGGAGCACAAATGACCATGCAGAACCACACCGCGGGACCCAAAGAGAACCGCTCCGCTTCCAAGACCAGCAGACGCGTCCACGCCGCCGGAATCGACGGACGGATCGACGGCGTCACCGTCCGCGAGGCGGACCGTCGACTCCTGGCCTGCACCGGTCCGGATGCCCTCGACACCACACACTTCGACACCGTCCGTTTCCCCGCCCCCGAGTGGGCAGAGGAGCTGTTCGCGGAAGCGGCGGCCGACGGGAGCCGCGCCTACTCGCTGTACCGCGGTAGCGACGAGGTCCGCGCCGCGCTAGCGCCGGTGCTGACCGACTGGCTGGGCTTCGACGTCGACGCAGACCAGAACATCCTGCTCACACCGGGAACCCAAGCCGGCCTGTTCACCTCGCTCACCTCACTCGTGGACCCGGGTGACGACGTAGTCCTCTTCGACCCCGAGTACCTGTTTTCGGAGCGCATCCTGACTTTTCTCGGAGCCAACATCCGGAACGTACCGATCCTCACGGATGGCGCCCATCCGACGATCGATTTCGAGCGGCTGGAGTCGGTGCTTCGCGAGGGGCCGAAGCTCATCGTCTTCTCGCACCCAAACAACCCCACCGGCACCGTTTACCCGCAGGCCGTGCTCGAGCGGATCGCTGAACTTGCCGTTCGGTACGACGTCCAGGTGCTCGTAGACGAACTGTACAGCCGCCTCGTCTACCCAGGCACCACGTTTGTGCATCTGGCTTCGCTGCCGGGGATGCGGGAGCGCACAGTCACGTTGCTCGGGCCGTCCAAAACCGAATCGCTAAGCGGCTACCGGCTCGGCGTCGTCGTTGCCCCGGACCACGTCGTCGAGGTCGCCGAGGATGTACTGGCGTTCACATCGCTGCGCGCCCCTGCCTATGCGCAGAACGTGCTGAAGGGCTGGCTCGTGAAGGACGTTGAATGGGTCGCCGAGAGGGTGGCTGACCTCGCCAAGATCCGCCAGTTCACCATTGCCAAGCTCTCGGAGCTCGAGTGGCTCAAGATGTCGCCGCAGCAGGGCACCGCGTACCTTTTCGTTGACGTCCGCGCTCTGGGGCTGCCGGACACGGAGATCGCCGAGGCTCTTGCCCGCGAGGCAAACGTGCTAATCAGCCCGGGATACCAGTTCGGACCTGGTGGCGTGGGCCACCTCCGCATCTGCTTCGCGCGGGACGAGGAAGAATGGCGGATCGCACTCGGCCGCATTGTCGACGTCCTCCAATCCCTCTACGAGCGCGCCACCACCGCAGCGGTTCCGGTGGGCTGACCCGATGTTTCAGGCAACCGCAGTAAGCACCCAATCAGCGCCGCCGCCGGCGGGCCACTACAGCCAAGCCGTGGTAGCGGGCCCGTTCGTCTTTCTTGCGGGGCAAACACCCAGGACCCGAGACGGGGTCCGGCACGTTGACAAGCCGTTTGCGGAGCAGGCGCGGATCGTCCTGGACAACCTGGCCGCCGTCGCCGCGGAGGCGGGCGCCAGCCTGAAGGATGCGGTCAAAGTAACCGTGTTCCTCAAGGATCCTTCCCAGGCCGGCGAATTCGACACGATCTACCGGGAATACCTCTCCGAAGGGTCCGTCCCACCCGCCCGGTCACTCGTCCAATCAGACCTTCCCCACGGCCAGCTCGAGGTAGAGGCCATCCTTCTAATGACAGGCGCAATAACCCATGTATGACGCAATTGTGATCGGGGCAGGGCTGACCGGCAGCTCAGCCGCTTGGGCGTTGAGCCGCCGGGGCCGGTCCGTGCTGCTTCTTGAGGCCAACGACCTGAACCATACACTCGGGAGCTCGCACGGCACATCGCGGATCTTCCGCACGGCGCTGGCCTCGCCGCTTTACGCGGCGATGGCCGGCCGCGCCCAGCGCCTGTGGACGGAACTTGAAGACGAGTCCGGGACGGGGCTCCTCCGCTACACGGGCGCCCTGGACTTCGGGGAGGCCCGGCGCCCGGGCGAACTGCACCGGGCCGTCGTCGCCAACAACGTGGCGTGCGAACTGCTCTCCCCAGAAGCGGCGCAGGAACGCTGGCCGTTCTTTCGGTTCCCGACGCAGGTCCTCTTTCACCCTCAGGCGGGCGTGGTCAATCCGGAGGCCGCGATCCGGGCCATGCTTTCGGTAGCGACCGGCAGGTACGGTGCCGAAGTCCGGACCAATACGCGGGTCCTCAAGGCGCGCGAGGATTCTGACGGTGTGCACGTTGAGACCGACGGCGGGACGTTCCGTGCGCGGTCCCTCATCGTTGCCGCCGGTCCATGGCTGCCGGAAATCCTCCCAGAAATTCTCACCGAGGCGCCGCAGCCCGAGGTGCGTGTCACCGAGCAGAACGTTTTCCACTTCCGGCAATCCCGGGCCGGCGACGAATGGCCGGTGTTCGTCTACAAGGGCCATGCACAGCTCTTCGGGCTCCCCTCGGGAGGCGACGCCGGGCCGGAGCCGGCCATCAAGGTCGGCCGGCACGACCCCGGCAAGCGGGTAACCCCCTCCCACCGCGACGGGGTCCCCACAGAAGAGAACCGCGAACTCATCACCCGCTTCGTGGAGGAATGGCTACCCGGCCTGGAGCCACGGTCAATCCGTGGCGACGCCTGCCTCTACACCACCACGTCGAACGACGACTTCATCCTCGACCGCATCGGCCGAACCGTTGTCGCTTCGCCCTGCTCCGGACAGGGGGCGAAATTCATGCCAGCAGTCGGTGAGGCAATCGCCGATCTGGCTACTGAAAACGCGCCGACCGAAGAGGCTTTCGCCCTCATGGCGCATGCGCAGCTCTGAGATCCCGCTGCACACGGTTGAAATCCCTACAACAATGGCGTTAGGACAACCATCATGACCGCAACCTCCAACGTGCAAGGCACTGAGGCGAAACTCTCCTCGGCGGACCGCCGACGGGCCACCCTCGCCGGCAGCGCCGGCATGTTCATAGAGTTCTACGAGTACGGCATCTACGGCGCCATGGCGCCCATCATCGCGCAGGTCTTCTTCCCGCAGGACTCTGGTCCCGTCGGAATCCTCGCGACATGGGCCATCTTCGGCGTAACCTTCCTCTTCCGCCCGCTGGGCGGCATCGTCCTGGGCGTGCTGGGAGACCGGTTTGGCCGGAAGCGGGCCCTGCTCATGTCCATCTGGATTATCACCATCGCTACGGTGCTCATCGGGCTCACCCCCGGGTACGCGGCCATCGGCATTGCCGCCCCGGTCCTGCTCCTCCTCCTGCGCCTGGCTCAGGGATTCTCGGCCGGCGGCGAGGTCTCGGCGGCCATGACATTCGTCGGCGAACACGCCGAACCCCGCCGACGCGCCTTCTCCGTATCATTCGTCCAGGTAGCCAGCTTCGCGGCGCTGCTCTGCGGCACCTCGCTCGGCATAGTCCTGACGTCCCTGCTCGACGATGCGGCCATGAATTCCTGGGGCTGGCGCATCCCGTTCCTCGTAGCGCTGCCGCTGGGGCTCGCGGGTCTGTGGATCCGACGCACGATCGGCGAGACGGAGGTCTTCGAGCAGGGCAAGAAGGAAGGCAAGATCGGCAACAGCCCATTCCGGGAGATGCTAAGTACGCCGGCGAACCGCCGCAACGTCGGCATCGCCATGGTTCTACCGATCCTAAACGGCGTCGGCTACTACGTGATCTTCAACTACCTGCCAACGTACCTGTCAAAATCCCTCAACTTTGCGGCATCAACAAGCTTCATCATCACCTCGATCGGGCTCGCCATGCTGTGCCTTTCCA